>JAEUHD010000098.1 GCA_016793645.1 Verrucomicrobiales bacterium
GACCGGATCTGACCGGGCGGTTCCCAGCGGATTGCGGACTTCCACGACGTAGGATCCTCCGTCCGCGATCTGCAACGCATCGAAGTGCAGCACCGCATTCGTTGCGCCTGGCACCGATTCGCCGCCGTGAAACCACTGGTACGTCAACGGCTCCGCACCCTGGGCCCGGACTTCCAGTCGTGCCGGCTGTTGGAGTCGTCCGCTGATCGCCACGGGCGCTTCCGTGATCTCCGGTGGCCGGGTGGGAAAATCGAGGTCGATAATGCCGAATCGTGTGCCGGCCACGAACAGGCGGTTCCCCTGGAGGCGGACTCCATCCATGGTCCCCCAGTCGGCGAAGCGGCCCAGAGGAATGGCATTGGTTGGAGTGGCGATATCGAACAGCCGGATCCCGGCGCGGGGCGTTGCTCCCGAGGTGCTGTTGTCGGCGGTCGCCAGAAACCGTCCTCCTCCGTCCAGACCCCAGATGCTTCCCGGGATCAGTCCGACCCGGCGCAGGGTAGGGAACCCGGCGAGGTCGAGCACCAGCAACCCTCCCGCCGTGTCGGCCACATACGCGGCGCGATCATTCAGGAAAAGGTCGTAGTAGGATTGTCCGGCGGAATCGGTCCCCGGATGACGGGTCATCAGAAACGGGTTCGCCGGGTCGGCCACATTCACCACCTTCAATCCGCCCGACCAATCCGCCACATAGGCGAGATCGTCCCGCAAGCGCACGCCAGCGCCCAGACCGGAGGTGTCGAGTGAGCCCACCAGGACGGGTTCCGTGGGATTGCTCAGGTTTAAGATGGCCAATCCGTGGGCGCCGTTTCCCACATAGGCCAGTTCGCCACGAATTTCGATGGTCACCACGTCGGTGCGGTTTCCCGGGAGACGATAGAGGGAATGTCGGACCGGACGACGCGGATTCCGGACATCCACGATCGCCAATCCGTTGAGTCGCTCGGCGAGATACAGGAAGCCATCCTTGAGCGCGGAATCCTCATGACCGGGTCCCAGGAACGGCAGCGTCGCGACCTGTTGGAGGCCCTCCGGATTGGCGACGTCATAGATGCGCAAGTCCGGCAGTTGGAGTTCGGTGACGAAGGCATAGTGGTCCTGCAACTCGATGCGCGCGGGATTGGCGCGATTCGGCCGACCGCGCAGGGGCAGGCTCCCCCGCGGTCTCAGAACCAACTCGCTGCCGGGGAGGTCCACGCTCACCGACACGATGCTGCTGGTGGCGGAGCCACGGCCGGCGTGCGTGGCAACCAGGTGATAGAGCCCGGTTCGGGCGGGGGTGACGGAGGGGAGTTCCAGTTGTTCCAACGTGGAGCCCGCAACCGCCACGCCATCGAGATACCATTGAAAGGTGCTGGCCGCGGGCGTGGCCACCGCCGCCTGAAGCGTCACGGGCGAACCCGCGGAGACATTGGCCGGCGAGGGTTGGCGGGTGAAGCTCGGCGGGTCGGTGACCAGGATCGTTCGTTCCACGGTGGGGGATTCGTAATAGGCGAGGTTGCCAGGTTGCCAGGCCCGGACCCGAACCGATCCGACATCGGTGACCGTCAACCGCCCCCCCTCGATCCGACCGGGTCCACTCAACACTTCGAAGTCAACCGGGAGTCCGCTGCTCGCCTCCGCGAACAGGAACAGGTCCAGGCCGCCCGATCCCAGCGTGACCGAGGCGGGTGGTTCGAACCGGACATCTTGTGGCAGCTTGTAGGCGAAAAACGTCGCCGTGACCGACGCCGGATAGAATTGCTCGTTCCCTGGGACGTCCGCCTGCACGACCAGCATGCCGGCATTGGTGACCGTGAGTTCCGAGCCGGAGATCGTCGCCGGCCCTTCCAGGAGTCGGAAGGTTGCCGGCAATCCGGAGGCGGCGGTGGCGGTGAGGGTGAAGGTGATCGGGCCGTTGGTGACATGGACGTCATGGATCTGAAACTCGACGGGTTGGCGGAGTCCTTCTCGCAATCGGCGAATCTGCGTGGGCTGGGCGCCGAAGGTGACGAAGGCCAGATTCCCCTGGAGGTCGAGGCCAACGGGGAAGAAGTCGAAGCCGGTTTCCCCGACCAGCCAGGGGTGGATCGAATCCACCAGGTCGAAGGCCCGGAACCCATACTGGTTGCCCACGGCGAACGCACGGTCTCCGCTCAATACGAGTTCAAACCAATCCTGCGCTGACGAGCCACTGCCGACCTGGAAAGGCAGGGCCGGCGGCTGAAGCTGAAACACCCAGTAGGCGACCGGATCGAGCACGTGCAGATGCGGTCCGGCCGCGGCCAGGGCTGCCAGTCCTCCGAAGCCGGCAATCTCCCCCACGCTGAGCGGTTGCCCGGGATTGGTTAGGTCATAGACGTGGACGCTCCGGGCGAAATTGGCCACGTAGGCGATTTGGTGGTGGAGCAGGAGGCTCTGCGCGTTGAGCGGATTCTCTCCGGAATCCAGGGTCGTGATCCGCTGGGGCGCCGCCGGGGGCAGCCAGGTGAAAATATCGACGCCGGTGGTTCCGGTGGCCACGGCGACCGTGGGAAGCTCCAGACTCACGGCGAGCGCCGGGCCGGAGGTGGACGTCGTGGTGAGAAGCCGGGGTTGCCTGGGGTCGCCGACATCCACCACCAGCAGGCCATCCGCAGAAGTGAGCACCGCGTACGAACCCACGACCTCAACGTCGGTCGCCGGTGAGTTCAGGGGCAACCGACCCAATACCTGGGGCGACTGTGGATCGGTGACGCGGACAATGGCCAGGTCCTGGCCGGCGAGAAAGACGAGGCCATTGGCCACCCGAACCTTGGCAGCAGGATCCAACTGTCCCGCCAGTACCGTCTCGATCACGGAGCGGTTGAACGTCCGACTCAGGGAGGCGGGCAGGAAGGCGCCATTGCCCGGCTGTTCGGCCACCACCACGATGGTCCCGACATTCGTCGCCATCACGCGGCCATCGGTGAGGGTGGCGGGGCCCTTGGCGACCCGATAAACGACCGGCAGACCGCTGCTGGACGAACCTTCCAGGGGGTAGGAGCGCCCGATGACCAGCGGGGTTTCCTCCGAGGGCAGGTGCCATAGAATCTGTTGGGCGTCCTGGCTCCGCGCCGGGAGCATCAGCAACAGAAGGGTGAGCAGGGCAATCGCTCGTGCGGGTGGGTGAACGTGTGAAAACCGGCGAGAAGGGGAGTCCATGAACGGCCGTCGTGGGTGCTGCGCCGGAAACTGAGCTGAAATCGATTGCGACCGCAATGGAAGAGTGGCCGTCCGGGCTGGGATCAGATTGTCGTCTCCCGGTGGACGTGGTTCCGGCACCGTTTCTCCGCAAGCATCGGGTCTCCTGAGAGTCCGGGGTGGTGCGCTCGGCGCGAGTCGAACGCGCGACCGTCCGCTTAGAAGGCGGATGCTCTATCCAGCTGAGCTACGAGCGCTCCCGGGGGTCGGAGGATTGGCGCTCCAAGGGCCTTTCGCAATCGCGGTTTTTCGAGGGGGCGGCTCGTTTGTAGTGCAGGCTTTAGCCTGTCCCCCTTCCTGCGCTCTGGGGGGCCCCAGTCTCGCCAGCGCAGCGACGCCCGTGAGGGCCGGCGTGGCGCGCAGACAGCCTGAAGGCTGCACTACGAACGGGGCGTGCCAGACGCCCCGCACGGTTTCCGCATTTCCTGTAACCTGGGGACGGGGGCGGGGGGTCTTTCCCCTCGCCGGAGACGGTTTCTCTCGTCGCCACTTGAGATTTGCCGGGCCTCGGTCTCATTGTCGTCCGTGTCTCCACAATTCCAGGCCCTGCGCATTCCCCAACGGGGGCTCGGGACGCTTGGCGGGTGCGTGCGGAGGGCGTTCGCGCTGCTCGGTTTCATCGCGGTCGGATTCGCCGGTCTCACTCGGGCCGTTGCGGCTGAGGAATTGGATACGGTCCGTCAACAGCGGCTCGCCGGACAGTACGACGAGGTCATCCGGGCCTGTCAAAAGGCCGTGGCCGAACAGGACCGCTCGGAGGAGTGGCGGTTGATGCTGATCCAGACCCTGCTCGACGTGGGACGCTATCCGGAGGCGCGCAGTGCGGCGACGAACGCTCTGGCTTCGGATTCCCGCAGCATCCGGCTCCGCTGGCTGGCCCGCGACGCCCTGCAGGCCAATGGGGATTCCGTGCGGGCGGCGGCGCTCCTGGAGGAGATTCAGGAGTTGGTGGGGGCGCGCACCTACTCGTTCCGCGATCCGCCGAGCCTGGTCGTCTTCGGGCGTTCGGCGCTGGCGCTGGGCATTGATCCGAAGCAGGTGCTGGACAAGATCTACCTGCCGGCGTCGAAGGCGGATCCGGATTTGCGCGACGTTTATCTGGCGCGCGGCGACCTCGCGTTGTCGAAGAATGATTTCGCGCTGGCGGGAAAGGTCTTTGACGAGGGACTGGCGAAACTGCCCGGCGATCCCGATCTCCACCATGGTCGGGCGCGTGCGTTCTCCGAAGGGGACCGGGAGGAGATGGTGACGTCGCTTGAGGCGGCGCTGAAGATCAATCCGCGCCATGTGCCCAGCCTCCTGCTGCTCGCCGAGCATCGGGTGGATTCCGAGGACTACGCCGGGGCGTCGAACATCCTGGGCCGGGTCTTTTCCGTGAACCCCGCCCAGCCGGACGCCTGGGCCCTGAAGGCGGTGCTCGCGCATCTGGCCCGGGACGCGGCCGGGGAGCAGCAGGCGCGCGATTCGGCCCTGAAGTACTGGACCAACAATCCGCGGGTGGATTTCGTGATCGGACGGAAGCTCGCCCAGAAATACCGGTTCGCGGAGGGCGCGGAGCATCAGCGGCAGGCGCTGACGTTTGATCCGACCTATCTGCCGGCCTCCGCGCAACTCGCCAGCGACCTGTTGCGCCTCGGGGAGGAGGCGGAGGGGTGGCGCCTGGCGGATGAGGTGCACCGGCGGGATGCCTACGATATCGCCGCGTACAACCTGGTCACCCTGCACGACGTCCTCACCCGCTTTGTCACCCTGACCAACGCCCACTTTGTCCTCCGGATGCAGGCCGGTGAGGCGGCGATCTATGGCCCGCGGGTGCTGGATCTCCTGGAGCGGGCGCGCCGCACGCTGGTCCCAAAGTACGGGGCGGAACTTCAGGAGCCGACGCTGGTGGAGATTTTTCATCAGCAGAAGGATTTCGGTGTCCGGACCTTTGGCATGCCGGAGAATCCGGGATATCTGGGCGTTTGTTTTGGCCGGGTGGTGACGGCGAACAGTCCGGCCACCAGCACCAAGGATCCGGTGAACTGGGAGGCCGTGCTCTGGCATGAGTTCTGCCACGTCGTGACGCTGCAGCTCACGCGGAACCGGATGCCGCGCTGGTTGAGCGAGGGGATTTCCGTTTTTGAGGAGACGCAGGCCAATCCGGCCTGGGGCCAGGCGTTGCGCCCACGGTACCGGGAAATGATCCTGGGCGGGGAACTGACCCCGGTGGGGAAGTTGAGTGCGGCCTTTCTGATGCCCAAGACGCCGATGCACCTTCAGTTCGCCTATTTCGAGGCGGGATTGCTGGTGGAGTACGTGGTCCAGCGCCATGGCGTGGAGGCGCTGCGCAGGATCCTGAACGATCTGAGGGAGGGGGGTGAGGTGAACGCCGTATTGGAACGGAACCTCGCGCCCCTGCCGAAGCTGGAATCGGATTTTGCCGCCTTCGCCCGGGAACGGGCGCTGGCCCTGGCGCCGGGGCTCACGTGGGACAAGGCCCCCGAGGACGGCAAACTGGGCGGTGAGGAAGCCTATCGGAAATGGATGGCGGCGAACCCGACCAACTTCTGGGTCCTGTCGGAGACGGCATCCACGTTGATGGAGGCCCGGCAATGGGAGGATGCGAAGCGTCCGCTGCTGGCGATCCGGACCAATTATCCGGGCCAGGTGGGTCCCGGGAGCGCGGGACGGCGTCTGGCCGCGGTGTACCGGGCCTTGGGCGAGACCAATGCGGAGCGGACGCTGCTGGCGGAGGTCACCCTGCGCGACGCGGCCGCTCCGGAGGAATGCCTCCGGCTGATTCAATTGGCGACGGCGGCCGCGGACTGGCCGCAGGTGGTCACCGCGGCGGAACGCCTGCTCGCGGTGAATCCGCTGACACCGGTTCCGTATCGGGCGCTGGCCGCCGCCGGGGAGGCGACCGGATCGCCGACCCACACGATGGGGGCCTGCCTGACCCTGTTGCAGATGGATCCGCAGGATCCGGCGGAAGTGCATTTCCGACTCGCCCGGGCCATGGATCTCGCCGGGGATCCGCGTGCCAAACGGGAAGTCCTGGAGTCCCTGGAGGATTCGCCGCGGAACCGGGAGGCGCTGCGGCTGCTTCGGAAGCTTGCGGGTGCGGGCGCCGGCACGGAGGCGGTGAAATGAGACTCCGCTGGGTTGCCGCCGGCCTGGCCCTTGCCGCGGGAGTGGGCGTGCTGGCGCAGCGTGGAATGATGGGGCCGGGCGAGATCTTTGTCCCGGAGGGAACGAAGACCGCCCGCGAGGTCGGGACCCGCAATGATGCCACGCCCAACTGGACCAACGCCCCGACCTTCGAGCCGGACGTGGTCACCTTCGCCCGCGTCCGGTACGACAAGCACCCCGACGGTTCCCACATGCGCGGGGGAGGCTGGACCACGGACTTGCCGGACGCCGACCTCAACCTGTCGTTTCGACTGCAACAGATGACCTCCATGCGGATGGATCCCGACGGGCGCCTGCTCCGGTTGATCGACCCGGACCTGGTCAACTATCCCTTCCTGTACCTGTCCGCGGCCGGGACCTTCTACCTCACCCCGCCCGAGGTGGATGCCTTGCGGAAGCATCTGTTGAACGGCGGCTTTCTGTTGATGGACGACTTCTGGGGCGACACCGAGTGGGCCAACTGCGAGGAGATGATGAAGCTCGTGTTTCCGGAGCGGAGCTTTGTCGAGCTGCCGATGGATCATCCGCTGTACCACGGCGTGTTTGAAATCACCGGGAAGAAGCAGGTCGCCAATGTGAACCTGGGCATCCGGAGCGAGCACACCGGGGTCACCTGGGAGAACAACCACGACGGGGACACGCGCACGGTGCACCACCGTGGGATTTCCGATGACAAGGGGCGGCTGATGGTGCTGGCCCTTCACAACACCGACACGGGTGATGGCTGGGAGCGGGAGGGGGAGAGTGACTACTATTTCCACACCTTCTCCGAGAAGATCGCCTATCCCCTGGGAGTGAACATCGTGTTCTACATGCTCACCCACTGACCGCATGAACCCCCGCGGCGCACTTCCGAACCCGATCCCCCCGGCCTCGCGCCGCTGGGTTCGCGTCCTTCCGGTGCTGGCGGTGATTGCCGGGATGTTTGTGGTGACGGGACTCGCGTGGGGACAGCGTCGTTTCCGGGGGCGCTGGACGGAGAGTCGCACGACGGGGCAGGAGCGGACCGCGCGGGAGATTGAGTCCCACAGCACGGGCACCCCCACGTGGACCAATGCCCCGGGCTTCACCCAGGACGTCTTCACCTTTGCCCGTGTTGTCTATGATCAGGGCGGCTGGGGCGGACACGGCGGCTATTCCACGGACACTCCGGACAGCGACTTGAACTTTTCCTACCGGCTCCAGCAGATGACGTCGATGAAGGTGGATCCCGACGGTCGTCTGATCCGACTGACGGACCCGGATCTTTCCCAGTATCCGTTTCTCTACATCGTCGAGCCGGGCGGCCTCTTCCTCTCGGACGCCGAGGCGTCGGCGCTGCGGGTCTATCTGCTCAACGGGGGATTTCTCATGTTGGACGATTTCTGGGGCGACCTGGAGTGGGAGAACTGCGAGGCGAGGATGAAGCAGGTGTTCCCGGATCGGTCGTTTGTGGAGCTGCCGATGGAACATCCGCTGTACCACTGCGTGTTTGAGATCCAGTCCAAGGGGCAGGTGCCCAACGTCCGTCAGGGCGTGGAGAGCCAGTACACGGGGGTGACCTGGGAGATGAACCATGAGGGCGACACCCGGACCGTGCATCATCGGGGAATCTCCGATGACAAGGGCCGTCTCATGGTCCTGGCCACCCACAACACCGACAACGGTGACGGCTGGGAGCGCGAGGGGGAGGACGGCTATTTCTTCCGGCAGTTCTCGGAGAAAATTTCGTATCCGCTGGGCATCAACATTGTGTTTTACGTGATGACGCACTGAACTTTGATTTCCGTTTCCCATGAGCTTCCCTTCCTCCGAAACCCCGCCCCCGGTGTCCGAGCATGACGCCATGGACCGTCTCATCGCCGGCCGCGCGCGCATCGAAAAAGAACTTGGCAAGGTCATTGTCGGCCAGCGCGACGTGATTGAGCAGATCCTGATCTCCCTGGTGGCCGGGGGGCACTGCCTCATCACGGGCGCGCCGGGCCTGGCGAAGACCCTGCTCGTGAAATCCATCGCGCAGATCTTCCACCTCGAGTTCCGGCGGATCCAGTTCACGCCGGACCTGATGCCGGCGGACATCACCGGAACGGAGATCCTTCAGGATGCGTCGGGGGAACGGAGGATGACGTTTGTCCGGGGACCGGTGTTTGCCCACATGATCCTTGCGGACGAGATCAACCGCACGCCGCCCAAAACGCAGGCCGCGCTCCTGGAGGCGATGCAGGAGCATCAGGTGACCGCGGCCGGCGTGCGCCACCCGTTGCCGGAGCCCTTCTTCGTCCTCGCCACGCAGAATCCCGTGGAGATGGAGGGGACCTATCCGCTGCCCGAAGCGCAATTGGACCGGTTCATGTTCAATGTCGTGATGGATTACCTGCCGGTGGACGACGAGGTGCGGGTGGTGACCGAGACCACGGCCGGTGCCGCGGCGACCATCGAACCCCTGTTCAGCGGTCCGGACGTGATCCAGTTCCAGCGCCTGGTCCGCCAGGTTCCGGTGGCTGCGGAGTTGGTCCGGTACGCGGTGGAACTGGCCGCGGCGTCGCGTCCGCGCCGGACCGGCTCGCCGGCCTTCGTGAACGACTGGGTCACCTGGGGCGCCGGCACCCGCGCGGGACAATTCCTGGTGCTCGGTGCCAAGGCCCGGGCCCTGTTGCAGGGAAGGGCGCATGTCACGGCCGAGGACGTCCGGACCCTGGCGGCGCCGACCCTGCGGCATCGCATCCTGATCAACTATCGCGCCGAGGCGGAGGGCATCCGGGTCGAGGATCTGATCACCCGGCTGCTCGAGACCGTGAAGAGCCCGCTTCCGAATTGATGGGATGGAATCCAGCGCGTCAGCCCGGAATCGGGACGGAGCCGGCGGCTCCCGGATCAGCGCCCCGGCGTTGATGGGAATCCGCAACCTGGAGTTGCGGGCCCGCGCAGTGGTGGAGGGATTCCGGAGCGGACTGCACCGGAGTCCGTACCACGGATTTTCCGTCGAGTTCACCGAATACCGCCAGTACTCGCCCGGGGACGATCTGCGGCACCTGGACTGGCGGGTCTATGCGCGGAGCGACCGGTACTTCCTCAAGAAGTTCGAGGATGAGACGAACCTGCGCTGCCACTTCGTCGTGGACCAGAGCCGGTCGATGGACTTCGGGACGGTCGGCTACACCAAGGCGTCCTATGCCGCCACGATGGCCGCCACCCTCGCCTACTTTCTTCACCTGCAGGGGGACGCGGTGGGCCTCCTGTCCTTTGACGAGCGGGTAAGGGAGTTTCTTCCGGCGCGGCATCGTCCGGGCCAGTTGCGTCATCTGATGCTCGCCCTGGAGAAGCCGGCGGGCGGGACGGCCACCGATCTGGCCGCGCCGCTGAAGCGCCTGGTGGAAATTGTCCGGAAGCGCGGGGTGCTGGTGCTGATTTCCGATTTCCTGGCGCCCATCGACCGGCTGGAGAACAGCCTCGCCCAGTTGACGGCGTCCGGACACGAGGTCCTGGCGTTCCGGGTGCTGGATCCGTCCGAGTTGCAGTTCGAGTTCCAGGAGCCGGCGTTGTTTGAGGATGTTGAGTCGGACCGGACGCAGTTCATCGATCCCGGCGCGGCCCGTGCGGAGTACCGCCGGCGGTTCGAGGCCCACGGGGATCAATTGAAGTCGGTCTGTCGCAAACTGGGGGTGGGGTATCATCCGGTGCGGACGGATGAACCCCTGGAGCGGGTGCTGCTGGAGTTTCTTCAGGAGCGCGGCCGGCGGCGCCAACCCCTCCGGCGACGGGAATCGGGTTCCCGGGGAGGGGGCGCATGAGTTTTCTCACGCCCCTGTTCCTGCTGGGCGGAGTCGCCATCGCGTTGCCGGTGGTGTTTCACCTCATCCGGCGCACGACCCGGGACCGGACCCGGTTCAGTTCGCTGATGTTCCTGGAGCCCAGCCCGCCGCGTCTGACGAAGAAAAGCCGGCTGGAGGATCTTTGGCTGCTGCTGCTGCGGTGCCTGGCGCTGGGACTGCTGGCCTTTGGTTTTGCCCGGCCGTTCTTCCCCGAACCCGAGGCTGCAACGACGCCCTCCGCGGCGGGACTGCCCCGCGTGGTGCTGCTCGACACGAGCGCGAGCATGCGTCGGACGGGACTGTGGTCCGCCGCGCGGGAACGGGCGGAGGCCGTAATCCGGGAGGCGGCGCCCGAGGATGCCGTCGCCCTCTACACCTTTGACCGGGTGGTGACGCCGCGCATCACCTTTGAGGAGTGGGCATCCACGGCGCCCGGGGAACGCGGCGCCCTGGTTGCACAACGGCTCGCCGGGGTCGCCCCGGGCTGGTCGTCCACACGGTTGGGCACGGCGCTGGCCCGCGCCGCGGAAGCGCTGGTGGAGCGGGAATCGGGAAGGACGATGGAGCGTGGTCGTGTTGTGGTGGTGAGCGATTTGCAGGAGGGAAGCCGGTTGGAAACGCTGCAGTCCTATGAATGGCCGAAGGGAATCCAGGTCATTCCGGCCGGAGTCCGGACGGCGATCCCCGGCAACGCGACCCTCCAGCGGGCGGGGGAGACGGCGGGAGGCGCCGCCGTGGGAGACGACGTCCTGCGGGTTCGCGTCAACAACACCCCCGACGCGCGGCAGGAGAAGTTCCAGGTCGGATGGGTGTCGTCGGACGGAGGTTCCTTCGACGGAACTCCCGTCGAGGTTTATGTCCCGCCCGGACAAAGCCGCATCGCAAACCTTCCGCAGCCGGCGACCAATTCCCACCCGGACCGGGTCGTGTTGCGCGGGGACTCCGAACCCTTCGACAACACGGTGTATGTGACTCCTCCCGCGGTCCGTCGCAGCCGGATCCTGTACCTCGGGTCGGATCCGGCGTCCGATCCCCGGCAACCCCTGTACTTCCTTTCGCGCGCGCTGCCGGTGACCCGGCGGGTGGGCGTGGATCTGGATCAGCGATCCCCGTCCGCCGCGCCGGTGAACGCCGAATGGGATGCGGCGCGGATGTTCGTGGTGACCGAGGCCGTGTCGGAATCCGTCGCGGGCGCGCTGCGATCCCAGGCGGAGTCGGGGAAGACCGTGCTGGCGGTGCCGCGGAACGCCGCCGCGGCGGCGTCCCTGGCCCCGGTCCTCGGAATCCCCTCGCTGGGGGCGGAGGAGGGCAGCCCCGGGAACTACGCGATGATGTCCGAGATCGACTTCCGGAATCCCTTGTTCGCCCCGTTTGCGGACGCCCGGTTCAACGATTTCACACGGCTCCATTTCTGGAAGTACCGGAGGATCGACCCGGCGGGGATTCCCGGTGCGCGGGTCGTGGCGCGGTTCGACCGCGGGGATCCCGCCCTGGTGGAGGTTCCCGTCGGCAAGGGACGGGTGGTGGTCCTCCTGTCGGGGTGGCACCCCGAGGACAGCCAGTTCGCGCTGTCGACGAAATTTGTCCCGTGGATCGTCTCACTGCTGGAGATTGCGGGTGGTGTTGAAACCTCCAGCCCGGCGTTCCTGGTCGGGGACGACATTCCCCTGTCGGCATGGGGTCCGGATCTCTCCGGTCCGGTGGAGGTCATCGGACCCGGAGGGCGGCGGGTCGCCCTGCCGGCCGGCGCGGCGAGTTTTTCGGACGCAATGGAGCCCGGGCCCTATGTCGTCACGGTCGACGGGAAGAGCCGGCAGGTCGTGGTCAATGTCGATCCGGTTGAGGGGCGCACCCTGCCGCTCGCCGTGGATGAACTGGAACGCCTGGGCGTGCCCACCGGCCCGATGGCTTCCGCGGCGGAATCCGGACCGGCGGTGCCGCCGAAGCCCGGATCGCGGCGGGATAGCATTGCCGAGGAGGGACGGCAGAAGCTGTGGCGATGGTTTTTGGTGGCGACCCTCGTCATCGTTTTCGGCGAGTCCGTCCTCGCCGGCCGGCTTGCGCGCCGGGCGCCTTCGGCCCCTCAATTCGCATGATCGACCGGAGATCCTCACGCCGGACATGAACTCCAGAATCCGCACCCCATGATGGATCCCCTGCTTCACGCGCGCCTGCGGCCCCTGCTGTGGCGTCTCCGCCAGCGCCGGTTCGCGGCCGGCCTGGCCGGGTGCTGGATGGCAGTCGCCGCCCTGGCGGGCGTGCTGGGGATGGCCTGTCGGGCCTTCGGGTGGACCCCGAGGGCGCTGCTTCCGGCGGCGGGCGTGGCGGCCGTGGCGGCGGGTGTCTGGACCGTCCGGCGGCTGTGGAAGAGTCGTCCCGGATGGGCGCAACTGGCGGGGGCCATTGAGCGCGGTCAGCCTGCCCTGAAGGGATTGCTGCTGACGGCGGTGCAGCAGGAGGAATCGGCGGGGCGCCCGCTCAATGTCCTGCAACGGCGTGTGGTCCTGTCGGCCGTTCGGGCGAGTCACCAGGGTGGATGGAGGCAGTTCGTTCCGTTGTGGCAGGTCGCGGGAGCCCATGTCCTGCAGGTCGCCGCGGGGGTGGCCATGCTTGCGGCGCTGTGGTCGCTGCGGGCACCGGGGACGACCGTCCGGAATGTGCTGACGCTGCGCCCGGCCTTCGAGGTCACGCCGGGCGATGTGGCGTTGGAAAAGGGAAGCAGCCTCGTGGTGTTGGCCCGGTTTGGAGTCGCGGCCCCGGCGCGGGCCGAACTGGTCCTGAAGCGCTCCGGCGAACCCGAGCGGCGCGTGGCGCTCGTCCGGAGCCTGTCGGATCCGGTGTATGGCGCGAGCATCCCGGAGGTGGCCGCCGATTTCACGTACCGGGTGGACTACGACGGGCAAACGTCCCGGGACTATCGCGTGACGGTGTACGAACACCCGCGTCTGGAGCGGTCGGACGCGGAGCTCAACTATCCGGACTACACCGCGCTTCCACGCAAGCGCGTGGAGGATACCCGGCAGGTGGGGGCCGTTGAAGGGACCCGTCTCGATCTCACGCTGTCGCTGAACAAGCCGGTGGTCTCCGCCCGGTTGGTGGGAAGGACCAACTCCCCGGGGACCCTGGTGCTGGAGGTCGGGACCAACCTGGCCTCGGCCTATCTCCGCGGGTGGACCCTGACCAACAGCGGCCGGTATGACCTGGTCCTGGTGGATGGCGACGGCCGCACCAACAAGGTGCCGACGACCTTCGTGCTGGATGCCCTGCCGAACCGCCCGCCGGAATTCAAGCTGACGGCGCCCCGCGGGGACACCCAGCCCTCCGCGCTGGAGGAGGTCGCGTTCGCCGGAACCGTCTGGGATGATTTCGGGGTTCCCCGGTTCGGACTTTCCTATCGTCTCGCCGCGGGGGAGCCCAGGTCCATTGAACTGGGTAAGGCGGTTCCGGGGCGGGAGAAGCGGTCCTTTCAGCAACTGGTCCGACTGGAGGACCTCGGGGTGCATCCGGATGACCTCGTCGCGTGGAACGTCTGGGCTGAGGACATCGGACCCGACGGGCAGGTCCGGCGCACCGAAGGGGATCTTTATTTCGCGGAGGTTCGGCCGTTCGAGGAGATCTTCCGGGAGGCTGAGTCTCCATCCGGGGACTCCCAGCAGCAGCAGCAACAACAGCAGGGCACGCCGGCGACCCGGCTGGCGGAATTGCAAAAGCAGATCCTCGCGGCGACCTGGAACCTGCAACGAACCCGGGGGGCGAAGTCGGACTATGCCAGCAATGCCGTGGTCGTCCGGGACTCGCAGTCCGTCGCGCTCGACCGGGCCAAGTCCGAGAAAAACCAGGCCGAGGAGGACGGGCGGCCCGGGGAATGGAATACGGTGATCAAGGCCATGGGCGAGGCCGTGGATCACATGGAGGAGGCCGCCGGAAAGCCGGCGGCGCTCGCCCAGGCGGTCGTGTCCGAACAGGCGGCCCTGCAGGCCCTGATGCGGATGTCCGTCCGCGAGACCTCGGTCTCCCGGGGCAGGAACCGGGGCCAGGGGACCGGGCAATCGGCGTCCCAGCGACAGTTGGACCAGTTGGATCTGAAGCAGGAGGAGGACCGCTACGAGACCCAGCGGCAGGCGCAGGCCGGACAGAATTCGGAGCAGCGCGAGGAGCTTCAGATCCTGAACCGGCTCCGGGAGCTGGCGCGGCGTCAGCAGGATTTGAACGAGCGCATGAAGGAGGTCCAGACCGCGCTCGAGGAGGCCCGGACGGAGGAGGAACGCGAGGAGGCGCGGCGCCAGTTGAAGCGGCTTGAGGAGGAGCAGCGCGAAATGCTGGCGGGCATCGATGAACTGCGCCAGCGGATGGACCGTCCGGAGAACCAGTCCCGGATGTCCGAGCAGCGCCAGCGCCTCGAGGAAACCCGGGAGGAGCTCCAAAAGGCCGCCGAGGCGGCGGACCAGGGATCCACGGGCAGGGCGGTGTCGTCCGGAACCCGCGCGCAGCGCCAGTTGGAGGAGATGCGGGACGATCTGCGCAAGGAGAGCGCCAGCCAGTTTTCGGAGGAACTTCGGCAATTGCGCCAGGATGCCCGGGAGCTGGCGCGGAAGCAGGACGAGGTTCGACGCACGATGGAGGGCGCGGCGTCCCCATCGGGGCCGAAGTCCCTGTCCGAATCCCCCGAGCGCCGCGAGGCGGCGGAGCAGCTCGCGCGGCAGCGGGGCGCGCTGACCAATCTGATCCAACGCGCGACCGAGGTGTCGCAGAAGGCCGAGGAGGCGGAACCGCTCGTGTCCCAGAAGTTGTACGACACCCTGCGCAAGTTCCAGCAGGAGGACTCCGGCGCGGTCAAGTCGCTGCAGCAGGAACTTGCGGAGCGGGGTCAGTTGACCCAGAGGATGTACGAACATCTTCAGGAAACGTCGGGCCAGGGCGGACAGACCCTGGAGATGGCGGCCGAGCTGCTGCGCCAGGGTGGGGTTGCGCAGGCGGACCGGGTGGAGCAGCGGGCCCGCGGGGGCATCGGCCAGTTCCGCGACGGTGTGGAACAGGCCGCGGAGAGCGTGTTGGGGGACGACACGGAGGCCCTGCGGCGCGCGGCGGGCGAACTCGACGCCCTGACTTCGGAACTGCAGCGGGAGATCGCTCGGGACTCCGGGGAATCCCCGGATCCTTCCGATGCATCCGCGCCGGGTGACGGGGCCGCCCGCCGGACCGGGGCTTCGCCGCGGGACTCCCAAGGCCGGACGGCCGACGCCCGGGAACCTGGAAGCGAGGGTGCGCGGGAGAATGCGACTCCCCCGGAACGCCCCGGCCCGAATGGGTCCCCCGGGGAGGAGCCCGCTTCCCAGCCGGGCCGCCAACCCGGACCCGGATCCGAGGCGGGTGCCAATGCGCGGTCGGAAACCGCAGCATCCACGCCCCCGACCCAGTCGCCGGGATCCGGACCTGGGGGGGCGCGATCTCCGCAGGCTCGAACGCCGGGTGGAGCCAATCGGGGGACTGCCGGGACGCGGGCCGGTGTGAACCTCCAGGATCTGGCGGGAGGTGGCAACGAAGGGGAGACGTCGCGCGGGCAGCCGGGCGGGCCCGGCCCGTTGACCGGCGGGAACTTCGCCCCGTGGTCGGATCGGCTCCGGGAAGTGGAGGAGATCGTCGATTCGCCGGAGCTGCGCGCTGGCGTCGCCGGTGCCCGGGAGCGGGCGCGGCTCATGCGGCTGGAGTATCGGAGGGACCTCAAGAAGCCCGATTGGGCCACGGTCCGGCTTGAGGTGCTCAAGCCGCTGGTGGAGGTCCGCCAGCAGATTGCCGAGGAACTGGCGCGTCGCGGGTCCCGGGATGCCCTCGTTCCCATCGATCGCGACCCGGTTCCCACCCGCTACACCGAACTCGTCCGGAAGTATTACGAGGAGTTGGGGAAGGACCGATGACGATGCTGATCGCCTCCCTTGTCTTTGCCGAACGCCAGTGGCTGTGGCCCGTTCTCGGAGGCGCGGTCGCGCTGGGGCTGGTGGCGTTGTGGAGTTATCGGACGGCCCCGCGGGGATGGGTCCGCAACGCCTGTCTCCTTTTGAAGGGTCTCGGGATCGCGGCGCTGTCCCTTTGCCTGCTCGAGCCCCTGTGGTCCGGACAGCGTGCGCGCCCCGGGGCGAACCTGATGGCGGTCGTGGCCGACAACAGCCAGGGCCTGCGGATCCGGGACGTCGGAGCTGCGCGCAGCCGCGGGGACGGGCTTCGGGATCTGCTGGATGCGGGCAGGTCATCCTGGCTGCCGTCCCTGGCGGAGTCCTTTGAAATCCGCCGGTATCAGTTCGACTCGCGGCTCCAGGCGGTCCCCGATTTTTCGGAGCTGACCTTTGACGGGCGTTCGTCGGCGTTGGGCGCGGCGCTCCGGTCGGTGGGGGAGCGGAACCGGGGGCGGCCCCTGGCCGGGATTCTCCTCTTCACGGACGGCAATGCGACCGATCTGGCGGGGGCGATTCCTGATCTGACGGGACTTCCCCCCCTTTATCCGGTGGTGATCGGGGAGGGGGAAGCGCCGAGGGATTTGAGCGTCCAGAGCGTCCGGACGAGCCAGACCGCGTTTGAGGATGCGCCGGTGACGCTGGATGCCGACGTGTCCGCCGACGGGTTTTCCGGCCGCGAGGTGACGGCCCAATTGACGGATGAATCCGGAAAGGTGGTGGCCGAACAAACCCGGCGCGCCGAGGGGGAGCACGCCCGGTTGACGTTTCAGTTTCGACCCAAGCCTGAGAAGGGAGGACTGGCGTTCTACCGGTTTGCGGTGGCGCCGACCGGAGCCTCCACCCCGGAGACTTCCGAGGCGACCACCGCCAACAATTCCCGGGTGGTGGCGGTGGACCGCGGGCGGGGGCCGCACCGGATCCTGTACGTGACCGGGCGCCCGAACTGGGAGTTCAAGTTTCTCAACCGCGCCCTCGCGGAGGATTCCCAGGTCCAGTTGGTCGGATTGATCCGGGTGGCGCGGCGTGAACCGAAGTTCGAGTTTCGCGGGCGCGCGGGGGAGACGAGCAATCCGCTGTTCCGCGGATTTGGAGACCAATCCCGCGAGGAGACGCAGCGCTATGACCAGCCGGTGCTGGTGCGGCTGAACACCCGGGACGAATTGGAGTTGCGCAGTGGATTCCCCCGCACGCCCGAGGAGTTGTATCCCTACCACGCGGTCATTGTGGATGATCTGGAGGCGGAGTTTTTCCAGCCCGACCAGCAGGCGCTGCTCCAGAAGTACGTGTCCGAACGGGGCGGCGGATTCCTCATGCTCGGCGGGGCGGAGTCGTTCCAGCAGGGCCAGTATCAGCGCACCCCCATCGGGGATCTGTTGCCGGTGTACCTCGACCGTCGGACGGACGCGGTCCCGGCGGTCCCGCGACGTCTCCTGCTGGCGCGCGAGGGCTGGCTGCAGGCCTGGGCGCGACTGCGGGACAACGAGGCGGACGAGCGGGTCCGCCGGGAAGCGATGCCGCCGTTTCAGGTGATCAATCGCCTGGGTGAGGTGAAGCCGGGGGCGAGCGTGATCGCAACGGCGGCCGATGCCTCCGGAGGCGAGGTGCCGGCGTTGGTGGTGCAGCGCTATGGACGCGGCCGCACGGCGGCGCTGACGGTGGGTGATGTCTGGCGGTGGGGCATGCAGAACGCGGAGTCGCATGCCGACATGGACAAGGCGTGGCGGCAGTTGGCGCGGTGGCTGGTGGCGGAGGTGCCCGACACGGTGGAGTTGTCCGCCGAACCGGTGGCCGGGGATCCCAACGGCGCCGTGCGGCTGCAGGCCCGGGTTCGCGATCCCAAGTTTCAGCCGCTGGACACCGCCGGCGTGGTTCTCGAAGTGCAGCCCGTTCTCGCGATGGGATCGGATGCCGTCGTCACCAACGCCCTCCGGCTTTCCGCCGAAGCGTCCGTCACGGAACCCGGGACTTATGAAGCGGTGTACGTTCCCCGGCTGACGGGAGGATTCCGTGCCCTCGCCCAGGCGACGAACAGCGCCGGCGTGGCGGTGGGGACCGCGGAGGCCGGATGGAGCACGGATCTCGCTGCGGAGGAATTTCGCTCGTTGGTGCCCAATCGGGCGCTGCTGGAGGAATTTGCCCGGAAGTCCGGGGGCGAGGTGATTCGGGCGGACCGCCTGGACGCATTCGCGAAGTCGCTCCCGCAACGGCAGGCGCCCGTCATGGACACCTGGTCGTTTCCCCTGTGGCATACGCCGTGGATGTTTGCCCTGGCGCTGGGGTGTCTGGTTTCCGAATGGGGACTGCGTCGATGGAAAGGAATGCCGTGATCCGGTGGGCAGCACTGTGGGCCTTGCTGGCCCTGGGTTTTTCGGGGTCCGCACGGGCGTCGGCGGAGGGCCGCGCCTCCGTGGTCCTTGTGGTGGGTGCGCCGGGAGAACCGGAGTACGGGACCAATTTCCTTCACCAGGCGGAACTCTGGACGCGGGCGGCTGAGAAGGGCGGGGCGGCCGTCACCACCATTGGCGTCGGGAATGCCACCAACGACCTGGAGGTTTTGAAGAACCGACTGGCTTCGGAACCAACCCAGGGAGACGCCGAATTGTGGCTGGTATTGATCGGGCACGGCACCTTCGACGGCAAGGAGGCGCGCTTCAATCTCCGGGGTCCGGACGTGGCCGCTTCCGACCTCGCCGCGTGGTTGAAGCCCGTGTCGCGTCCGGTGGTGGTCGTCAACACCGCATCGTCCAGCGCCCCGTTTCTCAACGCACTTTCCGGATCCAACCGGACGGTGGTCGTGGCCACGCGCAGCGGTTCAGAGGTGAATGTGACCCGGTTTGGACTTCCCTTCGCGGAGGCCTTGTCCGATCCCGCCGGGGATCTGGACCATGACGGCCAGGTGTCCGTGCTGGAGGCTTTTCTGGCGGCCTCGCGACGGGTGGCGGAGTTTTATCAGACGGCCGGGCGGCTCGCGACGGAGCATGCGCTTCTGGACGACACGGGCGACGGACTGGGGACGCCCGCGGATTGGTTTCGTGGAGTGCGGGCCAAAAAGCAGGCGCAGCAGGGGAGCGCCATGGACGGCGCCCGCGCCCAGCGCATCGCATTGGTCCCCAGCGCGGAAGAGCAGGCGCTCAGTCCGGAAGCCCGCCGCCGGCGGGGGGAATTGGAAGCGAAGCTGGAAGTTCTCAGATCCCGGAAAGGCAACGTTCCCCCCGAAGAGTATTACCGGGAGTTGGAGACGTTGCTCCTGGATCTGGCTCGCGTGTATGCGCCGACCCCGTGATGTCGGGCGCGCCGGAGAAATGCGCGGCGCCTTGGATCGCGTTCGTCACGCCGGGAGCAGGTGGGTTCGAAGGCTGTCCAGGAGCACCGCGACGAAGATGATGACGGCCGTGATGAGCGGATAGAGATAGGGGTCCGCCTGCAGGATCACGAGGCCGCTGAAGATGGCCTTCAGCAGGATGGCGCCGAGGACGGTTCCCGGGAAAACCCGGCCGCGTCCGCCGAAGAGGCTGGTGCCTCCCAGGACCGCCGCGGTGATGGCGTCGAATTCGTACTGCTCGCCAAACCTTGGGGAGACCGATCCCAGTTGCGTGAGGGCGACCCCGCCGCCGAGGGCGGCGCAGAGGCCGCACAGGATGTAAACCGCGGCCTGCAGGGGACGGGTCCGAACGCCTGCGCGTCGGGCGGCTTCCGGATGGTTGCCAAAGGCGAGGACCTGGCGTCCGAAGGGGGTTCGCGAAAGGATGAGTTGGGCGATCAGGACCACCGCGCCTGCGACCCAGAGAGGCCCCGGGATGCCGAGGACGTTCGCGGAGCCCCAGTGGAGGAAGGTGTCCGGAAGGTTCATCGCCCGTGTCTGGGTAATCCAGCGCCCGAGACCGCGTCCGATGAACAGCATGGCCAGCGTGGCGATGAAGGCGGCGAGGCGCAGTCGGGTGACCAGGAGCGCATTGATGCCGCCTCCCGCCAATCCCACCGCCAGCATCGCGGCCAGGCAAAGCGTCGGTGCATACCCCGCCAGAGCCATCTTTCCCGCGATGGCCGCGCCGACAAACATCACCGCACCCACGGAAAGATCCACGCCGGCGGTGAGCAGGACGAAGGTCATTCCCGTCGCCACGATCACGGGGGCTGCGGCCTGAAGGAGGATCTGGGTGAGATTGTCCGGAGTGAGAAACCGGTCGGACATCCGGCCGAACCCGGCCAGGACCAGCACGACGAGCAGAACCGGCGCCTGGTCCAGCGCCCTGCGAATCCAGCGGGACGGAAGGGGGCGGGTCATGACGTCGAAGTGTGGAGCGCCGCCGCCAGGATTTGTTCCCGATTGAATTCACCGCGCGGAAATTCTCCGGACAGTTCCCCCTGTCGCATCACCAGGATGCGATCGCAGAGTCCGATGAGTTCCTCGATCTCGGAGGAGATGACCAGAATGCCGGAGCCGCGGTCCGCGAGCCGGTGGATCCACTGGTAAATCTCGAATCGGGCCCCGACATCGATACCTCGTGTGGGTTCATCCAGGATCAGAATCCGGGGCTCGGACAGGAGCCACTTTCCAAGAACGACCTTTTGCTGGTTGCCCCCGCTCAGGGTTCGGACCGGCTGGGCGTCCGTCACGCGGGTGGAGACTTGCAGTGCGTCCCGAATGCGGGCCACGGCGGTTCCAATCCCCGGGAGATCCAGCCAGCGCACCGGGGTTCGCGCGTGCTGTCCGAGCGTGACCAGCGCCAGGTTGTCCGCGACGGAGGCCTCCAGACACAGCCCCTCGTGGCGCCGGTCCTCCGTGAGAAAGGCCAGACCCTCCCGGATGCGGCGGCGCGGTCCCCCTTCCAACGGTCGTCCCTCGACCCGGATCTCTCCGGAGGCGTGCGGGTCGAGTCCGAAGAGAATGCGCGCCAGTTCCGAGCGTCCTGCGCCCATCAATCCGGCGACGCCGAGAATTTCGCCGGGCGCCAGCCGGAAGGAGATGTCGCGCACCCTGCCCGGCTGGGTGATGCCCCGGACATCGAGCAGGGGCTCGCGCGGTCTGGAGTCTGCCGGTACGGGCGGCGGGGTCCGCACCGGATAGAGCTGGTTCAGTTCCCGTCCCACCATCAGCGAGACGAGTCGCTCCTGGGTAAACTCCGCGGCGGGTCCACGTCCGACCACCTCGCCATCCCTCAGGATCACGAGGTCGTCGCAGTGGTTCAGGACATCACCCAGGGCATGGGAGATGTAGACCATCGCGATGCCCCGCGTGCGCAGTCGGTGCATCAGATCGAACAGGCGGGCGCATTCCCGGACCGAAAGGGATGTGGTGGGTTCGTCCAGCAGCAGGAGATGCGCCTGGGCGCCAAGGGCGCGGGCGATCTCCAGGAGTTGCCGTTCCCCGGGCGGCAACCGCTCCACCGGGGTGTCCGGATCGTGCGCGAGATCCACCTGGTCGAGCAGGTGCCGCGCGCGATCCCGGAGCTTCCGCCGATCAATCCACGGCAGGCCGCCGGCGGCCCGGGGAAACTCCGTGAGGAAGAGATTCTCGGCGATGCTGAGATTGGGAAAGAGGTTCAGCTCCTGGTGAACGAAGGCGATGCCCGCCGCACGTGCGTCGCCGGAGCCCCGGGGTGCGTAGGGCGACCCGTTCACCCGAAGTTGACCGGAGTCGGGCTGCAGGTTGCCACCGAGCAGGTTCATCAGCGTGGACTTCCCGGCTCCGTTCTCCCCGACAAGACCGGTGATGCGTCCGGCCTGCGCGGAGAAACGAACCCGCTTGAGCACCGGCACCCCGAAGAACCCCTTCTCGATGTCCTCGAAGGACACGGCCGGGGGGCGGGTTTCCCGACCTCCGCTGGTTGGGGGTGTGGTGTCGCCCTTCATGGGATTTGGACCGGTGTCAGGCTAGGATTCCCGGGCCCACCGGTTCCTCCGGACATCCAGCAGTGCCGCCATCAGAATCACCGCGCCCTTCACCATCGTGATGAAGAAGTCGGACAGATTGAGTTGGTTGAGTCCGTTGCTCAGGAGGGCCAGGAACAGGACACCCGCGGCGGTGCCGGGCACGGTGCCCTTGCCACCGAAGAGGCTGGTGCCGCCGATGACTGCGGCGCCGATCACGTCCAGCAGCAGCGTCCTGCCATGGCTGGGGGAGCCGGTTTCCAGCCGGGCGGTGATCAGGATGGACGTGAGGGAGGCCATCATTCCGCTCAGCACATAGGCGGTCACCACGGTGCCGCCGACGGGAACCCCCGAGATCAACGCTGTGCGGGGGTTGTATCCGACCGCCTGGAACCAGCGTCCGAGCAGGGTGCGGGTCAGCAGGAGGTGCGTGGCGGCCGCCGCGGCGATGGCCACTCCGGCGGCGAGCCCGGGGCGGTTCCCCAGAAGGAGAAATGCGGCGGGGAGGTTGTAGATGCTCTCGGCGTGCACCTGACGTTGGGCCAACCAGACGGCCAGGCCGCCCATGAAGAGCGTGGTGGTGAGGGTGACCATGAAGGCCGGCATTCGAAGCCAGGCGATGCATGAACCGTTCAGGAGTCCCACCGTTGCTCCGGTCCCCAACATCACCGCCAGGGCCACCGGGGTGGCGGCAGGACTCCCGCGGAGCCAACCCGCGTCCCCGCTCATCACCAGCGCCCCGAGGACGCTGGTCAATCCGATGACCGCGGTGACCGACAGGTCGATTCCCCCGGTGATGAGCACCACGGTCTGCCCGGTGGCCAGCACGAGGAGCGGGAGTCCGGCCACCACCAGGTTCCCGAGGTTTCCGGCAGTGGCGAATCCTGGTGTGAATGCGGCTAGCAGGAGAAACAGAACGAGGGGAAGGAGGATCGCGGCACGAGCGTCCGCAGACAGGCGTCTTAAGGGCACTGGAACGGCAGGGTTCACGCTGGGTCTGCGGTGGTTTGGCGTCCGGTCAGGGCCGGAGTGGCTGCTTCGCCCCCCACATCCTCGGCGCGAGTTGCTTCAAGTTTTCCTGGGTGATGGCAAAGCCCCGGTCGTCGATGCGGGCGGGCACCGCCTTTCCGGCCCGGGCATCCACGATGGCCTGGATGGCCTGTTCGGCCTCCCAATAGACATCCTGGACGCCGGTGGCGTCCACGTAGCCCTCGGTCATCAGTTGGTAGGCGGTGGCATCCCCGTCGAATCCGCCGAGGATGACATGGCCGGCCTGGTCGTACTTCCTCCATTTCCCGAGGCTGGACAGCACCGACTTGATGCTGGGGAACATGAAGTCGCTGGAGGTGAAGATGAGGCCGATGTCGGGATGGGCCTGGAACGCGCTTTGAACGCCGGCGAGCGCCTTCTCCTGATTCCAGTCGGTCGGGACCCGGGCCACGACGTCCACGGCATCACCCGCGGCCTGCACCGCCGCTTCGAATCCATCGCGGCGTCCGAGGGCGTTCACGTCGCTGAGATCGCCGAGAAGAATCATCGCCTTCTGTTTCCGGCCGGTTCGCTTCGCGACCGAGATCAGATAGTCCACGGTCTCCCGGGTGATGGCGGCGTTGTCCGGCGCGACGGTGGTGTGGCGGGCGTCCGTCGGGTCGGCGGGCCGGTTATACAGCACGACCGGAATGGCCGCGGCGTTGGCGGCCCGGATCATGGGAATGACCGTCTTGCCGTCCTTGGGAACGAGAATGATCCCGTCCACTCCGCGTTGGATGAAGTTCTTCACCTGATCGAACTGACGCGCGGCATCGCCGTCCGCCACGGCTTCCAGCATGGTGATGTTGCGGGCCTTGCACTCGGACTTGAGCTTGTCGAATCCCGCGACCCAGAACTCGGTCTGCAGGGTTTCGAACGCGACGCCGATGGTCCGGACGCCCCCCGGGGCGGCGGTGGGCACGGCTGGGGATTTCTTTCCCGCGGAGGGATCCGATGGGTCGCATCCCGTCAGCAGAAGGAGGACGGCGACAAGACCCGCGATGAACCGGCAGGGGGACGGGTGCGGGTGACGAGGAGTTGGGTTTGCGGACATGGGGCAGGGGTGAATCCTGAGGTTCAGGGAGCCGGGGCGTCAAAGGTCGCCACGGCGTGGGGCGGAATTGTGAGGGTGTCGGCGGAGAGATGGTTCCATCGGGATCGGAAGCGGTCCGGGGAATGGCCGGCCTCCGCCAAGGTCTGTGCATCCAGGCATCGCCACTGCAACACCTTTGGATGTCCGGATCCGGACAACGAGATGCGACGGGGAGTCGCGCTCGGATTTGCGATCCACAAGCGATGCCGGTTGCCCAACCGGATCAGCAGGGGAACGACCGACAGGGGGGTATCCACCCGGGTGGGAATCACCTCGCCCCGGGCGAATTCGCCCAGATCCGCCAACACGTGATAGACGGGAAATACCTCGCCCGGTTGCGACGGAAACAGGTCCGGCGCGGGCGAACCGCGTTCGGTTTCGATCACACCCTGCCATCCCGTGGTCTCGAAGAACGTGACGCTGTCCACTCCGCCTTCGGCCAGCGCCTTGAACAGGGCGAGGGTCCAGGCAGCGGCCAGCGGAAGCCGCTGTCGTGGATCGACTGCGCTGGAACGTGGCTTCAAGGTGACCGGGGAAACTACCAGGGCCCGCTCCGGATTCGCGCGGCGGAGGGCGGCGGCCTGATGGGCGGCGCCTTCCGGGGTCTCGGCGAGGCTGAGATCGTCGGTGGCGTGCACCTGGGGATTCATCGACCAACCGAGAAAATCTCCGGTGCCGGGCGGAGGCTGGAGCACGAGATCGTACAAATCCCCGCGCGTGCCCACGCCCAACGCCATCCCGCAATGCTTCAATGCGTCGCGGGCTTGCTCAAGATCGGCGGGGGGTGTCGATCGTTCCCCGTCACGCAGGATGAGAGCCCGCACGAGGTCCACTTTCATCCGCCCCAACAGGAGTGCCACGTCGCCGAGGTTCCCGCCATTCCCGACAGGGAGGTGGATCCCAAGTTCGAGGGCGGCGCCAAGTTCAAGGGCATCGCGCGCCGCCGTCCGGAGATGTTCCGGCCAGCGGGGATCGGACAACTTCAGGTCCACGCCCAGATGGCTGACGCCCAGTCGCGACAGGCGCTGCACCTCCGACGGACTCAAGGGTTGGCCGTGGGACGCCATGCCCAGGCCCATCTCCGGGACGCGCCAGGTGTGGGCACCGGCGAGGTGAATGTGGATGGGGTCTTCGGTTGGAGGGCGGATGGTCGGACCCACTTTGCGCCCCGGCTCGGCTCGCAGGCGCAGGGTAACCCGTTGTCGGATCCGCATTCCGGCGGGCACCGCCACCGGCTTGGGAAGCCGCAGCGGGGTCGAATACGTCTTTAAGCTGGCGTCGATCCAGTGCCGCTGGTCCTCGGTCTCGAACCGATCGCCTTCGAACTCCAACTCCGCCCAAAGGCCCGGTTCGATTTCGTGGGAGAGTCCCGCCAGATCCGTGAAGCCGTCCACGGGCTGACTCGGAGCGAGTTGTTCCGGAAATCGCCGTTCCTCCGAGGTGCCATCGGCGTGCAGCGTCCGGCACCGGGCGCCGGCGCATTCGAGGAGGGGATGAAGAACGCAGAGACCGATGCGGTTGCTCAGGAACGGATTCAGGACCTCGCCATCTAACTCGAATCGTACCACGCCGTCCGCATCGCCCGTAATGTTGGCCCGCCAGACGACCTGGGCTTCCTGCACTTGGTGCAAGCGGGTATAGCGGATGTGAAACGAGTTCGGGGAGGTCTCCACCCGCAGTCCGGTGGTGGTGCCGGGCAGGGTGTTCCAGTGACGATCCCGGACGGCTCCGTAAACCCGTCTGAGCACCTCCCGTCCTCCGAGGCGGACGTAGCGCAGGTCACCGTCGTGAAACAGTGCAGTCCACGGTCCTGCCGTGACCTGAATTCCCTCCGGGGGCACGGATTCGGGCGACGCGGGGGTTTGAACCGGGGACGTCATGCTGGCATCAGGTGCAGGACAGCGTCCCTTCGCGCGGATTCGTAGGCCGCGAAGACCAGTTCCAGCGTCCGGAGATTGTCCGCTCCGGTCGTTTCCGCGGCGTGGCGTCCGCGGAGCGCGCCCAGGAGGTTGCGGAGGCAGGGCACCATGCTGGCCTGGGCCACCGCGTACCGCGGGTCCGCCCAGTCGTAGCGGGGAGGCGCGTGTCGACGGTGGCGCGTGCCGCGTCGGGTGGTGATGCGCAGTCCGTAGTCGGGAGTGATCTCCGCGCTGCCCTCCGGGCCCTCCACGAACGCCAGCGTCTGCGGGAAGACCTCCCGTTCCAGCGGCGTCCGGGCATAGGCCATCTCCACGGTGACGGACGTCCGGGCCTCGCCCATGCTCAGGAGAAGGGTGGCCACGTTCTCACCCCGGACGTCCGGGAGCGTGCGGTGCAACTGGCAGTACAGGGATCGTGCCTCCCCGAAGCAGGCGCGGGCAGTGTCGAGCAGATGGGTGCCCAGGTCGGTCAGGATGAACTGGTCCAGGGTGCGCAGTGCCGGTTGATTGGCCCAGACGTCGAAGCCAGACGTCATCGTGAGCCGCGCGCGGAACGGGGTGCCGAGAACTCCGGACCGGAGGGTGGTGATCAGGGCACGCAGGGGAGCCTGCCATCGCCAGTTCTCGTGCACGTAGAAGGGAGTGTCCGTCCGGGCGAACGCGGCAACCATGGCCCGGGCATCCCGAAGCGTGGGCGCCATGGGCTTTTGGCAGATGCACGGGACGCGATGGCGCGCGCACAGCAGCGACAGTGGCTTGTGACCGCCCACCTCGGTGATGTTGTCCACAAAGTCGGGCTTTTCCCGCACGAGAAGTTCCCCGGGGTCGTCGTACACGGCGGGAACCCCCAGGTCCCGCGCGAAGGCATCGGCCTTGTCGCGGCTCCGGTTGTAGACCGCCACGCAGCGCGTTCCGCCGATCTCGCGCCAGGCGGCGAGTTGGACGCGGGCCCAGAATCCGGTCCCGAAGATGGCGAAGCGAAGGGGTTTCATCGGCCGTTCAAGAGGGGTTGGAGAACCTCCAAACTTTGCCGCGCCCAGGCTTCCTCCTTGGCCACGGTCGCCTCGATGGACGATTCCGGTGGCGTCCACAACTCCAGGATTGCCGTCTCGCAGCGTCCGGATCGGGCGACTTCCTCCAGCAGCCAGGGCAGGTCGAGCATGCCGGATCCGGCGGGGCGTCCCTCGACGGTGAACCCCATCTGGTGCGGCACTCGGGCGATGTGGAAATCCTTGAGGTGAAGATTGACGGCGAGGGGAGCCAGTTCGGCGACCACCGTGCCGAGTCCCTCACCGGCACCGAGGGAATTTGCCGTGTCGAGGCAGATGCCCACGCGGTCCGAGGCCACCTCCTCGACAACGCCCCGCAGGAGGCGCGCCGGGAGACGGTCATGATTTTCCAATCCCAACACGAACCCGTCCAGATCGGGCAGCAGTTCGCGCACGCAGGAAATGATCTCACCGGGAGCGGGACGGTATCCCGGGCCATCGACCACGAACCGGATCAAGCGCGCCCCGACGCGCCGCGCAAACTCGATCATCTCGCGGCCATGCGCCGCCGTGAGATTACGGGATCCCACTTCGAGGCGGATTCCGTGGCGACGGGCCTGCTCCCGGAGGCGGTGGGCCTCGACCTCGGACTGCAGGGGCAGGCGCAGGTTTTCGCACAGTTGCACCGCGCGGATTCCATGGCCGGCGGCGCGTTCCAGCAACGCCGTCGCGTCCATGGGAACCGGCGGAGGAAACCCCGGGACGCCGATGGACCAGCCGTAGGTGTAGCTGCTGAGGCCGAGGATCATTGCGGATCGGGTGAGCGCGCGCGCTACTTCTGGGTGATGTCGCGGACCTGCTCGCGGATGTCGGAAAGTTCGAAGATCTTCTGCCAGCCCTCGCGGAACAGGACGGGCTTGGCCCGCTTGCTGATCTTGTAGGCGGCGTCGGAGAAGGTGCCATTGACCTCGCCAAACAACACGGCGATCTGGATGCGAAGGTGTCCCAGGACGAAATCCCGGACCGCGTCCGCCGGGACGCCGGCGGCGACGAGGCGGTCGTGTCCCTCCTTCACCGCCTCCATGCAGGTCTGCGCCAGTGTTTCCACCAGGGCGGGCTCGAGCATGGCCATTTGTTCGAGGGTGACCCGATGGGCCCGGCTCACCGGGGCGTACATGGCCGTCGAAAGTTCGAGGCCCAGTTGGTAATAGGATTCGGCCCCCCACATGAGCGCGACCACAATGCCCTGCTTGGCCGAGATGCCTCCGTAGAAGTCCCGAAATGCGGACTCGGTGGGCTCCCAGTTGAAGATCCCCGGATGGCAGGGATGGGCGATCACGCATCCGATGTCGTCCCGCTGGGGAAGTTGGCCATCCAGCGGCGCGGCGGGATCGAGCGTCATGAGTAGCGCCCCGGGTTTCATCCGGGGCACCAGGGCGCGCGCCACATTCCCCACGGCCACGTCCGGGACGGCCAGAACGACCGCGTCCGATTCCGGGATCGCGGTCGCCTCGTCGGCGGGCGTCACGCCGCGGAGGGCGAGATTCTCAAGGCCGCGGGGCGACACCTCCAGGTAGTGGACCCGGTAGGACGTCTTGAGGAGATTGTCCGTGATGCGGCAGCCCATTTTGCCGCCGGCACCGACGAGGGTGATCGTAGTCATGGGTGGGGAAACTTCGGGAAAGGGGTGGGCGGTTGTCAGGGGACGATGGGTTTCCAAGTGGCGCGGCTTCCGTCGATGGCCATCTGGTACCGCAACGGCTCCACGGGAGCGGCTTCGGATCCGTCGGGTCGGATGACCCACACCGGACGTTTGTCCGCGGGCTTCTCCGCATAGACGATCTTCATCCGTTCGGGATTGCTCCAATACCGTTCGTCGGTCCGGCGAAACGAGATCCATTTGCCGTCCGGAGACCATGCAGCCGGGGTACAAACGCTGTTGCCTCCGAAGCGGGTGAGGGCGCGCTGTCCCGTACCGTCCGCTCCGATGAGGAACAACTCCAGAGCGTCCCCGACCGGGAAGGAATAGACGATCTCGCGGGAATCCGGCGACCAGTTCGGGAACGTCGCGCCGACCTTGCTGGTCGTCGGAACCACGCGGCGTTTCCCGGTACCGTCCCAGGCCATGACATACACGGTTACGCCGCCCTCGGGAGGATGTCCGGTGTAGCAGATCCAGCGTCCATCGGGCGACAGGGTGGGGTCGTGTCCCTCGCCCAGCATGCGGAGGTCGGAACCATCTGGACGGATACTCGCCATTTCGGGTTTCTCGCTGTGCATGCCGAAGACGATGCGTTCCCCGTCCGGAGTCTTCACCCAGTTCGGCATATAGCACACCGCGGGCGTGCGATTGAGTCTCCGGAGTTGGGAGCCGTCCGCGTCGCAGATCCAAAGATTGGTCGCGCCCTCACGGTCGCTCATGAAGCAGATGCGGTTGGCATCCGGGGACCAGCAGGGATAGCGGTCCTCGGAGGTGGGGGACCGGGACACGTTGAAGAGGTCGCCCGTCGTTGGGTCGGCGATGAAGACTTCCGTGTCCCCGGTTCGCACGGACGTGACCAGCAACGAGTGGCCGCGGAGGTCGGCGGCCACAGCGGTGGTGGCAGCGCTCAAAAGGCAGAGGAGGAGTTTCATCGAAGTGGCGAAAACGAGGTGGGAGTCCACCGATGGATCGTGATGCCGGACCGGAGAGGGCCCTGGGCTTCGGTTTCCTTTTCGATCCGGATCCACTCCGGGTCCTCGTGGAAGGCGGTGATGGAGGCCGGAATGGAGGCGGCACTTTCACCCGCCAGCAGGCAGACGAAGCGATCCTGCCCGTTGGAGTCCGGAGTGGCCGCGACCCACCATCCGAGACAGTCCAGGTGGTGGCGCCGATAGATCGGAATGGCATGGTCCCGCCATCGGTTCCGGAACGCCTCCAGTTTTCCAGGCAGGATGGAGTAGATCCGCAGCTCGAATGCGCGGGGTTTCGTGGCGGGGGACAGATCAAACCGGGCGGTCGGATCCACGGTGAGGGGCAGCGAAACGATGCGATCCACCGTCTCCCCGTGTTTCTCTTTGGAAGCGGCATAGCCCGCCTGGAACTCGGGATCGGCTCCGAACTGAAGCTCCTGTTCCCGCAAGGCTGCCGCGGAAGGGGCGGCGAGAAGGTAGGCGAAGGTGCCGCCCCGATTCGGGCCGGGTGCGGTCCAATAGGCGAGCGTGCGGATTCCGTGCTTTTGACGCACAGGTTCCACGGTATCCCGAAATCGCGCTTGAACGGCGTCCATCTTGTTCGAGGAAACGGTGTACAGCCTCAATTCATAGAAGGAGGGCGCTGCGGGTTCCGCACCGCGCACGAGCAGGGGGGCAAGGATCGAAACGAGAGTTACCCCAATTCGGAGGATCTGGTTCATGGTTTCCAGCGGTAGATGAGGCACTTCGCCTTGTAGTTCTCCTCGACGAAGACGAGGTACTCGCCGTCGCGCCGGCGATACGCCGAGATTCCCGTGAGAAGGTCGATCCAGCCGGTGTTTTCCACGCCTCCGACGGTGGGGCCGGGATCGAGGACACCCACTTCGGCTCCGTCCTGAATCCGGTTGACGCCGATGCGTCCCCGCTCCTTCCAGCCGCCCGTAAAGACGTAGTCTCCGGCGACGGTGACGCAGGACGTTTCCGAACCTGCGGGAGGAACAAAGGAGACGGTCTTTCGCCGGCCCGCCTGATAGCCCGGGCAGATGAAGACGCGTCGGATGTGTCGCATGTCCTCCCCCTCTTCGGCGACCACGAGCGTGTCGGTGTCGTCAAGGTAGCAGACCCGCGCCACGCGGTTCACCCCTTCGGGCTTCTCCAGGTGGGTGATCCTGTCCGCCGAGTAGATCGGATTCCCCTGCGCATCGAGTCCCTGGAAGTCGTACCGGAAGAATCCATAGGCCATCCAGAGGTTGCCTTTCTGATCCACCCAGAACGGACCGGGTTTCACGCGGTCGGTGTTGGGGGTGTACTCCGCCGATTGATAGTCGCCGTCCCCATTGAGGTCCCGCCAGATGGAGGTGCCGGCGGGTTTGTGGGGCGGCCAGGCGAGGTCGGTGTTGTAGAGCGCGTTTCCCCACTGGAGGATGAGTCCGGACGGGACGGCGATCTCGCCGTCGAAGCGGAAGATGTTGATGAAGTTGCTGGCGAACATGCCGCCGACGAACAGGAAGCGGCGTCCCTGAAGATAGACCACCTGGGGCGAGGTCAGGCCGTGTTCCCCCTGTTGCTTCACGTGCATCAGGCCCCGCGGATCGTTGGGATATCGGTGGCGGTCGAGCGTGTAGGCGACCCACCGGGCATCGCGTCCGGGAGGCTGGTTCCAGTCCATCGCGTAGCGTTCCTGAATGCCCCACACCGTGGCGGCATCGTCCGCGGGATCCGCGACGGCGACGTCGCAGAAGAACTCCCCGTGGACTTCCCAGCGCAGCATGCCGTCGGGCTTGAAGGAGCGGAGCACGGAGCCCTGCTCACTCATGGCCACGTAAAGATTGCCCGCGGCGTCCATGCCCAGGCCGCGAATCCCCCAGAACTTCGTGGGCAGGATTTGCCCCGGAGTTCCAGAGCGAATGCCACCGCGGTCCCCGAACTCCCGCACCAGTCGGGGCCGATCGGCGTCGGTGATGTCGTAGAAGAGAACCTGCTGTCGGGGGCCGATGCCGGAGTCCGCCACCATGAGCGAACCGTCGTTGGCCAGCGCGAGGGCCATCGGTTGAAACAGTTCGGGAAAACGGACGGGCTTTCCGTCGCAGGAGATGCCCTCGGGCACGAACTCCCATTCCTGGTGCTTGGGGTCGGTGTAGCGGACGTTCAGCGTCCAGAGGCGTCCGTTGCGATCCCGCGTTTGGAGACTGTTGGGATTCTGGTTGGTGTTCCCGACCACGTCGCCGTCGCGATATTGTCCGAACTTCCGCCCGCCCTCATCCCAATGGCTCCACGTGTTCACGGTTCCGTCGGGATCCACTCCGGTGTGGATGAAGAAATTCTGCACCCAGCGATTGCTGGCGCCGGAGAAGGAATTGCCGACCCAGGTCACCCGGGCGTTCAGGGCTGGCGCCGACTGGAGGGCGACCGGCGCCGCCGCAAAGGCCACCGCGAGGAATCGGATGGCGGCTTGAGGGCTCATCGGGGTTTGCCGGGCGCGGGGTAGTTCTTGGAGGCGTCATCCAGGACCAACACCCAGTCCTCCATTTCTCCAGGATTCGGTGGCGTGAAGGTGCGTTCGCCTCCATTGGCGAAGGTGCCGATGGATTGCGCTGAGCCGTCGCGAGGATTGAACCACCAGGCCTTCACCGACGGTCCCTGGATGGCGTTCATCCGTACGCTGAACGGACGCCCCACGGGCGCATACACCATCGCGTAGGATCCAGTTGAGTCGCGGGTGGCGGCGAAGCGGTAGCGTCCGGCTCCGGGGACGCTTGTCGGCACCCGGTTGGTCACCACCAGCGCGTCGTCCGGAATCCGGGTCAGGAACGGGCGGGACTCCAGCAAGGCCCGGGCGTGCTGCATCTGTGCGGCTCCCGGTTGCAGGATCGCCTCGGACCAGGGCTGGAGCGGATTGTTGACCGGACTTCGTTCGGGCGCCCACATCTGCCACACGGAGTGATGTCCGTAGGTGTGTCCGAACGCGCCGGTGAACAGGTCCCAATAGAGGGGGCGCCGCACGTCGCCGGCGATGGAATGCCCGAATTTTTTGGCGTCGAAGGAGACCGGGTGATCCTCGTATATCGGTTCACCATCGAGCACGGGTTTCGTGGGGGAACGGTCGTAGTCCACGCGGGTCTGGTCGTACCGGCCGGTGAATTCCGCGGTGTGTCCGTTCTGACGCATGTTGAAGTCCAGCCAGGGCTCGTTGTGGAAGTGTTCGGACGAACTCGCGCCGCCCGTGGGATGATAGGTGATGAGATGGGATCCGCCGTCGCCTTTGCGAAGGCCCCGGGCCATGGAACGGAGGATTTCCTTTTGGACGTCGGCGCGCGCCGGATCGACGGGGCGGTCCCCGCCCAGAATCCAGACGATGCCGGCATCCCGGTATCGGCGTCCCAGCCATTCGCCGTACACCTCGGCATTCTGCGGCGTGAAGATCTCGGGCCCGGCGCCCCACGCCTTGTTCCATTTGTCACCCCAGGTGGGGAGAAAGCCAACGTAGATCCCCAGTTCATTGGCGCGCTTCACGATCCAGTCCACGTGGCGGAAGTAGGCCTCGTTGGGACGGGTGGGATCGTTGTCGATCAGGGGGCGCTCCCCGTAGGCATTGGGCGTGTTCAGTCCGTCGAGTTCCGCCAGCGCGACGGCCTGGACCACATTGAACCGGCGTTCTGCGCGATTGCGAAGATACGTGTCGGCCTCCTCGCGGTTCAGTCGGTGGAAGAGTTCCCAGGCGGTGTCGCCGAGCCAAAAGAACGGCTGGCCGGATTCAGTGACGAGAAAATGATGGTTGTCGCTGACCTGGAGTCGGGGCAGGGGGTCGGCCGGGGAGGCGAGGAGGGTCAGCGCCAGACCCAGTGGGAACAGGACGCGTCTCGCCGTGGCGACATGGGAGGAGATCGGAAAATACCGCCGGTGCATGGGCGAAGCATTCTCCACCGGCCGGCGCCTGCCTAGGAGGGGTTGGTGGATCTCTGGGACGATTTTAACCGTCCCCGACCGAGTCGGAATTCGCTGGGCGTTTCGCCGAAGGCACGCTTGAAGCGCTTGTCGAAGTAGCTCTGGTCCGCAAAGCCCACGGCGCTGGCGATCTCGGCGATGGTGAGGCTGGTTTCCCGGAGCATCCGGGACCCGTTCGACAGGCGCACGTGGTTCAGGTAGGCGACCAGGGTCATGCCGGCGACCCGCTTGAAGGTCTTCATGAACTGCGGCTGGCTCATGGCCACCATCCGGGCCGCGTCGGCCACGGACAGGCGCTGCTGGAACTGAACCTGGATGTGGTCAAACAGCTTCTTGAGCCGCAGGGAGCGTTCCTGCTGGCGCAGGAATTCCCATTGGACCACCTCGGAAACGCGGAACCGCCGGGCCAGTTCGAGCAGCAGTTCGAGGAGGTGGGCCTTGCATCCGGCGCGTTGGAGGGTGCCTTCGGATTCCAGGAAGCGGCTTTGCAGCAACTTCCTCAGGGCGCCCGAAGCCAACGGGTGTTTCGGGAGGGACAATACCCGCGCCCCGCGGTCCAGGGCGGAGTAGAACGGCAGGAGGAAGACGTAGTCGTGCGACGGCGATCCGAGGCTGTAGACAAACTCGGGCAGGAAACTCACCACGATCACGCGGGTGTCGAACCCCGGAAAATCCACGACCTGGTGCAGCTTGAGATTGTCCACGATCAGGAGGTCCCCCGGGTGAAGTTCCACGCGGCGCCCCCCCATCTGGAAGAGGACACGGTTGTCCAGGGGGACAAACAGCTCCAGGCGCTGGTGCCAGGTCGCGCCGCGGGTGTGGTGGCGCGACGCGTAATGGAAGAGCTTGATGGCGAATCCAAATTCTTCGGCGAGGGGCATCTCGTAGCAACCCCGCGAGTCCAGTTGCGCGGCGATGTCATGCCGCTCGAACGGCAGGCTCCGGGCCGTCGCCAGCAGTTGCGTCCATTCGCTCATGACCTGCCTTCCCGGCGTGAGGCCGCGGAGTCCCCGCTTCGCTTCTTCGGGGGAAGATGCCCGGGATCCGGGAGCCGAATTGGAATCACGCGGCAATGCTGCCGGCGCTTCCCTGCTCCATCAAC
>JAEUHD010000386.1 GCA_016793645.1 Verrucomicrobiales bacterium
TGAAGGTCCGTCGTCTTTCCGGAAAGGACGGTGGGCGCCTTAATCGACAGGCGCGCGACTTGGACGACCTTTGCGCCCCCACGGAGGGTTCCGTGGTGGGCGTTCGTGGAGGAATCCCGGGCGGTGCCATCCGCAAAATTCCACAATCCAGCCAGCCCTGGCTCCGAGCCGGTCAGGGACTGATTCATCTGGGCGCGGATCTGCTCCTCGGTACGGGCCACTCTCCAGACACGGAATTCATCAATCTGCCCACGGAAATCCGGCCCCGCGTTCATGCGGCCGATGTAGTTGGGAGCGTCGTCCAGGAGATCCGCGAAGGAGAAGGTGGAGTCATTCTTTCCCACCAGAACGCCGTTCAAAAACAGCTTCATGCCGCCCTGCCCCATCACCGCAGCCACATGACACCACTCGCGGGATCGGAGGATTTGACCGGCCCGAATCATCTCCTGACGGCCGCCCTCGGGACTCACTCCAAACCAGAGCGAGCCGGAATCCCTGCCCGCTCCGACAAACACGTCGCGGTTCAGTCCCCCGTAGGAGTAGAAATACATCAGACCCAGCCGCTCCCATTTCACCCAGGCCTCGACGGTGGCATTGGTCAGGTTTTTGAAAATCCGGGGCGGCAACTCGACGTAACTGTTGTTGCCATCCAGTTCGAGAACGTTTCCGAGGGCCGTCGCTTCCGTCGACCCCGGCCCTGGCGCCTCGACGGTTTTAGCGTTGCCGATCAGCCGGCCGTGATGCGCGAACGGCGAGGCATCCGGTACCACGCCGTTGGCAACCTTCCCGAAGTTCCACAGCCCCGCCAGACCCGGCTCGGCCCCCGTGAGGTCCTTGAACATGTTTTCCCGAAGCTGCGCCTCCGTCCGCTCACCATTCCAAATCCGGACTTCCGCCATTTGGCCGTCGAAGTCCGGATTGAACCCTTGCTGGCGCTCGGAGACCATTGCGGAGCGCCCGAGATAGTTGGTGCGGTCCGGTTCGACCGGGGGAGTCCAGTCGTAACTGATCTCTTCCGTGGAGACGAGGACCCCGTTGAAAAAGAGCCGGGTTGAGTTCGTGCGCACGACGGCGGCCACGTGACACCACTCATTCGTGGCCAAAAGGCCGGGGGCCGTCACTTGAGCAAACCGATGGATCCGACCCGAGGCATTTCGTTCGGGCCGATCGAAATGCAGGTTCGGCAACGTTCCGCGGTTCATGATGCTGAACGGCACGCGCTCGCCGAAGAACTCCAGCAACCGGGAATGGCTGTTGAACCGCCGCCACTTGAACCAGCCTTCGACCGTCACCACGTCATTCGTCACGATCCCGGACGGCAGCACGACGCAGGCATTGGTGCCGTCGAGATCGAGGACCTGTCGGGTGCCGGCAGGCTGGGCATTCAGCGAGGGGACACCGGTCACGAGCATTGCCAATAGGGCGATGGTCGCTGCGTGCAGCCGGCCAAGAAACCGGACGCACATCCCCGGGGTAATGCGGGCAATCACGGTCGCCCCGGGACCACCCCCAGCCACCCCAAAGGGAAATCCCGCGCCCACCGGCAGGATCCAGTCTAGACGATGTTGCCCGGGTCGTTTCATGCGATTCATTGAGCCTGACGCGAGCGCCGGAACCACGAAAGCGGGAAGTTGATCTTGAATCCCGCGGATCGGAATCAGGGTCGCTAATCGAGGTGCCGGAAGCGGGGATCGCCCGCGTTCCCTACGACCTCGGGCCCGGCGTCGCTCAGGACCAGCCTGCCGCCCCCTGACTTCAGCTCGCGGACAAGCGGGCGGGCGTCCCCCCGGGCTTGCGCCCGCCCCCCACCCCCGCGTGGTGCCGCCGTGCCTCAGTCGCGTCGCAGGCGGAAGAAGCGCGCCGGAACGTCGATCCGCCTCGTGTAGGTTTGTCCTTCGGGTGCGGGAGTGACCGGACGCCAACTGCCCGCATCCCAGGGATTCTCGGTCGTCTCCAACCGGAAGCTTCCGAGTCCCGGCGTCCACGCCATGCGCACTTCGTCCTCCTGAATCCATTCGATGGAAACCCGGAGGCTGTCCGGGGGCGCTGCCACCTCCAGAATCAAGGGCCCCAGCGACCACGATCCGGCCGAGACCGTACCGTGGGTAGGGAGGCCGGTGAGGCCTCTCAGGGAAAACTCCCCGCCGAAAACGTCACCCGCGGCGGCGACGGGCCGCCCGAGCACCGAATAGGCGCCCCCCCGGAGTTCGGCGGCGACAGTCATGGATTGCTGCGAGCCGGTCAGGACCAGCAGTACGGAGGCGAGGAGGAAGAATCGGCGGAGGTTCATGGGGTGGGCGACGACGGCACTTCAGGGCCCGAGCCGAACGGTTCCCGCGGCATTCATGCTCAGCCGGGCCGGGCTGGCGAACCTCGCAGTGCCCGGATGATGTCCAGGCTCGAAGAGTACGTTCAATGTGGGCTGGGGAACGCCGGCGATCCGGTCGGCCAGGGCGGACTCCAGATCCTGGAGCCGGCGCAATCCGGCACCGAAGGCACCCAATCCGGACTGACCGTTGTTGGCGTTCATCCATAGCGGGGTGTTGTGGGTCGAATCTTTGACCCTTTGGGTGGCACCCGTCTGGTCGCGCAGGGTGACCCGAATCTGATTGCCGGCGTTGATCTCGACGTCGAGGTAGGCGCCGTACAGGGCGGCACCCGCGACGTAGGTCGGAATGCCCGCCGGGCCGCCCACGGCCCCCACCGGCCGCTCCCAGCGGATGAATCGCGGGTTTCCGACCAGGGACGAGGTGCTGCCGGAGCCCTGGTGGCTGGGGTACAAATGTTGGTGTCCGGTAAAGATGGCCACCACGTTATAGGAGGCGATGACGTTCCAGTACGCGAGGCGTTGCGCCGGGGTCCACCATCCATTCCCGGTCGAGAAGCTGTCGAAACCATAGTGGTGCATCAGCACCACCGGGCGTCCGGTGCGGCCCACATGGATGGCCAGGTCGAGGTTGAGGAAGGTGAGCGCGGCCATTGGATCCAACTTCGAGAAATCTTGGACCCCGGGAACGTCGGGGGTCGCCTGGTCCGCGGGCATGAGGTTGAGCTGCACAAAATGGACATCATGCCAGTCCCAGGAGTAGTGCGGATCGCCCTTTTGGGTCTTCACCGTCGATCGCTTCCGCTCGGTGACATATTCGCGCACGCGTTCCCGTCCCCGCTCAAAATCGTGATTGCCCAGGCCATCGAAGAAGAAGCGCGAGAATCCGCTGATCGAATCACGGTACATGTCCAACTCCGTGCCGGAGGCAAACTGGGTCAGGTCGCCCGCATAGCAGACCCCGCGGATGCTCGGGTCGTCCCGGAGTTGCTGGATCATCCGCGCCTGGACCGCGTTCGCCACGACGATCTTGTCCGGTGCATCGGTCTCCCCGCAGTCCCCGGGTGCGCAGTACTGGCAGTCCGCCGAGACAAGAAAGCGCACCCGCCGCAGGGCGGCGTCCACTCCGTAGGGAACCCGCTGCTGCAGGACACCCTCCACGGTGAAGCTCTCCACATAGAGATTCCCCGGGGCGAGCCACAGGATCGGACGCGCCGTCTCGGCCACGACGGCGTGGCCGCCCGCCTGCATGCTGACCACGCCATTGAAGTCCCGCGTATCGCCATCCAGGGTCTCGACCTGCAGGGTCACCGGGTTGGATTGAAGCCCGAGCGGGTTGCAGTCCGTGTCGGACCAATGACACGAGGCATTCTGTCCGGGCGGGATCTGCACATCCCAGTCCCCATCGAGAACCCGGGCCCGCACGGTGACCGAACTGTCGTTGTACACCGACCAGGCGGACACCGGAATACCGGCCGCGACCGCCAGGGCGAGCAGGAGAAGGCTGCCCAGGGAGCGGGCCGGCCGGAGTGCGCAGGATGGGGCGGGATTCATCGCACTCCTCCGTTGTCCTGGGATCCCTGCGCCGCGAGGGATTGAACCAACGATTTCAGGTCCGCGACCGACCGACGCAGCGCCTCCAATTCCTGTTCCTGGTTCCGGAGCCGTTCCTCCAGCTTGTGGTTCAGACCCTGGATCGCGGCGAGGGCGATGCCGTCGGCGTCCACGGTGGCGATGTGACGGTCGTCGTCACCCAAGGCGAAGGCGGCATAAACGTCCTGAGCCATCGGCCCGAGGTGCCGGACGCCTTCCTTCGACGTGTACTGCCACTCGCTGATGGGCAGTCGGGTCACCTTGTCGAGGACCTCCGTGGGATTGACCGGGCGGAAGCCGTTCTTGGCATTGCGGTCGCTGGTGATGTTCACCGCAACGCAGGTAACGTCACCCCCCATGACGCTGAACACCCGGGTTCCCCTCTCGGCGAACCACAGGTGGGTCACGCCGTCGGCGTCAAAATCCGTCTCCAGACCCGCAATTCCGAAGGGACTGCGGTCGCCGACGAAGAGCCCGACCTGGGAGGTCCCCGGCTTCGCCACGTGCAGCCGTGCACCGGGGGTCCCGGTGCCGATCCCCAGATTGCCGCCCGGGGCGATGAAGAGCCGATAATCGGCGATCCCGGATTCGGCAAAGTTGATCCCGCCCGACGCGTGATTGAGGTGCCAACGGGTGATGTCGTCGGTGTTGCGCAGCGAGAGCCATTCCCCCCCGTTCACGGCACCCGCCGACCTCAGGGTCAACGGGCGATCCGTCTGGGCGGTGCCGATACCGACCGCGGAGAACTGGGAGGGGAGGGTGGCCAGGGAGGTGGTGGTGACCACCGCCGCACCATCCAGGGTCAGGCCGGCACCGCCGGTGACGAGTCGGACGCCACCGCTCGCCCGCACGCTGAACTGGTTGAATCCCTCGGATTCGAAATTGCCACCCTGGGAATCCGCCCAGACGAAGGACCCGGTGTGCAGGGCCTTGGCTCCGAGTCCGGCGGCGAAGGACCTCGCTCCGCTCGCGGTGTTCCGTTGTCCGCCGCCGAC
>JAEUHD010000148.1 GCA_016793645.1 Verrucomicrobiales bacterium
CTTTCGTACTTCCTGCAGCAGTAGGCGCCGCGCCCGGGTCAGGGCACCAGGCGAACCCGGTAATATCTCGGCGACACCGGAGCCGAATCCCGAACGGGGACAGGCGGGGATTCCAGGGATTCAACATCGGTCAGCATTTGCCAGGGACCTTCCGCAGGCAGTGTGGACGAATATTCCACCCGGTAATGCTGGCGCGGTACCCCGGAGAACTCGAACTCAACGCCATCCCCGGAAACTCGAAGTCCGGGAAGAATCACCGGCGGGGTCAGGTCCAGGGGTGCAAAGTCCGCCGTGACCGAAATGTCCCGGGTCACCTGGACCTCCGTGCGCGGATTCGAAAGCACCCCATCACTCCAGCCGTCAAAATGGAACCCCGGATCCGCGACCGCCGTGACCGGGAGTCCCGAAGCCCCGTGCTCCACGGTCTGGGCGGTCGGACCGGACAGCGTTCCATGTGGACCCGCCGCATAATTCAACGCATGCGTTGTCGCCCGGACTCGGATCGTGCCGTCCTCACGCAGGTGATCCGTATCCCAGAACAGCCCCTTGGGGAGCGCCGGAAGTGAGATCGACGTGAAGTCGCCGTTCATTGCGGAGGCCACAAACAACGGGAACACCTCGCCCGGCACCGGCACTCCCACGCCTTCGAATGCCACCACCAGCCGCCCGCCGAGTTTCAGCGGACGTCCCGGCAGCAGGAGCTGGCTGCCATTGCGAACCGCCCCGGGCCGCAGCGCGATGAAAAGCGTTCCGTTCAAGGTGGCGGACTGGACCTTCAGGCTCGCCGCTCCCCCAAGGTTCAACGCCGCCTGCGCCGCCACGGATACCGAGGCCGCCGTTTGGTCGAATCCCCGCAGGTCCAGGGACGCTCCTCCCGACACCGAAACCACCGCATTGGCCCCGAGACACTGGGCCACCCCGCAGACCACCGAGCCCCCCTGCACCGTCGTCGCGACATGCTCTGCGCGGGCGACACCCTCCAGCCGGAGCGAACCACCGCCCCGCTTGAACAGGCCCAGATTCCCCACGCCGAGGGGACCCCGAATCGTGAAGTCGCCGTCCACAGTGTGAACCCCGGCATCCACCAGCATCGACATTCCATACCCCTGGCTGACGATGCGGATGTTGGGATCGCTGGCGGAGCCCGACGCCGCGGCGCTGCACCAAAGTCCGTTCGGGTTGATGTCAAAAGTCCCCAGGTTCGCGAAACCCGATCCATACTGCCGCAGCGTGGTCGGCGCCCGCAGGAGCGCGATCTGGCCGCTCGCGTTGTAGTTCCTGCCTCCGGCGAAATGGACGCCCGTCGGGGATTCCGCCCCGTCTCCGCTGATGGAAAGTCCCGTGGATGCATAGCCTCCGCCGGTGTTGTAGCCGATCCTGAGGGTTGCCCCCGGGCCGACGTCATAAGGCACATCGCCCGACTTCCTCTGAACCTCGAGAATCCCATCCCGGACGGAAACCGTCCCCGTGAATGCACTCCCCGCGGTCAACACCAGCCCGCCCGAACCGGTCTTGATGAATCCCTCGCCGCCCGAAATCGGCGCCGTGATCCAGGCCGTCGCATGATCCACCGCAATGGCCGGGGCACCGGACCCCGCGGACAGCGCCAGGGATCCTCCCGCGCCGGCGCTGATCGTCCACCGGTGTTGCGCAACCGGATGAAGGTCGCCGAAGACGAGCGTGCCGACTGTTCGCGCGCCGTTCAGAGCCACCGTCGCGTCCGCATCGAGCGCCAGCGAGCTGAAATCCGCAACGGACCCAACACCGCCCGCGATCTGCCCGCCCTCCCAGTTCGAGGACGAGGCCCAGGACCCGCCGGCCGACGAGGTCCAGACTCCGGATCCTGCCGGACGTCGAATCACCAGGAACGCCGGCGCACTGGTGACGCCATTGGCGATGGCGGAGTACCGCCCCTCGTGGGCTCGGGTGACGCTGGCGATGGTATAGGTGGACCCCGTGGCTCCCGCGATCTCCTCGCCATTGAACTGCCACCGATATCCCGCCGGAAGCGGTCCCACGACGGACGCGCTGAACAGCGCCGGAAGGCCGGCGATGACGGCATTGGTGGCGGGACTGACCGTCACACTCTCCGGCCCGACCACCGAGGCCCCGGTCAAACTGAAACCCTCAAACCGGGCGTGATGCACGTTGGGGTTCATCGACTGGACCGCATGGAGGAATACCCCCGCGTAGATCGTGCCCCCGAGATTGGGCAGGGTGACCGAATTCACCACCGTCCAGCTGACTCCGTCCGACGACACCGAACTCACGACGGTGTTCCCCGTCCGCTGCAGTCGATACCAGCGATTGCCACCGCCCAGGTTGGCCGACCACCGGTTGGCATCCCCGTTGCCCGCGCGCATGGTGTCGTCCTGGAAATAGGTGCCGCCGTCCACCGTGCTGAAGAGGGCCGCAAAGCGCGTGCCGCCGCCATCGCCCAGCGGCTGGCCCAGGGTGGCATTCGTGGTGCCGCGGAGAATGATTCCCGCCCGCCAGTCCCCGGAGGGCCCAACACCATCCGGTCCGGCAGCCGCCGCGGTGAGGTCCGCGAGACGGGCGGTCAGGATGCAGTCCCCCGTCACCCTTCGGCTCAGCAGATTCATTCCGTCCCCGAGGAGCGTGACTGCGTCCGCCGCAACACCGAGGCCGGTGGGATAATTGTGCATTTCCAGGGGCGACCAGATCCAGGGATCCGGCGGTCCGTTCGTGCTGCCGATCCGGATCCGCCCCGAATCAATCGAACGGACGCCGTCGTAAAGCAGGCGAGCCCGAACCTCGGTC
>JAEUHD010000152.1 GCA_016793645.1 Verrucomicrobiales bacterium
TGAGACCGGCTGCCTGGCCGGTTTGGTCCTGCTCTCCCTGATCCTGCCCCTGATGTTGAGCGGGCGGCTTCCGCGGAAGGAGTGTGCGCGTCGCGCATGCTTCTGGACGGTGGGGCCCGGTCAGGCGTTGCTCGGCCTGGCTGCGGCCTGGATCCTTTTTTCACCCGGGGTGGCACCGTTCGCGCTGGCATTCGGGGTGGGGAGTTGCGCGATGAGCGCGGTCGCTCTGCAGCGACAACTTCAAGGGAGATCCCTGGGGACGACGGATTGAGTGTTGCCGCCCCTGGGGCTTGTTCCTGTGGGATGGACTGCGGTCGGGGAGTGCGGTCCCGAATGTTTCGAATTCATCCTCCGGTGATTTGCGGCCGCTGTGTGCTATTGATCCTCACTCAATAGGGTGACGTACAATCCCCACCTGCGGTGGCTGGAATTCCCTAGCGCCGGAGGCGCGCCAGACAATAGCCCCGGGCGTGAGCCCGGGGTGGGTGTTGGCAAAATCCCAAGCCCCGTAGGGGCGGCAGAGGGCCCGGCCCACGCGACGAAGCTGCTTTCTTCCGCCCCTCCGGGGCTGAGCGGGATTCCCGCCCCACCCCACGGCTTACGCCGTGGGCTACTGTCTTTCGCCGCTCCGCGGCTGGAGTTCGTCGCTTGGTCACCCAATTGCGCGATTCTCAATAAAGCGACGTCGGCTCGACAGTCAGCCCGGGTTGCGGAAGGTTTCCGTCGGCCATGGAATCGTCCCGCAACGACGTGGGTCCCGCCTTGGAGTGCTCCCGGCGGGGTTTTGTGCGGCGCGTTTCGCTGGCGTCCGTTGCCTGGGCCGGGCTCGCTCCGGTCGGAGGCGCCGTGGACTCCGTCCGCCGGGTGCGGTTTGGACTGATCGCCGACATTCATCCGGACGTGCTGCCGGACGGTTTGGAGCGTGTTCAGGCCTTTGTGAGCGCGATGACGGAGGCCCGGGTGGATTTCGTGATCCAGTTGGGGGATTTTGTGTGGCCCAAGCCCTCCAATCAGAAGTTTCTGGACGCCTGGAATCGGTTTCCAGGTCCGAGATTCCATGTTCTGGGAAATCACGACATGGACGACGGTTACACGTCGGATCAAACCGTTGCGTTCGTGGGCATGCCTGCCCGGTATTATACATTTCCGGCCGGGCCCGCGCTGGGCATCGTGCTCGATGGCAATGAGCCGGGGGGAACCCGGACGGGCTATCGACGATTCCTGGGGCAAACGCAGCTGAAGTGGCTGGAGCAGGAACTGGCCCGGGCCACCCGGCCGTGTCTCCTGTTCATTCATCAGCCTTTCGATGTTGAACACGACGATGCCTTGGAGAATGCCGGCGAGGTTCGTGCGGTGGTGGAGCAGGCGGAGAGGTCGCGGCCCGGCACCGTGTTGGCCGTTTTCAGCGGACACTTTCATTTGGACTACGCCCGCGTGGTCCGTGGGATCCGGTACTTCGAAATCAACAGCGCCGCCTACTGGTGGCTGGCGAACAAGGAGGCCCGACGCGAGGTCTATCCGCCGAAGGTCCACGAGAGATTCCAGTGGGCCAGCGCGGTCGCGCCCTACCGGGATCCGCTTTGGGCGGTGGTCACAGTGGACCTCGACCGCGGTGAACTGCTGATCGAAGGGAAACGGTCCGACTGGCTCGGCCCCGATCCCTGGGCGCGCGGCGAGATCACCGACCGCCCCCGGGAGTCGCTTCATCCCTGGATTTCGGACCAGCGCGTGACGGTGAAGGGGTGACGAGGGAGTCCGACTTCTGAGCTGTGGGAATCCCCGCGCGGTCCGGGAGGAGCACCCTGAGCCATTTTGACTTCGAAACCTGCGTTGCGAATCACGCGCACGGGGTCCGATCCTTTGTGGTTTCCCTGGCGCGTCCGCCAAGCCAACGTCGCGACATGGTCCTGCGTGTTCCGGCCCATGTGACGTCAGCGCCGGCTGCGGTGCGGACCGAGTTTGAACGGGTCGCCCAGCCCTTCGCGTTGCCCGCGGGCCGCGCGGTCCTCGGGCCCGGTGAACTGTGTTCCGGAATGTCCTTCATCGTGGAGGGAGCGGTCCGGGTCTATTTGATCGGCGAAAACGGACGGGAGGTGACCCTGTACCGTGTCACCGATGGTGAGGCGTGTGTCCTCACCGCGTCGTGCCTGCTGGGGCAATCCGAGTTTCCGGCGGCGGCGATCGTGGAGACCCCCGTCCAGGGGGCGGCCGTTCCCGGGCCGGTGTTTCGCGACTGGGTTTCCCGGCACAGCCATTGGCGCGAGTATGTCTTTCGCCTGATCGCCACCCGGCTTGCTTCGGTCCTGGGGCAGATGAATGACGTCGTGTTTCAGCCCCTGGAAGCCCGCCTTGCGCGACACCTGCTCCAGTTCTCGGGAGGTCGCGCCGGACCGGTGTGCGTGACCCAGGAGGAATTGGCCCATGAGCTGGGAAGCGCCCGCGAGGTCATCAGCCGGGTGCTGGGTCGTTGGCGGGAATCCGGAATGGTGGACCTGGAGAAGGGGGTGGTCCATCTGCGCAGTGCGACGGCGCTCCGGGACTTGTCGAGCCGAGGGTGACCAAGTCACAGACACCCGCGGGGAATCGTGCTCTCCTGAAGTCGTAGAACGCATCAAGAGGACACCGTTATGAAACAAAACATGGGAACTGTGGATCGAGCCATTCGAGTCGTCGTGGGTGTGGGTATCCTGGCCTACGGCGCCTTCGTCGGCTCCTACTGGGGGCTGATTGGAATTGTTCCGGTGCTGACCGGGACCGTGGGATTTTGCCCGGCGTATTTGCCGCTGGGGTTGTCCACCTGCAAACGCTGAGGGTGGGGCGCGTCCCCCGGTTGCGTTCCTGAATGCGCGACCCGGCCGGAACCGGGAGCGGTCGGGGACTACCGCATCCCCAGGAGGGGGCGGGTGTCGTAGAGTCCGAACCACCGCTGGCTTTCGGATGCGGACCCGCGAACCTCGAAGGAAACGGAGTCGCCAGGAGGTGCCCAGTCCGGGGAGGCGGCGATTTCCAGTAGGCCGTTGCTGTCCTCCTCGTTGGCTTCCCGGACGCGATAGCGCAGTGTCACCGCGCCGTCCGAACGGCTCCACACGGCATCCAAAAGGCTGGCATCGAAGTCGAGTGCGGCCCGGCCGTTGAGGAACAGGGTAAAGCGTCCGGGGGGTTGCGAAACGAACCCCATGGCCACCGGAAGCCGCCAGGGAGCGCGCGTGCCCGTCGGGGATTGCCAGTGGACCTTCGACTGGCCGTCACTGGCCCGGCAATAGACGAGGGGAAGCGGGCCCAGCCATCCCGGATACGGCAGCGGCGTCTCCGTGCCCGCGAACAGGGTGACAGGTTCAAAGTCCGCCCACTTCTGTCTTCCTGGACGTTCGTGCCGTCACCCGTCTATTTCCGAGCGATCACGGAGGGGAGGCGCAATCGAGGCTTGTCGACGACGCTTCCGGAGGGTTAACACCCCTCCGCGGCGTTCGTACCCAATGAACCACTACGCGAAATTCTGGCAGCGATGCGGGGCGCTCTTCATTGATGGCTTGGTCTTCCTGCCCTTGATGGTGTTCGAAGGTTGGTTGGAGTCGCACTCCAGGATCGTGGCGTTCGTTCTGGTCATCCCGATGGCCGCGGTATTTGTCGGCTACTCCATCTATGGCCACGGTCGGTTTGGGCAGACGGTGGGCAAGCATCTCATGGGGATCCGGGTCGTTCGATTGACCGGGGAGCGGATCGGTTGGCGTGAGGCCTGGCTTCGAAGTTCCGTGGAGGTCGTCTTCACGAGCCTCGGGGTGGTGGGTTCATTTGTGGCGCTGGCTGCGATCAGTGACGCCCACTACTACGGCGTGGGTTGGATGCAACGGGAGCAAAATCTGGCCGCCCATGAGCCGGGGTGGCTGGCATGGAGTGGGATGGCGACGGAGATTTGGATGTGGAGCGAACTGGTGGTCATGCTGCTGAACGAGAAGCGGAGGTCGCTGCATGATTTCATCGCCGGCACGGTCGTCATCGCCGAGGGGAGCTCTGCGGTCGCAGAGACCCAACCGACCGAGCCATGCTCTCCCGTCAGATCCTCCCTTTGACACTCGGGATTTCGCCCGAAAGACCGCGGTGACCATGATCGATTTCAGCATCATCTTGAGTCGCCCTGAGCAGGTGGTACAGAGGGACAGGTTCGGTGTTCCACCGGGGTGTTTGAATTACGCTGGGAAAGGTCGTGAGATCGGTTTCGGGGACAGGCGCTCTGCAGACCGACGCTGCGGGCACGGCGGCTTCACCCTCATTGAACTGCTGGTCGTCATTGCCATCATTGCGATTCTCGCCGGATTGCTTTTACCCGCTCTGGCGAAGGCACGGGTAAAAGGCCAGGGTATCGTATGCCTTAGCAACCTGAGACAGCTTCAGCTCGCGTGGCTGAGCTATGCCCACGACAACAGGGACTTGCTGCCTCGGAATGAATTGGGCGCATGGACTCCAGATCCGAGTCAGTCGGACATCACCTACAGTTGGGTGTTCGGCACGATGGCATTCGACACCGACCCGATCCTGCCCCGACGGCTTAGCACAAATACGCTGCTGCTGGTGACCAACTGCTGCGGCAGCATCGGGGCCTATTCACGGAGTCCAAGAATTTACAAGTGTCCTGGGGATCGGTCCTTTATCACTTTGCCTGAGGGGCAATTTCCCAGAGTGCGGAGTTACTCAGTAAACGGGTTTGCCGGGAATAACGTTCCGTTTGGCTCCCTGAAGCCAAGGCAATATCTCAAGTTGAATGATATCACGGCACCCGTACCCGCCGCCTTTTTCGTTTTCGACGACGAGCATGAAGATTCCATTGATGATGGCATGGCTTTATCAGGGTTCGATGACCGGAATGTCTGGGGTTTCCTGCCGGCGAGCCGGCATGGCGGGAGTGGTGTGTTCTCCTTCGCTGACGGGCACGCCGAACTTCATCGATGGGTGGACTCGAGCACGATTGTCCCGGTCGCCCGCAGGCATTTCGGGTTCTTCTCTCCGCCTCCGCCACGGAGGGACTACCAGTGGGTCACCGAACGCACCACGGTCTATCGCTAAGACAGGCCGCGAATGGCCGCCCGGGTGGATTTTCTGTGGCTGGTCACAGGGATCCCGCATCAAATTGCAGGACAAGCCGTCTGCCGGGGACCAAAGCCAGTGAGCTCTGAAGTTTACCCGCGGAATCGTCAATGGCGGCAGGATCGGGGGGTATTCATAGTGGCCGGTTCGGGATTCCGGAATGGCGCGTCGTTTGCGAAAGGGACTCGGGGTTTTCCGGTGTGCGTCCCGCCGGGATGAAAAGCGGTAGGGGACTACCGCAGTCCATGACGCTTCGCGTTGCGATGGGGCGTGGGAGGTTCACCTGATCGACTGACCGGTTCGGAGTGGTGAGGTCAGGGTCGGCGCGGGTCGATCCGAAAGGATGCGGGAACCAGCTCGCGGACGGTGGCGACGATGAGGTCCTCGATGTCGGGCGAGAGCCGTTGGGGGCGGTCGTAGTACCAGAGGGAGGACTCCGCCTCGTAACCACCCTCGGAAAGGATGCGCCGGGACGGGATGTAGCAGGGCACGTCGTTGGCATACGCGTTGACCCAGAGCCGGGCGGGATCGAGTTCCCGTTTCAGGCGCAGGGAATAGTCCACGACCACTTCGCCACCGAGGAAGACCATGGCGAGTTGATCGCCGAAGACCCAGGTCTGGACGGGATAGGGCAGTGTCGCCGGCAGCGTTTCGCCGCGGTCCATCCGGGCCAGCCATTTCCGGGCGTGATAGCCAACGATCCCGGAGTTGGTGGCGCGGCGTTCCCATTCCGCACGGGTGAAGTGAACCTGGAAGGGCAGGTCCACGGTCTTCAGTTGGCAGACCGGGGCTTGGGTGAGGGGAGTCAGCGGCTGGGAAATCAGGCGTGAGCATTCCGTGGCGATGGATTCCCCATGGCGGTTCACGTCGGCCAGTGATCCCCGGGGATCCGGATTCGAGTCGGCGCCGCATCCGATGCCGACCAATGCCACGGCCCCGGGATGATCGCGTTCGAGGGCGAGGGCGGCGGTGCCGGCCCAGTCGCCGTGGGTTCCATTGATCTCCCCGCCGAGCGTGGTGCAGTGGCAGGCGTAGCTGGCGAACACGGCCTGGAGGCGTCCGTCGGGCGCCGTCACCCGGAGCAGCGGCAGATCATGATCTGTGGGTCCACCGGACGTGCGCCGGTTCTTGGCGAAGCCGGCGGAGCCCTGACCCCAGGCGAGTCGCGCGGGTTTCCGGTCCTTCAGGGCGGCGAGGGCGGCGGCCTCCAGTTGGTCGGTGAAGAAGTCCGTGT
>JAEUHD010000155.1 GCA_016793645.1 Verrucomicrobiales bacterium
GCCGTTCCAAAGCGGCAGCTCCGCGGCCGCACTCCAAACCCTGGCGGTCTCCTCCGCCCCAAAACCTCGCGAAGCGTCTTGGACTGCGGTAGTCCCCTACCGCTTTCCATCCCGCCGGGACACGCTACGAAGTACCCAACACCTCATCCGCAATCGACGCGCCGCTCCAAAGCGGCAGCTCCGCGGCCGCACTCCAAACCCTGGCGGTCTCCTCCGCCCCAAAACCTCGCGAAGCGTCTTGGACTGCGGTAGTCCCTTACCGCTTTCCATCCCGCCGGGACGCGCTACGAAGCAACCCATCCCCAAATCGCGAACCACGCGTCATCCCAAACCGGCGGCTTGTCCCGCCGAAGCCTCCGGCGAAGGAGGACTCCCCCCCCGGCGTCATCCCAAACCAGCGGCTCTCGTCCCGCCGAAGCCTCCGGCGAAGGAGGACCCCATCAACGTCCGCGCACACAACTCCGCAAACGCCGGATCATTGATCGCCCCATCATACTCGATCACGGGAATGTCCTTCCGCAGATTCGCCTTCCACGACGCGAACAACGCTGCATCCGCCTCCGGCCAGTGGAACGGCTGTCCTGGGGCGCTGATGACACTGATGCCCCGCAGCGGAATCAGCACCGCCACCGGCCCGGTGGAGAGATTGCACTTCTCGGCCAGGATCCGCCCCAGTTGCTCATTCTCCTCGGGCGTGGTCCGCATGAGCGTGACCTGGGCATTGTGATGATAGAACCGCCGCCCCCGGAACCGTTCCGGAACACTGGCCGGTTCCCCGAAGTTGACCATATCCAGACACCCGGGCGTCAGGATCGCGGGCACCCCGCGCCGCGCCGCGGCCTCACACCGCGTCGGTCCCGCGGTCAGCACGCCGCCGACCAGTTCGTCCGCCCATTCGGTGGTGGTGATGTCGAGGACTCCCGACACGAGTCCGCTTTCCACGAGGGATTCCATGGTCCGTCCCCCATTGCCCGTCGCCGCAAAAATCATCACCTCAAACCCCGCCGCCTCCAGCACCTGACGCGCCGCCGTGACGCAGGCCGTGGTGTTCCCAAACTGGGAGGCCACGATCACCGGACGATCCGGTGCCCCCTCCGGGACCCGCGCCTCCACCATGCCGCAAATGGCGCCCGCCGCCTGGGCGAGCAGGACCCGGGAAAGGCGGTTGAGCCCGGCGACGTCCACCACGCTGGGCATCATGACGATATCCTTCACCCCGACATAATGCGCGGTGTTGCCGCTCGCGAGCGTGGACACCATGAGCTTCGGCACTCCCACGGGCAGCGCCCGCATGGCGGCCGTGCAAATCGCCGTACCGCCGCCGCCGCCGAGGGAGATCACGCCGGCAATCCGACCCTCCGCGTGGAATCGGGACAATACCACCGGCGCGCCCCGGGTCATCGCGGCGACCGCCTCGCCGCGATCCCGCCGAGCGACCAGGGCGGCCAGATCGACACCCGCGGCCGCGGCAAACACCTCCCGCCCCACGTCGGCCGGGACGTGGGGCGCCTCCAGCGTCCCCACATCCATCAACAGCGGAGTATGTCCGCGTTGCCGGATCTGCTCCGCCACGTAGGCGTGCTCCTCACCCTTGGTGTCCAGTGTCCCGAGTACCGCAATGGTGGCCATGGAAGTGCGTGCAGCCTACGGAACGCCTCGCCCCGGGGACAATCCCAACCTCGCCCTCGTTCGTAGTCCAGCCTTCAGGCTGTCCGGAAGCGTCGGCCGCATCGCGGCGCCCGGGGGAACAGGCTGAAGCCTGCACTACAAACACCCCGTTCGTAGTGCAGCCTTTAGGCTGTCCGGAAACGCCGGCCGCATCGCGGCGTGCGGGGGAACAGGCTAAAGCCTGCACTACAAACACCCCGCTCGTAGAGCAGCCTTTAGGCTGTCCGGAAGCGTCGGCCGCGTCGCGGCGTGCGGGGGGACAGGCTAAAGCCTGCACTACCAACGCCCCGTTCGTAGTGCAGCCTTTAGGCTGTCCGGAACCGTCGGCCGCATCGCGGCGTGCGGGGGAACAGGCTAAAGCCTGCACTACAAACACCCCGTTCGTAGTGCAGCCTTTAGGCCGTCCGGAGGCGTCGGCCGCATCGCGGCACCCGGGGGAACAGGCTGAAGCCTGCACTACCAACGCCCCGCTCGTAGAGCAGCCTTTAGGCTGTCCGGAGGCGTCGGCCGCATCGCGGCGTGCGGGGGAACAGGCTAAAGCCTGCACTACAAACACCCCGTTCGTAGTGCAGCCTTTAGGCTGTCCGGAGGCGTCGGCCGCATCGCGGCGCCCGGGGGAACAGGCTGAAGCCTGCACTACCAACGCCCTCGTTCGTAGTGCAGCCTTTAGGCTGTCCGCCCCCCCTCAAAGCCCCAACCGCGCAAACCGGTTGTCCACCTCCTTGAAGTGGAACTCCAGCGAACACAACGCCTCCAACTCCCCCGGCGCAAACTGGGACGCCACCTCGGAATCCGCCCGCAGCATCTCCAGAAAATCCGCGTCATCGCGTCCCGCGTGCTTCACCTCCCAGGTCTTCATCGCGTTGCGCTGGACCAGTTCGTAAGCGCGCTCGCGGGTGAGTCCCTTCCGGATCAGCGCGAGCAGGACGGTCTGGCTGTTCCACATTCCCAGGCTCAGCCCGAGGTTCTTCTTCATGTTCTCCGGATACACCCGGAGTCCGTCCATGAGCCGGACCAACAGCCCGAACATGTAGTCCAGCAGCGTGCAGGAATCCGGAAAGATGATGCGCTCCACCGAACTGTGGCTGATGTCGCGTTCGTGCCAGAGCGCCACATTTTCCAACGCCGCCACGGCGTTGCCGCGCAGCACCCGGGCGAGTCCGGTGAGACGCTCCCACGTGATGGGATTCCGCTTATGCGGCATCGCGCTGCTGCCCTTTTGTCCGGGGGTGAACGGCTCCTCCGCCTCCAGCACCTCGGTCCGCTGGAGATGGCGGAACTCCACCGCCCAGTGCTCGATCCCGGCGCCGATCAGGGCGAGGGCATTCATGTACTCGGCATGCAGATCCCGCTGCACCACCTGGGTGGCAATGGGCGCCGGACGCAGCCCCAGCTTGGAGCAGACGAACGCCTCCACGCCCGGGGACAGGTGCGCGTTGGTCCCGACCGCGCCTGACAGTTTTCCGACGGCAACCACGTCCCGCGCCCGGACCAATCGTTCCCGGGCTCGGACGAATTCCTCATGCATCAACGCCAGCTTCAATCCGAACGTGGTCGGCTCCCCGTGGATGCCGTGGCTGCGTCCGATGCATGGGGTCCGCCGGTGTTCCCGCGCCCGACGGGCGATCACGGGAAGGAGCGCCTCGACATCGCGAATCAGGAGATCGGCGCTCTGCACCATCTGGACGGCGAAGGCCGTATCCACGATGTCGCTGCTGGTCAGTCCGAAGTGCAGCCAACGCGACGCCGGATCATCGATCTGCCGGGCCACAGCGGTGGTGAAGCCGATCACGTCATGGTTCAGCGTCTTCTCGACTTCCTTGGCCTGCTCCGTTAGGGCGCGGGTATCCGCGAAGCAGCGCTGCGCCCCGGCCTGCATCCGGGCGAAGTCTGCGGCAGGCACGATGCCCTCCGCCACCAGCGCCTCGCTGGCCAGCATTTCGATCTCCAGCCAGATCTTGAGCCGGTTTTCGTCCGTCCAAATCCCCCGCATCTCGGGCCGCGAATAGCGCTGAATCATGTCACGACCATGAAACCGGCCCCCGCCACCCCGGAAAAGAAAATTGCTCCGCCTCCACTGCCCCGCCCTGTTGCCTCAAACGTAAATGACACCAGAGGGTAACCGTTGATGGACTCATGGGGGAGGAAGTCGCGGTGGCCGTGGGTTGACCACCACCGTCGTTGATCCCGCGCCGAGATCAGGAGAACGGTTCTTACAGGTGATTCTATTGGAGTGGGGCTATGGCTCGGAATCGGGGAGCAGACTTGGTTCTTCTCGGAGGTCTCCGGTAGGCTGATTCCATGCCCAAGGCAATTGATCTGCCCGATGGAGATCCAGCCCTGACGGTGGTGTATCCCGAGTTGGATGGGTACCCGCCGCCCGGAATCTTCCGGGAAAAGGTTGGGTAGACGCCCTTCAAGTACTTATAGAAATTTGTATTTTGCGCTTCGCCGGGAGAAGCAAATTCTTATCCGTAAGGTGTTGACCGCACCCAGGTACTCGCAATAACCGTCCACGAGAGACCGCGTCGAATGAACATTTTGGCCCTTCGAATCCGTGGCTTCCGCGGCATCGCGTCGGCAGATCTTCAATTTGACGACCACATGGTCTTTATCGGTCCAAACAGTGTAGGCAAGAGCACGGTCGTGGACGCCATGGCCTTGGTCTTTGGTCGGTCAAAGCTTGTTCCTATTCTCACCGAGCACGACTTCCGAGGCAGTAAACCAGCGAGGCCGGACCGCATTCTCATTGTTGCCACGCTCGGAGGGTTTACGCCCGACGACCCCGAACAACATCGCGGTACCTGGTTCCGTCCGGGGCGGGCGATCGAGAAGTTCTGGGACGCTCAGCAAAAGAAGGCCGTACCGCTACGCACCGCCGCTAACCAACCCCTCTGCGTGCAGATTGGCTTCTCAGCGCGGTTCGACCACGACGAGCTGACCGTAGAGCAGATTCGATACTTTCACGATGACGACTCGGTTGCGGACCCCTTCGACGATGGCGTTGCGGTGTTCCCGAACATCTTACTGAATGAGGTGGGATTCTACGTGCTCCCAGCACGAAGGACGTGGGACCTGACGCTATCGTTCGCATCGGAGCTGTTCAGAAAGGCGGTCACGACGGTAGGCGGCGTTCCCTCTAGTGCAGTTCTCGCGATTCGAGATCAAGTTCGCACGCCCGCCAACCCGATTGAGCGCGACACTGCCATCGCCCCGCTCGTGACCGCGGTGAATCAGCGGCTAGCGCGACTTATGCCAGGCCACCCGGAACTTCAGATCCGGCTTACGGCGACGGACAGCGAGTCGGTGCTTAGAGCCCTGGTGCCTCACTACACTGCACCTGACGGAGCAAGCCTTCCCGCGGGTCGTCATGGCGGGGGTCTGCTGGCGTTGCAAACGCTCATCCTGCTGCTGGAGACGGGCCGCGCGAGGCGAGCGGCGAACCAGTCCTTTATCCTCGCCCTAGAGGAGCCCGAACTTCACGTTCCTCCAGGCCTACAACGGCAAATTGTCTCCGAGGCCACGGGAATCGCCAACCAAACGATATGCACGACACACGCTCCACGAGTCGCAGCTTGCTATCGGCCGGATCGCGTCCAGGTGGTCCAACGGCACAATGGCGTGCTCGAAGGCAAACCGCTTCTCATGGGTCCTCAGCTAAACGTTCCGAACGCCGCTCGGCGCTTGCTCATTGATGAGCGTGTTAGGCTGCTGGAAGCACTGATGTTCCCCGTCGTCGTTGTTCCGGAAGGGCGAATCGACTTCGAGATTCTTCGACTTCTTGTCGAGGTCGCTCACGGGACTGGCCCCGGAGCGAGCGGCTTCGAAACAACGGTAGGCGTCGTTCCAACCCCGGACGCGAGCGTCGTCGCCACGATAGCGAGGCTGCTCGGACTCCGAGATGGAGTAGTGGCGCTCGTGGACGGGGATGCCACTGGCGACGCCTACGTAAGTACCCTCGTGGGGGCGGCGACACCGCCTACTTTAGTCTTTCAGTGGCCCGCGGGTTCGACAATCGAGGATCTCGTGGGCTGGGTGGTCAGCGGCGACCCAACTATCGTTGCCGCCGTCAGCGCGCGTGTGGGAGGGACCCCGATGACGGAGCCCGCCGATCTTGTGAATCGCCTGAAGTCCAACGACCGGACAAAGGAAGGGCTGAAGGAGCACTACCTGGCTTACGAGGAAATCGCCTATGCCCTACGGGATTCCCGTCTGTGCGCAGTTCGTGCGACGAGCTTCCTTGATGCTTTCGCCTTGGCCGCGGCAGGCGGGGCATTGGGAACATTGTTCTCCGTGGACGCGAGGTCGACTCCTCGAACCAAGGTGGTGAGGTTCGTTCCGTGAGCGTCCAACTGTTCGAGGGCCCAGCGGGATCAGGGAAAACTACTCGCCTCTTCGCTGCAGTAGCGGAGCGCCTGACTGCCCACCCGCTCGCCGCGGATCAGCGCGTACTCGCGTTAACGAAGATGCACGGCTCGCGGCGACGCATGAGCGGAAAGCTGTCCGAGGTGCTGGGAGCAGGCGCAAAATCCGAGTGCTCGACCCTCAACAGTTTCACCTACGCGCTTGTGCATCGGTGGAAGAGCCTTGCGCGCACTATCCGTGATCCTCTGCCTATAGAGACGGACTTCGCAGGCATCGCCGACGTCGCGGCGCAGCTTGTGGGGCACCGTTTCGTAATCAACTGGGTGGCCGCGCGTCACCCACTACTCGTCGTCGATGAACTACAGGACCTCCGCGGGTCCGAACTGGGCGTCATCAAAGAGTTGTCGAGCCGGATACACGTCCTGTGCGCCGCGGACGAGTACCAAGAGCTTGATCCCGCGGGGCCCTGCGAGGGCGTGGAGTGGGCGCGAGCCGTGGGCACCGTCGTACCCCTGGTGCAAGTTCACCGCACCAATGTGCAGGGGTTGCTTGATGCGGCAGGCGCGATTCGGACCGGCGCGGCGGTTCCGCTCGAGGGTCCCGGGCTGTCCATCATCGGCGTGCCGACTGCAGCGCTTGCCGCGTGGAAGACGGGCGCCGCCATTGCGAAGGCGACGGGACCGATCGCCGTGATTTCCACCGCCGGCCCCCAAGTCGCGCCCTTCGTCAAAGAGACGATCGCCAAGGTGGGCACGGTTCGATTCTCGTGGCGCAGGGGGGGCAGCGTGACTTTCGGACCGTACAAGGTTGAATGGGAGGCAGACCACCGAAACGAGGTGTCGGTGTCGGTCGGGATGCTCGGCCTGGACCAGCCGAATCGCGTCGTCTCTGCCGACGAGATTATCGCCCATAGGGCGAACGTTCCGGGCGAGCTCGTCGCATGGGTGGAACACCGCCGACGCCTCATGGGGGAATGCACGTTTTCGGCGGAACGAATTCGTGCCGAGCTCGAACGAGCTCACGCACTTCGACGAGGCCACGGGACCGTACGCGGCTGGCGCCGCACCGGCCTCACGATTCATGGTGCAAAGAACCGCGAGTTCGACCACGTGGTCGTCCTCTGGCCCTTTCAGGTGACAAACGACCGGGAGCGGAGTCGCAGGCTTCTCTACAACGCAATCACGCGAGCAAAACGGGATTGCATTGTGCTTGTTCAGGATCCGGTCCCGAAGCAGTCGCGACTCAGGAACGCGCCGTTCCGGTAGCCCGCGCCGCGTCGTCCCTGTGAGGGACCAATGGGGTCTGTACAATTTGCTATCTCCGCAGGGTTCGGAACTGAACGTTGAACCTGTCACTCGATGAAACGGTCGGGAAAAGGCTTTGTCCCCACTCAAGGCAGTAGGGGCAATGGGGTCGCATCTAACTATTTGACATTTCAATGCGCGGCGGGTTGCCGATTGGGCTCATGGATCGTGAAGATCCGGTACGGCCCCGGAAGCCAGAAGCCTCCGAGAAGTTCCTCACGCAGCAACGCCAGCTCCGTTTCGCGGCGCCGCCACCAGTCCTCCACGTCCGCCCGACGCCGCTTGCCGCGGCGGGCACGGTCGGCCGCCAGGAACAGGTTCTCCCAAGAGGCGACCGCATCGAGCGTGCAGATCCGGCGCAGTTGACGGCGTGGCAATCCTTGGAGTGATTCCCGGGTCCTCATGAAATCGGAATCCAAACCGCCCCTTCACACTGCGCTGACCGACCTGGCGGCGTGGACGCTCATGCGCACCGCAGACCTTCCGAAGAGCCACCGCTTCACCGTGGGCCAGCGGCTCGACAATCTCACCCTGGACGCCCTCCTGATGGTGACGGAAGCCCTGTACTCGCCCCCGGCCCGAAAGCGGCCCCTGCTGGTAGCGCTCAACCTCCACTTGGAGCTGTTGCGCGTGCTCTGGCGGCTGGTGCACGACCAGCGCTGGATCAGCCAGCAGCAGCTCGTATTTGTCATGGGGCGTGTGGACGAAATCGGCCGCATGACCGGCGGCTGGCTGCGACAGTTGGAGTCGGGGGCAATGGGGTCGCATCTAACTATTTGACATTTCAATGCGCGGCGGGTCGCCGATTAGGCCTTTGGGACTCTGCACATGGAAACGCCGGGAGGGTCAATACGACCCCAGGACACCTACAGACTCCGTCCCAGGGCGAATGGACTCCTCCATTGGCGCGCGGGCGCAACAAGCAAAAGGTTGGGAGTTCCAACGTTTCCGGTTGGCGCATTCTCGCGGCACGATCAATTCCACAGGCTGTCGTCCACGCAGATCCCGATGTTCTGCCAGGAACAGGCCGGCCTGGAACCCCTGCCGAACCTGGTGTCGATCCCGGCCTCGAACTGTCCGAACCTCATGAATCCCGCGATCCTGCGCCCCGGAAGCATCGACCGGGGGGGGGCAATGGGGTCGCATCTAACCATTTGACATTTCAATGCGCGGCGGGTCGCCGATTGGGCCTTTGGGTCTCTGCACAAGGAAACGCCGGCGGGGCCAATACGACCCCCGGGGCACCTACAGACTCCGTCCCGGTCACGAATGGGCTCCACCATGGTGCGCGGGGGCAACAAGCAGAAGGTTGGGGGCTCCAGTGTTTCCGGTTGGCGCGTTCTCGCTGGAAGATCGAATCCACAGGCTCCCTTCCACGCAGATCCCGATGTTCTGCCAGGAACAGGACGGCTTGGAACCCCTGCCGAACGAGCGCCACGAATTGCGCGGGAGCAGATCTCTATCTCTTACGATCTCAGCAGTATTCAGGCCCGAACTTTCAACCTGCCTCTCGATACACCGGCGGCCATGGGGAGGGTCGCGGGTCCCTTTCGAGGCGAGGATTGTTGGGATCGAGTTTCCCGGTCGCGACACAGTGTCAGCGCCCGTCGCCGCTCCAAATCCGGGGAACAGGGGAACTCGGGAAGCCTTCCGCCAAAGACCCGCGAACGGTCACTGCGGACCGGACCGGACGCGGAATCGATGCGTTTCCCTTGTACTGACCAAAGGTATCGAAAACAGAGGTCTCTGGCCGCTTTACTTCGCCGCCCGTGGGTTCAGCGTCACCAACATCCGCCGCAGACGGCGGTCCGGAACCCACCGCATGAACCCACCCGACCCCGAAAGTGCGAGCCGCGAGGAGCGGCTGGCGCAAATGCTGGCGAACCCTCCCCTGTTCCCGGATCCCGTTTTCCCCAAGACAGACTACCTTCCGGCCTTCGGTCGCGACTTCTTTGGGAGGCTGCTGACGGCCTGGGGCAAGCCGGAATCGGTCGCCGAGATTTCTGACAGCGGCAGTTCTCCCCAGATGGTCATGCTCCGGGTCGGGTGGCTGGCGTTTTGGGCCTTTGATTTCGGGGAGAAATCCCGCCGAGGCGTCGACGGTCGCGAGGAGTTCCTGTCCAGGGTCAAGGAGCCCATCCGCCGTCCGCCCCCGGAGATGGCTGCGCTCGTGATGGAACAGCACCTGGTTGCGAGAGGCGTTTTGAACATACAAATCTCCGAAGGGCCCGACCTGAAGGGGGAGTATGAGATCTGCAAACTGAAAACGATCGGTTGGTATGCGGCCGAACTGGTGATGCCACCCAGGCCCGACCCCAGTCCAGGCGGCTGAATGCAGATCAAGTCTCCTCCGACGGTTGCCTGCTCCGTCGGGACCCAGGGTTGGGTTTGGATGTGTCCCTGCGTTACCCGCAGGGACGCGAGTGCCGGAGTGAGCATCCGGAAAGGCTCTTGACTCCCAAGAATCGGGCCAGACTCTGACTAGCGTTCCCCTGCCATTCCCATGCTCTTGAACCGAATCCCGCCCATCCTCGGTGCCGTGCTCCTCCTGTCGGTGTCAATTCGGGCGGCGGACCGCGCGTCGGCGCCCACCCCGCCGCCCGCGACCGCTCCGGCGAAGGCCGTGATCGTCGAAGACTTCGAGTCCTACGCCGACGACCAGCACCTGGCCAAGACCTGGTACAAACCCCCGCACGGCGGGGCCGTCCACCAGACTCGCGAAACGACGATCAAGAACTCCGGGAATTACAGCCTGAAGGTGGAGTACACCACCACCGCCTCGAACGACCGCTTCTACAGCCCGATTTGCCGGGTCTCCCGCTGGAATCTCGCCGGCTGCAACGCGCTCCAATTCTGGTTCAAGCCGGACGGCTCGGGACGCGCGCTGCTCGTGGACCTCAACATCGCCACCCCGGAGGGGAAAAACATCCACGACCTCTGGGACTTCAAGTATCTGCCCGAGAAGGGCGACACCGCGCCGCGCCTGGTGACCGTGCCGTTCTCGAAACTGGTCAAAAATGACAAGTACGCCGACTCGCCAAACACGAGTCCGGTCTTCAAGCCCGAAGCCCTGATCGAAGTGGCGCTGTGTATCGGGGGTCGCAACGACGAACCCGGTGCGGGGGTTTATTACTTCGATGATTTCCGGGGCGTGTCGGTTCTCCACGATTGAGTCCAGCGTTCGCGCCCGCCCGCGTGGGACCCAGTGGGGTCTGCACCATGGACACACCCATCAGGGTTTCGGCCTGAACGTTGAACGGGAGCCCTTATCCCTCAACAGGAGTCGACGGCACGGGTCCGCGGAACCGCCTCACCCCGGCGGAGCCGACGAGGGCGAGTGCGGCGGCCAGTGCGCTGAAACCCGGCTCCGGGATCGCGAGGAATCGGATGTTATCCACGACGATGGTCGGCGAAAACGGTTCGCTTGAAGCATGGGCGTTGATGATCCGGAGTTCCGATTCCAATCCGGCGAACGGAGCGACGATTCCTTCATAGACTCCGGGAGTCACCTCGCTCATCGCGATGGTGGTCCCGCCCAAGTTGACCTCAAACATGCCGGAAGCCTCCAGGCGGATCCGGTGGGCATCGGCCGGAACGGTTGCCGTCTGGGAGACGAACGCATTGATATACGGGCTCACCGGGATGCCGGAGTCGTCAGTCAGGTAACCGTTCTTGAGATTCATGGCGAAGTTCCCCGTGGTGCCGACCAATTGCCACCACGGCGCTTCCCCCACATGGGGAAGGTTCACCCGGGCCAAGCCCGTGTTGATTACCACGCCGTCGGGAGATCCCCCGTTGTAGCTCCAGCCCGGGACAGCGTCGGCCCAGGGAGGAAACGGTTCCAGGCCGCCGAAGCCATCGTCCGGCACCACGCCGGCGTCAAAATTCAGGTTCACGAAGCTGGCGGCGCCCAGGGGCGCTGCGACGAAGACCGTGAACAGGAAGGGAGCGACTCGAAGATTCATGGGGCGAGGGGATGCTTTTGTGAATGGTGAAGGAAGGTTGCGGGCCCCGAAGGCTCTCCAGAAAAATTCGGGAAACTGATCGGAGTTCGGTTGATGCGCTTCGCCGAGAACGAGAGAGAATTCATCTCTCCCGATCCAGCTTGGGAAGCATTCGACGTCGCGGTTCAGGCGGTGTCAATCGCTGGTTTTCCTCAAGGGCGTTGCATCTCCGATCTTGGGAAAGCGGGCTCCAGACGGGCAGACCGAATTTCCAACGTCACGTTCACGGCGTCCCGGCAATCCGCAGGGCGTGAGTAAGCGGGAATCGGCTCCCGATTTCCCCATCGGCTCCGATCCGTATTCGCGGACCGCGGAACTTCCCACTTCCGTTTCCAGGTCGGATCGCCATCGTTTTCCCACGATCCCTCTTCATCTTCCCATGAACGTCGCACCGGTTCCCCTTCCCTCCCGCGGCACCGTTCGTCGCGGGTTTACCCTCATCGAACTGCTGGTGGTGATTGCCATCATCGCCATTCTGGCCGGAATGCTCCTTCCCGCCCTCGGACGTGCCAAACAGAAGGCCCAACAGATCAACTGCGCGAGCAACCTCAAGCAGATCAGCCTGTCCAACTTCATGTATTTCTCGGACGACGGCCGCCCGGTCCGGTACGACAACTGGCCCGAGCTGTGGATGAACCGGCTCGCGGCGAAGTACGATGCCATCAAGCAGGTCCGGTACTGCCCGGTCGCGCCGGAGCGTTCCGCCGCCAGCATCAAGAAGGACTCCAGCGCCGAAGGCAGGGTCAACCGCGCCTGGCTGGTCGCGGACACCAGGACCAACTACCAGGGAAGTTTCTCGATCAACGGATACCTCTATTCCGAAAGCCCCTACGGCAATCCGAAGAACATGTTCCGCTCCGAAGCCGATATCCGGAACCCCTCGACCACCCCGTTCTTTGGCGATGCCATCTGGGTCGACGCCTGGCCCGAGGAGACCGATCGCCCCGCCCGGAATCTGTTCGACGGCGACAAGTTCGCCGCCCCGGGAATCTCGCGCCTCGCCATTCCGCGCCATAACGCCGCCCTCGCGGCCGCCACCAAGAACTTCAATGCCAAGGACACCCTACCGGGCGCCATCAATGTCGGGTTCGCGGACAATCATGTGGAGGCCGTGCGCCTCGAAAAGCTCTGGGACCTGACCTGGCACAAGAACTGGAATCCCCCCGCAAAACGCCCCGGGCGTTGAACCCGGGCAGCCGGGCCCACACCCCCGGGCAGGCTGCCGCTCCTGCGCACCGAACCGGCCTCGGTTCCTCCGCGTTCACTGACTCCCCCGTCACGTGTGCCCCAGCCTCGGATCATCGAAAAGATCATTCACCTGCGTCGGGTTGGCATCCCCTCCCGTCTTTCCCAACGGCACGTGGGTCTGCGGGATGGGTTGGCCGGTATTGCTGGCTGAATCCTGGGTGTAGATGTTTTCCAGAAAGGCACCGTTCCCGGCATCCCAGAAGCGACAGGTTTCCCCGTCGGGTTCGGCGGCCTCGCCCACACGGGGTTGCAGCCGACTCAAGGTGACGGTGCCGCTGTGCATGTCGATGCGGTGCGTCTGGTCCGCGTCGTAGATGCTGACGGTCTGGATCGTGACCTTGCTGGTGGCGGGATTCCTCCCGCGGGTGAGGGTGACCATGCCTTCCCCGGGAATAATCACGGTGCGAGAGTCGGAGAACCAGTCCTTGAGGTGTTTCCCGTTCAGGTTCTCGTGCACGTTTCCATCGCCCCAGTTCTCCAGCTTCTCGCGCCCGTTCGGGGCGAAGATCACCACGGAGGACGAAGCGGGATCGACGCGGATCTTCCATCCGGCGGCGGTGGTGACCTCCCAGATGCCCGCCTGCGGCTGTGTGAGCCTGCTCAGCCTGCCCTCTCCCCCGTCGGCGCCCTCGGGAGGCAGCGGGCGGAAGCGGTAGAAACGTCGCGAATGCCAGGTGCCCCCATACAGGGTCGATGTCCCGAACGGGTTCGGCAGGTTGTGCGTGGCGCTCCAGGTCAGCGATTCCACCTCGGACCGCAGCACGGGCGAGACACGGTTCCACACCTTCAGGTCCGGGGAATCCTCCACAATATAGGGTACCTCCGGGACGAGGCTGGCCTGGACGGTCACCACAGCGGGCACCGACGACGAACCCGCGTGCTGCACGGTCAGGAAAAGGTTCCCGTCCGCCGCCGACAGCCCGGACGCCAGCACGGACGAGAGAAGGAGCAGGGAGGACGCTCGCATGGCGGACAGGCCTATCCCATCCGCCAGGACTCGGCACGAGAAAAGGTGGCGAGGGCGGTACGACGACGTCCCGCGAAGGAGTTCTCACCCAACCGGACTTGCCGGACGCCCCTTCCCCATCGTTGACTGATCCGCATGTGCCCATGGATTTGGAAGCTGGCCGGCACGTGGACGCTGCTCGCCTGGGCCGCCGGCGCCGCGGAACCAGCGCCACGCTGGTGGAAGGGCAACCTGCACACCCATACGCTCTGGTCGGATGGCGACGAGTTCCCCGAGGTCGTGGCCGAATGGTACAGGGACCAGGGCTATCACTTTCTCGCGCTGTCCGATCACAATGTGCTCCTTGAGGGCGAGCGCTGGATCAACCTCACCAACGTGGCCGCACGCGCCAGGGGCGAACCCTGGCGCGGCCGGGCGCATCCGCCGGCGGACGCCTTCGGCAACTACCTCCGGCGCTACGGACCGGCCTGGGTGGAGACGCGGAGCAATCCCACCAATGGCGAACCGCAGGTGCGTCTCAAGCCGCTGGGCGAGGTTCGCGCCCGGGTCGAGGTCGCCGGGCGTTTCCTGATGCTGCCGGCGGAGGAGATCACCCACAACGCCGCCAACCGGAAGGCCATCCACATCGGCGCGATCAACCTGCTCGATTGGATGCCCACCCAGGATGGCGCCACGGTCCCCGAGGTGATCGCCCGCACGCTGCGCGCGGTCCATGAATCCGCCACGCGCCGCGGCACCCCGGTGCTCATCCACGTGAACCATCCCAACTACAAGTGGGGCGTCACCGCCGAGGATTTGGCCGCGGTGGTCGAGGAGAACTTCTTCGAAGTATGGAACGGGGTGGACGGCGACAATGACCCCGGCGACGCGTTCCATCCGCCCACGGACCTGCTGTGGGACATCGCCAACACGATTCGTCTCGCCGCGCTCGACGCTCCACCGCTCTTCGCCGTCGCGACCGACGATTCCCATGACTACCAGGGCACCAAACTCCGCGCCCGGCCCGGGCGCGCCTGGGTCATGGTCCGGTGCCGCCACCTGAGCCCGGAATCACTGATCCGGGCGATGAACGCCGGCGACGTCTATGCCTCGACCGGCGTGGTGCTGGACGAGGTCACGTTTGATCCGGAGGCCCGCCGGCTTTCGCTGCGCATCGCCCCGCAGCGCGGGGAACGGTTCGTCACGCGCTTCATCGGCACCCGCCGTGGCGCGAACCTCCGCGGGAAACCCCGGCTCGACGCCACCGGACAGGTGCTGGAGACCACGCTGGACTACCGGACGGACTCGGGACCGCAGATGGGCGAGGTCCTGGCTGAAGTGAAGGGCCGGACGCCCGCCTACACGCTGCGTGGCGACGAGCTTTACGTCCGGGCGGTGGTCACCTCTTCCGGCGCGCCGGAAGTACCTTCGACCGAATTCCCCTTCAAACGCGCGTGGACGCAGCCGGTGGGTTGGCGGGAACACCTGTCCAGGCCCTGAACGGCACCGTCGCCTTCTCCCGCGATCCCCATCGGCAGCATCCAATCCCGTTTGCGGGTGCTCCGAAATTTCGTGTGGTGGAACCGGACTCGGGAACGATTCAGGTTGAGGTGTCCCTCGATGCCCTTCGGTGGACGGATGCGGGGAGCACAACGGCGGGCGCCTGGTGACCCATCTCCAGCCTTCCCGGTGTCACCACAGACCTCGACGACCCGGTGTTCGTCAGCGTCCGGCGATGACGCGCACGCGCACCGGCGGTCGCGGCGTTGGTCGTGCAGGCTTCAGCCTGTCGTTCGGTGGCCGGGGCGTTGGTAGTGCAGGCTTTAGCCTGTCTTTGGCGACGGCGAGGTGGCGGATAGGAGGGGGAACAGCCTAAAGGCTGGACTACGAACGGCGGCGTTTGTCGTGCAGGCTTTAGCCTGTCGTTCGGTGGCCCGGGCGCTGGTAGTGCAGGCTTTAGCCTGTCTTTGGCGACGGCGAGGGGGCGGATAGGAGGGGGAACAGCCTAAAGGCTGGACTACGAACGGAGTGCTTGTCGTGCAGGCTTCAGCCTGTGCTTCGGGGGGCCAATACGCCCTCGCCGTAACCTCCGGAACTCCGAAGTGCCGCCATCGCCCGCACCGCCACGTGTGGCGAGATCCCAGCGGCTTCCCGCCCGCCAACCTCCGTGACCTCGGCGTTGATGACGCCGGCAATGCGAAGCTCACCTTCCACGCCCCAGGGATTTTGGAAGGCTGGGCGATCCTCGGGATTCCTGGTTCGACGGGGGAACGGTTTCCGGGGAGCCTCCGGGAGGTTTGCTTCCACAATGATCCTGTACCGCCACCCGCGAAACCGCTCTGCCTTCGAAGTCCTCGTCCTCCTGATGCTGGTGGCGACCGGTTGCCACTCGATCGGACCGTCCGCAGTCCGTCGGGACCGGCTGCACTACTCCAGCGCCGTCGCCGAATCCTGGAAGGAGCAGCTCCTGCTGAACATTGTGAAGACCCGATACGGGGATGCGCCGGCGTTCCTGGAAGTGGTTTCGGTGGTGAGCGGCTACACCCTGGAAACCGGGGTGAGTCTGGGCGGACAGTTTTCCCCGCAGAGCCTCAGCGGGGACACCTTTGCCGCCGGGGGCGTTTCCGGCACCTACACTGATCGCCCCACGATCAGCTACTCGCCCATGTCCGGCGAGAAGTTTGCCCGCAGCCTCATGGCTCCGGTGCCCCTGGATGCCCTCTGGTCGGTCATCCAGGGGGGAGTGCCCCCGGATTTCCTCCTGGGCCTGACGCTGGAGTCCGTGGAGGGCCACCACAACCTGGGATTGTATGCGGGCCGGTGGACCCCGATGGATCCGGGATTCCTGCGCCTGATGGAACTGATCCGGCTGGTCCGCAACGCGCACGTCACCGACTCCGAGCTGATCCGGGAGGGGGATCATCTGGACGTCTGGCTTCAATTTCATGAACTGAAGGCGTCCCAGTCGGCGCTGGCGCCTCCGGTGGCGGAACTCAAGGACCTGCTCGGCATCCCTGCAGTCACGAACCGGGTGAAGCTGCGCTTTGCCACCTATGCCCCGGAGCCCGGCGTGGTGGGAATGCGCAGCCGATCCTTGATGCAGATCCTCTCCACCCTGGGAGCTGGGGTTCGTTTTCCCCCGGAACGGCTGGCCCGGGGTGGCATTGTTCCCGCGGAA
>JAEUHD010000165.1 GCA_016793645.1 Verrucomicrobiales bacterium
TCCAAGATCAAGCGCGGCTTCGACGAACTGGTCGGATGGCTCCGCCGAAGCCAGGAATTTCCCCGCGGTGCCGTGCTCCTGACCGGAACGGGTGTCGTCCCTCCCAATGAGTTCACCCTCGCGGCAGGGGATTCCGTTCACATCCACATTTCCGGAATCGGCGGATTGTCGAATCCGGTGGCGGTGGTCTGAGGATTCCCGTGCCCACACCGGAACCCGAGCCGGAACAAACATGCAGGAGGAATTCCAGTTTGGGGCCCCGGGAGGTAAGGATGGGCTGGACGCGTGGCGACGGGAACGTGCCGTCCAGGTCGCGGCACTGGCGAAGACGCTGGGTATTCCGCTGGGACATCCCTGCCGCGTCGAGTTGGCGGGGGATGTGGAACTGGAGGGAATGCTGACGCTGGCCGACGAGGAACTGCTGACGCCGGATCCGAGGAATCCGGGGATCCGGCTCCAGATCGGACGCTGCATCTTCACGTCACCGGAGATTGTTTCGGTGGTCCGACTCGACTAAACTTTCGTCGATGTTGTCCCTTCGTCGTCCCCGGCATCCGCACCTCGTGCTGGGGTGCCTGCTTGTGGCGGGAGCATGGGTCGCGGCCACGGGCCGGGTCTTTGCGGCGGGCGCGACGGACTCCGTCGATTTCAACCGGGACATCCGCCCGATCCTGTCCGACCGCTGCTACGCCTGCCACGGCCCCGACGAGGGCAAGCGCAAGGCCGGCCTGCGGCTGGACGTCAAGGAAAGCGCCTTCCAAGCCCTGAAGTCCGGCCACCACGCGCTCGTGCCCGGGAAGGCGGAGGACAGTTCCCTGGTGGCCCGGGTTCGATCGACGGACCCCGAGGAGGTCATGCCACCGCCGAAGTTCGGGAAGCCCCTGACGGAATCCCAGGTGGCGCTCCTGTCCCGCTGGGTCCAGCAGGGGGCCGTCTGGCAGGACCACTGGGCGTTCCTCGCCCCAAAACGTCCGACGCCCCCCGAGGTGCGCCAGAAGTCCTGGCCCCGGAATGAAATCGACGACTTCGTGCTGTCGAAGTTGGAGCGCGAAGGACTCGAACCGAATCCGGAGGCCGACCGCGCCACGCTTCTGCGGCGGGTGACGCTCGATCTCACCGGGCTGCCCCCGACGGTCGAGCAGGTGGACGCCTTCCTTCAGGATGGCAGTCCGGGCGCCTACGAACAGGTGGTGGACCGCCTGCTGGGGTCCGCGCAGTACGGCGAGCGCATGGCGTCGCACTGGATGGATCTCGCGCGATTCGCGGACACCAGCGGATACCACTTCGACGGTGTGCGGTTCATGTGGCTGTGGCGGGACTGGGTGATCCGGGCGTTCAACGACAACATGCCTTACGACCAGTTCACCGTGGAACAATTGGCCGGGGATCTCCTGCCCAATCCGACCCAGTCCCAGCGTTTGGCCACCGGGTTCGTCCGGAACAACATGACGAACGACGAGGGCGGCGCGGATCCGGACGAGTATCTCAACAAGTACGTGGTGGACCGGGTCAACACGCTCGGAGCGGTCTGGCTGGGAATGACGGTGGGGTGCACCGAGTGTCACGACCACAAGTACGATCCGATGACCACCCGGGAGTTCTACCGGTTGTACGCCTTCTTCCACAACGTGCCGGAAAAGGGACTCGACCGGATCCGCACGGACAATCCGCCGCCGCGCCTGCCGGTGCCGACCCCCGACCAGGCGCGCCAGCTGGTGGAGGCGGAATTCGGACTCCGGGATGCGGAAAAGACCCTTCAGGACCGCACCAACGAACTGGGGGAGACCCAGGAGAAATGGGAACGGGAGGTGACCTCCCAACCCCCGGTTCGCGATCCCGTGCTCCCCGATGCACGCCGGGCCTCCTTCAACGGCGCGCTCGACGTCGAGGGCCCGTCCGGGTCCGCCGCGCCCCCGGGGGAGCGCAAGTCCGAGACGGGCGTGGCCGCCGCCACGAATGCAC
>JAEUHD010000147.1 GCA_016793645.1 Verrucomicrobiales bacterium
CGCCGCCACAAGGCCAGCCCCAGGAACACCGAGCCAAACTCCCGCACCCGTCCCACCTCCAGTTGGCTCAGATCGGCCAGTTCCCATCCCGGCCCCTCCTCCATCCGGGGAGTGCTCCCCTCAAAAAGCTCCGGTTGCCGCAGCGCCGGCGCCCGACCGTCCAGGAGGGCCTCGATATCGTCCCAGCCCGCCCGCAAATCCTCCTCCCCCAGCTTGCCCAGCGTCGCCACAACCCGCTGCCTCGGGCCCCGTTCGGTGCGCACCGACTCACACAGGGTCCAGTACTCGTAGACTTCACCCTCCAGCCGCTTGCGGTTCTTGCGCAGAAACACCCCCTATCCTTCTCCGCCCACCCCTCTCCCGACAAGGGGGGGATTCTCCACTACATCCACCCCAGCCAATAACACCCCCCAGATTCCCAAGCATTTCTTCACTTCCATACCCAATTCCCACCAAAAATTCCCTCCAACTGCGGAACTTGGGTTAAGGCTGCTTCGAACCACGCGACTCCCGGGCCGGACCGCCACAACCGTGGCGGGCCGGCCTCTCCGTTCGTCCCCCGGGAGCGGCCCCGGCGCCAACCTGTGCCCGATGATCCGCGCCCGCTCGATCCTTCCGCCCCCGGGCCATCCCTGGGGATCCCTGATGCTGATCCTGGGGTTTGCCGCCACCGTTCTAGCAGAATCGCCCCAGCCGGGAATGGAGCGTCTCCAATCCAGTCCCGTCCTGCGGCATCTGAAGCCCAATCCCAAGATCCTCCCCTCCCCCACCCCGGCAGAACGCACGGCCGGCCAGATGTTCGTCCCGGAGGGCTTCCAGGTGGAGGTGATCGCTTCGGAACCCGATCTGCACCAACCGGTCGCCTTTGCCTGGGATGAACAGGGACGCATCTGGGTCGCGGAAGCCTACAGCTATCCGACCAAGCGCCCCCCGGGCGAGGGCCAGGATCAATTGGTGATTCTTTCAGACCGGGACGGGGATGGCCGCTTTGAATCCAGGAAGGTCTTCGCGCGCGGCCTCAATCTCGTCAGCGGATTCGAGGTGGGCCATGGCGGGGTCTGGGTCGGCGCGGCTCCGGAACTGCTGTTCATCCCCGACGCCAATCGCGACGACGTGCCGGACGGCCCCCCCGAGGTGTTGCTGGATGGATTCGGTTTCCAGGACACCCACGAATGCCTCAACAGCTTTCTATGGGGACCCGATGGGTGGCTCTACGGGATCCAGGGTGTCTTCAACCTCGCCCACATTGGACGTCCCGGTTCCCCGGATGACCAGCGCCAGGAGCTGCGTGCCGGGGTCTGGCGTTATCATCCCGTTCGCCACACGTTCGAGATCTTTGCCCATGGCGGCAGCAATCCCTGGGGTCTCGACTTCGACGAGCACGGTCAGTTGTTCATGACGCACTGTCGGAGCTATTGGGGACGCGGGGGCACCACCCACGTCATCCAGGGCGGCCAGTTTTGGAACCAGGCCAATGCAAACTACGCCCCTTGGATCATCCCCAATCCTCCGGCCGAATACCCGGGGTTTCGAAACTTCATGCTCGCCTCCGCACGCTATGATCATGGCGCGGGAGGAGCGGGAGCACCGGGCAGCGATGCCATCTACGGCGGCCATTCCCACGTCGGCACCCTGATCTATCAGGGGGACAATTGGCCCTCGGAATACCGTGGACACCTGTTCACCCACAATCTGCACGGCCATCAGATCAATCATCAGGTCAACCTGCGGGAGGGTTCCGGTTTCAATACGGTGCACGGAGGACGCGACATGCTCTTCTGCACCGATCCCGCTTATGTGGCCGTGGATCTCCAGACCGGACCCGACGGCGCGGTGTATTTCATCGACTGGTACGATACCCAGCATTGCCACAATCCAAACACGGAGCGCTGGGACCGGAGCAACGGACGCCTCTATCGGATGTCCTACGCCGCCACCTACCACCCCGTCACCGTGAACCTCGCCGCGATGGGAGATCGCGAACTCGCCGGTCTTCTGTCGCATCCCAATGCCTGGTACCCCCGCATGGCGCAACGACTGCTGGCCGAGCGCTCCTCCCGTCGCGGTTCCGTGGATCCCGAGGCCGTCCGGAGCGCCCAATCCCTTGCGGGATCCGGGACCAACGCTGCGCTTCGCCTCCGGGGTTTGTGGACGTGCCGGGCCGTGCTCCCCTCGTCCGAAATGCGGTGGACCAACGTGCTCTCGGACCCCGACGAGTTCGTGCGCGCGTGGGGAATTCAACTGGCCTCCGAGGACGGAGCGCCGGCACCGGACGTCCAGGCCGCCCTTCAGCGCCTCGCGATCCACGATCCGTCCCCGCTCGTGCGCCTTTACCTCGCCGCCGCCGCCCAGAGACTCTCCGACGCGGCCGCCTGGCCAGTGATCGAGTCCCTGGCGTCCCACGCCGAGGACCGGACGGACCGGAACCTGCCCCCTCTTCTTTGGACGGCGATCGCCCGTCGCATGCCCGCGGGCACTTCGCGCGCGATGGCCCTCTCCCGAACGACGCCCATGGAACCGCTGGCGGACTGGATCCATTGGTACGCCGCGGTCCTCGGGGGTGATTCCCTCCAACAATCCGTGGCGTCGACCGCCGAAGCCAGGGACGATCTTCTTCGCCGCCGTCTCGCGGGTCTTTGGCTCGCCGTGGAACCGCAGTCCGCCGTGGTACCGCCTCCCGCGTGGATGGGACTCGCCCCCAGCCTGTATGCCAGCACCGATCCGAAGGTGCTCCGATCCGCGCAATCGCTGGGCGCTGCCTTTGGCGACACGACGGCATTCCCCGCCTTGAGGGCCGTGCTGTCGGACCCAGGTCAACCCGCCGAACAACGGGCGCACGC
>JAEUHD010000248.1 GCA_016793645.1 Verrucomicrobiales bacterium
GATTCCCCGCGCTCGACGAACTGCTCCAGCCTCGCATCAGCGGCGGACGCCTCCGGGGACGCGGCGCCTGCGACACGAAGGGCTGCGTGGCGGCCATGTTCAGCGCACTGACCGCCGTGGCCCGCACCGGACGACGCCCCGCGGAGACCGAGATCCGTTTCGTCGGCCTCGTCGATGAGGAGAACGGACAGTTGGGCTCCCGGTTCTACGCCAGCCACACCCGTCCCGCCGACCTGGCCATCGTCGGGGAACCGACCCGCCTCGAAGTGGTGAGTTCCCACAAAGGGGACGTGTGGCTCGAACTCCAAACCCGCGGACGCAGCGCCCACGGCGCCACGCCGCACCTGGGCGTCAATGCCGTCCACGCGATGGCCCGGGCCGTCCAAGTCCTCGAAACCACCTACGCCGCCCAACTGCGCAAACGCCGCCATCCGCTGCTGGGGCATCCCACCATCAACGTCGGATCCATCCGGGGCGGCACGCAGCCCAACATCGTCCCGGAGGAGTGCGTCATCTCCATCGACCGCCGGACGCTTCCCGGTGAGACGGAAGCGGGGGTGAAACGGGAGATCCGCTCCGCGCTGCGGGCCGCCGGAGTCCAGGCCGCCTTCCACCCGCTCCGACTCGCGGCTTGCCCGCCGTTGGAGACCGATCCCGCGCACCCGCTCGTGCAGTCCCTGCTCCAGGCGGCCGGACGCAAGCGCACCACCGGAGTTCATTACTTCTGCGACGCCGCCCCGCTCGCGGCCGGAGGCACGCCGTCCGTCGTTTTCGGCCCGGGCGATATTCGCCAGGCGCACACACGCGATGAATGGATCTCGCTCACCAGCCTTGATCGAGGGACGGCGATCCTGGAGCGGTTCCTGCGTGGGTTGCCCTGACACGCAGTGAGCGGAATGCACCGTCGCCCAGACCCCCTGAAGGTGGGACTACGAACGGGGGTGGAGTCGACGCGGTTCCAGATGTCGGTTCCGGATTCCTCCGAAGGCGCTCCCGAGGTAGGCTCCGGCGTCGCATGCGCGTCGCCTTCCTGACCCACGAACCCTTCCACCCGCCCAGCGGGGGTGGTTCGGCGGAGGCACCCTATCTGGTCCGGGAATTCGTGCGGCGCGGACACGCGGTCGAGGTATTCTGTCCGGCGTTCCCGGATTCCGAGTCCGTGGCGCGGCAGTTTGGCATCACCGTCCGTCCCTTCACCCGTTGGCGCATGGGACGCTACGCGCGCCTCAGAAACCTGAAGTACCTGCTGTACCCCTCGGCACTGGCCCGCCTCGTCCGGTCCACCCCGGCCCGCTACGACGTCCTCTTCGCGCAGCACACGATTTCCGCCGTCGCGGCCGGACGCCTGCGCCGGGAACTGGGAATTCCCACCGTCCTCAACTTCCTCGATTACCTGACGGGTTTCATGGAGACGTGGCCCGCCTGGGTGATGCCCCGTCCCGTGGTCCGTACGCTGACACGTTTCGAACTCTCCCTGCCCCGCCGGTACGACGTGGAAGGCATCCTCACGGTGTCGCGTCCGCTCGCCGACCGCTTCATCGCCACCGGATTTCCCGCCGAACGGGTCCGGGCGATTCAATACGGCTACGACGCCTCCTTGTTTCAACCCGCGCCGGAAGGCCCGACGCCGTCGACTCCGGTGGTGGTCATGCACGGATCGTTTGATCAACACCACCTCGGTCCCATCGCCCTCGAAACGGTGTCCCGTGTCGCCGCGGCGCGGCCGGAAGTGGTGTTCCGATTCGTCGGACGCGAAACCCCGGCCTTGGCGCGATTCGTCCAAAGTCTTCGCGCGCGGGTGCCGGGGGTGCGACTGGAACTCCCCGGATTCATTCCCTACGACGCGGTGGCCGCGCAGGTGCAATCCGCAACCGTCGGACTCGTTCCCTACGAGGAATCCAACGGCACCCACTGCGCCTTCGTCGCCAAGGCGGTGGAATACCTGGGCTGCGGCATTCCGGTGGCGAGCACCCCGCTCGAGAATCTGCACCGCTATTTCGCGGACGAACCGGCCCTGCGCTTCGGGACGTTTGATGGCGAAAGCCTCGCCTCCGTCGTGATGTCCTGGCTCGACACGCCCGCGCCGGACCGGATCCGCCTCGGCCGCGCCGCCTCGGCCCGCGTGGCGGCGGACCTGGACTGGTCGGGGGTGACGCGCCGCGCCGTGGACTTCGTCGAGGCTCGCACCCGCGCCTCGGCTCCGGTATCCCCGGCCGGCACATGAGTGATTCACGGTCGAGCTTCTTTCGGCAGAGCGCCTGGCTCGCCTTCGGGACGGTGGTGGGCGGCGCCTTCATGACGCTCGTCCACCCGGTCGTCTTCCGGATGGAGCGGTCCCAGTACGAGATCTTCAGCGCCATGCTGCGGGTCTTCCTCCTGCTCGGGATTCCCAGTGCCGGACTGATGACCAGTTTCGCCCAACAGGGTGCGGCGGCGCTGACTCCGGAGGCCCGCGGACGCCTGGCTACCACCACCCGCCGGGTTCTGTGCGGCATCGGGCTGCTGTGGCTCGCCATCCTCGTCGCCACCGTCGTCGCCCGCGGTCGGATCAGCGCCCAACTTCGACTCGGCGACGGCGCCGTGCTCTGGCCCACGCTCGGCGTCGGCCTCATGTGGCTCATTCTTCCGGTGATGCGCGGACTGCTCCAGGGGGAGCAGGACTTCTACACCCTCGGCTGGGTGGCGATCCTGGACGGGTTCCTTCGCATCTGTCTGATCGTGATCACGGTCCTGGTGCTGCACCTCGGCGCCGCCGCCGCGTTGACCGCCGCCCTCCTCGCCATGGTGGCGTCCACAGGCGTGGCCCTCTGGCGCACGCGCACGGTGTGGACCGGACCTGGAAGTCCGGTGGATTGGGCGGAATGGATCCGCCGCGTGCTCCCCTTCACGCTGGGTGCGGGTGCCATGCTCCTCATCTCCAATGTGGACCTCCTCTACTTTCAATCGATCCTCACCCAGGAACAGGCCGACCGCTTCGCCTTGGGGAACAGCTATAATCCGGCGGTCCTGATCGGTTTTGCCCTCGTGCAGTTCACCGTCCCGCTGGCCATGGTCATGTTTCCCAAGATCGCCCGCAGCGTGGCTGGCGGCGGCACCTCCGACGCCCTGACGCTGGCGTTCGTCGGCACGCTCGTGCTCGGGGCGCTCGCCGCAGGATTCGTCACTCTGTTTCCCACGTTTCCGCTCCGCATCGTATTCTTCAACAAACCCGATGCCATCGCCGCCGCGCCCGTGGTGCCCGGATACGCCTGGGCCATGGTGGCCTACTCGCTGGCCAACGTGCTGGTTTCCAATCTGCTCGCCCGGGGCCGATTCCTCGTGGTGCCGTGGGCGCTTCTCGTGGCGGGGGCGTACCTCGGCACCCTTTACGCCCTGCGCAACGTTCTCCCCACCCTTCAACCCGTGGTCGCCTACCACCGCGTCATCGGCATCCTCAGCGGCTACAGCCTCCTCCTCCTCGCCGGCGCCGCCTGGATGACGTGGAATCCGCTGGCTCCGAAGCGTGCCGCAAGACCGCAGACTTGAATCGATCTCCGCGGAACCAACGCACCATTTCCCATCCATACCATGATCGGATCCCTATTCCTTGCGCTCTATGTCTGCGCCATTATCGGCATCACGATTCTCGTCCTAACCCTCCTGATTCGCTTCGTGAAGGCAATGGAGCGACTGGCCGCGGCGCAAGAGACAATCGCCCGTAATTCCGCGGTGGGTCCCAGATAGACGGCTCGGGGGATTCCAGATCGAACGCGACACCATCGTCCGAAAAGGTCAGCAGCGCCTCGATGCGCCCCCATGAAATCCTTCGCCAAAACCGCGTTGATGGTAGGCGCAGCGTTCGGCACTCCGATGGGTGTTCTTGCCGGCGTCGTGATGGGGATCGCACGCGGAAGTTCTGCAGGTATTCTTTTCGGTCTTGCGACCGCAATTGCGTCGGGGCTGGCCTTCGGGGTAACGACGGCGGGCTTCATGGCGGTCCAACGGCGGCGTATTGCAATAGCGCGTCCGGAGTTCACGGGGGAGCAATTGCTGCACGACGGCCCAGCCAACCATTTCCTCAATGGGGAGGGAGTTGGCGGCTGGCTTTTCCTCACCAGGGAACGGCTTCTGTTCCGCTCGCACCAGTTCAACGTTCAACCCCATGAATGGTCCATTCCGCTTGCCGATATAACCGAGGTTCCGGCGGTGCGGACGGCCAGGGTGTTTCCGAACGGTTTGCGGCTCGTCACGCAGGCAGGCATTACCGAACGTTTTGTTGTCGAGGCACACAGGAAATGGTGCGAGGAGATTTCCAGAGCACAGGCACGTGCAGCCTAACAACAGCCCTCCGGTCAACGGGGAGGCCGCCTCCGTTCCCTGAAATCCTGGGCACATGTCCAAACGCACCTACATCTGCATTCCGTGTAGAGTTGCCCGCAGGTCGGAGGCGGCTTGCGGGTTGAATACAACCCTGCGTTGCTCGCAATGCGGGGGCCGACTCTGGGAACTTGAGTGGAGGTGGCGGATTCCACGAAAGAATGACGCCAAGGGATGGTCGAAGTTGGAGGCAAAAGTTGCGCGCGACTCCGCGGAGTGGCTCCCGCGCCGTCAGAGAATCTGGGACGAGAAGCGCACGGAAATCGAGAGACAGATCCAGAACTTGGAGAGGCAGGAAGTGTCGCCAACGCGTGCGCGTCGCCTGAAGGTTCTACGTTTCAGCCTCCGTGTCGCGGCGCGGAAGTTCACCGAACAAACCACTGCACCCGCACCGCAACCGCGGGCTTCAATTTCAGTCACCCCGGTTCATCGGAAGCTGGATTCGCCACCAGTGGCCGGGACCAGAGGACGTACCCGGGCTCAAACGCCCGGAGGACGATGACCAAGCACCATTTCCTGTTGGCACTGGCCTTCACTGCGTCAGGTCTGGCTGCGGTTCACCTGGGCACGTTCGCGTGGCTCACGGCATTCGTGTACCACAACAACATCAGGGGATACGTTCCCGCGGGACTTACGGGCTTCCTGTTCTTCGCATTCGGTTGGTTGGTCTTGCAATTCCCGCTCACGGTAACCGGGCGCCGCCGTCATCGCGTCGCGAGTTATTTTTTTGGCGGCTTCCTTGGAGGGCCCGTCGCACTTTTCGTGGCCTCGATGTTCAGCGGCACATTCATCGGGATGCTCGGGTACAGTTTGCAGAAGGACATCGCCGTCAGTGCGATTGGGGCGGTGCTCTTCGCGGCAGGGTCCGTCGCAATTTTCTGTTGCTACATGACTGGGAGGGCGGACGATGATTCGGGTTGAGACAACGCGAACACCATCCAGCGCGAGCGAATTAATCTAGGCATTCAACCTCTACGGACGCGTCATGGCGAAAGGACCAACAGTCAAGGCTTGGACACTCGCACGCGCTGTCGAGCGCGGTGTTCGTGGCAGCGGTCTCTCGGGTGCGGCAACACAAAAGCCGAAAGCCGCGGCTGGTCGCATCCTGTATATTGAATGCAAGGCGGGCAACCTCACGGGGTCGGCTCGGATTGGCCGCGTCACCTTCTCCAAGAGCGGTCGAACACTTCACTATCGAGGACTGACCTTTCAGAGCCTCAAGGGCGCAGGCTTCAAGTCCAATTACTACTGCCTGGAGACAGGCGACGATTATTGGATTTCCGGCCCCAAGCGGCGAGGTGGAGACCGGATGTATGGTTCGGTTCAGCCCGTGGAGGTTGATGAGGAGGTTCGAGTCGAGTATTGGCGGGATATTCGCGGTCTGCCCGAGAGAATTGGCGATGCCGCGGCCTGAACATCCGACGCAACCCTTGACCCCGGCAGGCTCTGGCGTGGCTGAACTCTTATCGGTGGCCGGACTGATCACCCGCCGTGTGGGTTCACACCGCCATGATCCTGCAAAACAAAGGTGAGCGCATCCGAGCCTTCCACGGACGGCGTCGCGCCGTTCCTGTCGTCCACCGAAACGAGCCATTGAACCTCAAGGAACGTAAAGATCGCAGAGAATCAGAATAGCGGACTCGGCAGATCAAAGACCGCTTTTTGGGTGGGAGCCCACTTCTCCAAAGGTTCCGGTCTTGTGCTCCTTGCGATCTCTGTGGTTCATCCTCTCCCGTTCGGGGCTTTCGGGTGTGATCTTAGCCGCCACTCCATCCACGCGCCCAACCCCGGACCTGTTCACGGACGGCGACACGCCGTCCCTCCCATTCCGGATCGGGGACGCCACGACTGGCCGCGCAACAGGACACTGGAATCCCGGCGAAAGCCGCTTAAGGTTCCGGGGTCGTTCCGACCCAAAGTGACCTTCCGATTCCCGACTCGCCCGACGCGATCCACGCCCCCTTTCCCGCGGGCCCGTGGGGTTCGTTTCCTCGCACTCCTCTCCGTCATCCTTCTGGCACCACGCCTCGCGGCCGCCCCCGTCAACGATCACCGCGCCAACCACACCCTCCTGACCGACCCATCCGTTGTCCTCCACGTCGATCTGGATGGGGCAACGCTGGAACCCGGGGAAACCTACGGTTCTCCGGAGGTCCGCCGCAGCGTCTGGTATCGCTGGACGGCCCCCACCAACGGCGTGGTCCTGATCTCCGTCGCGGAGTCTCCCAATCCCTCCGCGGTCGGCGGCGTGGCCGTCGTGCGCGACTCCAGTCCCACAAGCGCGACCCTGCTCGCGGTGGGGGACTCTGAAGGAAGAACTCCCGTTTCGGCCGGAGAATCCCTCGACCTCATGGTCGGCGATGCCTACGGACCCGACGTCCCCGTCACCTTTCGACTGCGGTTTGTTCCCACTCCGTCCAATGACCGATGGACCGGCGCCGTCACGGTCCCGAACGATGGATCCGAGACTTACGGGACCGGACTCGGAGCGACCGGCGACGTCTTCGAACAGATATTCTCGGGATGGCCGTCGGTCTGGTACACGTGGACGGCCCCCGCCGCCGGACGCGCCCGGGTGCGCGCCCGCTCCCTGAATCCGATCCAGGACGCCTATCTCCCCCTGGTCTACCGGGGCATTCCCCAAAACCCGGGGGCCTGGGTCGACACACCCTCGGACATCCCCGTCGTCGCCGGGGAACCGCTGACGCTCCTCTACGCCCTCGCTCCCGACGCCTTCGCCCTGCGGATGGAATTCAGCACCGCCACGCTCGTAGTGACCCCCTCGCCTGAGGTCGTCGCTGGAACTCCGGCACACGCTCAGGTGATGGTCGCGCCCCTGGATGGGGATATTCGCGAGGTCGAATTCCTGTCCAATGGCGGGACGGTCGCCAGCGACGCGACACCGCCCTATGAATGGGATGCCGGCTCCCTGCCCGCGGGCCGGTACACGTTGTCCGCCCGGTTGATCCGTCGCGGCGGGGAATCCAGCGAAGTCCCGCCGATCCCGTTCGTCATTCGTCCGGCCAATGACAATTTCGCCGCAGCGAAGCTTCTTGAGGGAACCGCTGCCGAGGAATGGTTCCACCTCGCCTCGGCCACTTCGGAGCCGGGGGAACCGGGACACGTGGGATTCCCGGCCCGGAACTCGGTGTGGTGGCGCTGGACCGCACCGCGTGACGGCGGGATCGACCTCCGCGTGGCGCGAACCAACGGCTTCGGACCCGAAGGCTTGCTCGCGGTATATTCCGGAACGGCTCTCGATGCCCTGAAGGTCGAGGACGGCTCCGAGTACGGCCGGGTCACCGTGCTGGTCCACGCCGGAGTCACCTACTGGATCGCCGTCGCTGCGGATCGCCCGGATCCCGACAACGCCCCTCGCCTGCTGACCTTCCAATTGCTGCCGGAGTCCCCCAATGACCGCTTCGCCGATGCCATCCCACTGACCGGAAATCCGATCCTCGTCAGCGCCTTCGCCGGCGGCGCCTCCAGCGAACCCGGGGAATGGGTGATTCCTCCCTGGGAGAATCAATCCCTGTGGTGGTCGTGGACCGCACCGTCGGGAGGGTTCCTCACGATCACCCAGCCGTTGGGCACCGTGGACGTCTACTCGGGCGACCGGCTATCCAGCCTGCAACCGCTTACGACGATGGATTGTTGCGAGAGAGTCCTCGACGTCCCCGCCGGCGCCCGTTGGTACATCCGGGCGCGTCCACGGTTCTTCCAGTCCATGGTGGGATTCCAGCTTTCGTTCACTCCGCTCCCATCCAACGACGCGTTCGCCAGCGCATCGCCCCTCGGTCCGCTTCCCGCACGAATGCAGGGCGAGCTTCAGTACGCCAGCGCTGAACCAGGGGAACCGAATCCCACCGACGACAATTATCCGCACAGCGTGTGGTACCGCTGGACCGCAGACGCCTCGGGAACTGTATTTCTAGCGAACGAGGACGCCCCTGAGGAAGGCCCATGGTTTGGGTCCACCACGTCCACTGCGTCCGTCTTCGTGGGGAATTCCGTGAACCAACTCCAGCGGGTGGACGCCGGCAACCAAACCTTCGAAGCCGTACAGGGGACCACCTATTGGATTGGTCTCTTCGCCAACCGCGGGAGCTATCGACCCGTGGCGTACTCGTGGGTCCTGCTTCCGCGTCCCAGCAACGACCCGGCGACCCGGGCCACCGGGATGCCGTCCGAGGGAGGCCGGGTCTCGGGATACACAGCGCTGTCCACCTTGCAGGACGACCCCGGGGATGCAGAGGCCCCTACGGGCGGATCGGTCTGGTATCAGTGGACTCCCGAGGCCACCGGCTTTGCCACGCTGACCTTTCGTGGAAGTCGAAAGACGCTGTGTTCGGTGTTTTCAGGCGCGGAGCCCGCCACCGCCACCCCGGTTCCCGTCATGGAAACGCCGACGGACGCCGGGGAACGCATTCTGTACTTCGCAACGACCGCGGGAGTGCCGCTCTGGATCTCCATTCGCGGGGATGGGTTGGGATTCGGACTCGGCTATGGCGGCCTGTTTGAACTGACCGTGGCCATGACCGACGTCGAGTTGCAGTCCAGTGCCTCGCTGCTGACCGAGGGAACGGATCTGATTCTCGAAGCGCGTTCCAATCTGGCATCGACACTCACCCTGCGGCTGGCGGGAGGTTCCGACGGCCCGCTCACCACGGTCCTCACAAACGCGCCCTTCCGTCACACGTTCACCAACCTTCCTCCCGGACGCTACCAGGCGATCGCGATGGGAACCCAATCCGGGGGCCTTCCCATCGCCAGCCCGCCGCTGTCCGTGCGCGTGGCCCCGACCAACGACGTCTTCGCCCAGGCGGCCGAGATCACCTCACTCCCGATTCGATTGAAGGGATCCCTGGCGGGGGCGGACAGCGACGACGGCGAGCCAATCCTCCCGAAGCAGGTAGCGCCCTGGACCCGATGGTGGACGTGGCGCGCACCGGCAAGTGGGCGCCTTCAGTTAAGGGGCTTTGCCCTGTTCGGTCTCTACCAGGGGTCCTCATTGGCCGATCTCGTGCCCGTGGTTCTTCAAACATCCAATGGCGCGAACGTCGCCACCGTGACGGCCGGAACCCGGTACTTCCTCCAAGTGGCCCCAATCAGCCGGATTTCGGCAGGACTCGAGCCGGACTTTGACTTTGCGTTGGGGATGATTCCGGAGAACGACCGATTCGAGGATAGGACTCCGGTTTCGGGCGCAGAGCTCGACCTCGTAGCGGACCATGCAGCAGCCGCCACCGAGTACGAAGCCCTCGGCGGGGACAACAATCCCCACCCCAAATCGGTCTGGTTTTCCTGGGCCTCTCCGGGTGACGGGTGGCTCGTCCTCGAGGAACCCACCTCGGATCCGGACCGCTTCGCCACGGTATTCTCCGGGGACACCCGGGAACTCCTTCGACGTCTGGCTGCATCCGACGGTTCCACGGACCCCGTGGTCGTGCCCGTGGCGGAGGGCGCGCGCTACGAGATCCTCCTGGATGAGCGAGGCTACGAGGTGAGTCCGCCCGCGCTCTGGCAGCTCCGCTGGTATCCCCGGGTTGCGAACGACCATTTTGCCCAGCGCATTCCGCTCTCGGGAAACACGGCGGAAATGACCGGCATCACCCTCGGGGCGACCCGGGAACCCGGCGAGTCCGAGCGGCGCACAACACCCCAGAACCGGTTGATCCGAAACACCGTCTGGTACTCCTGGACCGCACCGGACACTGGATGGGTCGTCTTGGAACAGGATCCCGGCCCCCGGTACGTGTATGTCGAACCGTTTGAGGGAGACACCCTGGAGTCGCTGCGCAGTCTCTACCCGGACCGATTGACCTTCCAACCGTACCTGTCCGTTGCCTTCTCCGCAGAGAAGGGACACACCTACGCATTTTGGGTCGCAACCGAGGAGGACGAACTGCATCCGTTTCGTGTGCGTCTTCGCGGACCCGCCATTCCTCCGAACGATGACTTCGCCCAGGCGGAGATTGTGTCGGGCTTGAATCCCGTGCTGGAAGGCACCGTCCACGGCGCCACCCGGGAGCCGGGAGAATTGGATCCCGTCTTCCCATCTGATTCCGGAACCGTTTGGTATCGCTGGAAGTCCCCGGGGCGCGGCGTTCTGCGAAGCACGGAATTCAGTCTTTGGCAGCTCAGCGCGTGGAAGGGAGATCGATTGGACACGCTGGAACCTTTCGGCGGACAATCTTCCGGGCTCGGATTCAGGACCGAGCCGGGCGAGACCTACTCCCTTCGTGTTGCGGGAAACCAGCTCTTTCCGTTCCGAATCCCGCTCCAATACATCGACTCGCCCGCGAACGACGACTTCGACCAGGCCATCCGGGTCACGGGAACGGGGGACATCGTCCTTGAAGGTTCTGTGAACGGTTCCACCTCGGAATCGGGGGAATCGGAATCGGGCGTCTGGTGGCGCTGGACCGCACCGTCCAACGGCAGACTCCAACTGATCCGGGAATCGGAGCATCGGGTGGAGGTCTTCCGGGGACTCAACGCCGCGCAGTTGATGTGGGTCCCATGGCGGGAAACGGACTGGAATCGCTCGGACTACCGCGTCGCCGCGGGGGTGGAGTATTCCATCCGGGCCTATGGACGCTGGGACATCCCGGCAAGGTTTCGCCTGGTTTTTGACCCGGATCCAAATCCGGTCCTCGAGCAACCCGTCCTCGACACCCGGATGCTCCGGCTTCCAGTCCAGGGCACCCCGGGTCGGACCGTGAATCTGGAACAATCCACCGACCTGATCCACTGGACGCCCGCCGCCAGCCACTGGCTGCTCTACCCCCGTGAGGACGTGGAGATCCCCATCTCCGAGGCGCCCGTTCTCTTTCTCCGGCCGCGTCCCTGACGACGCGCCGTCCCATCGTTCAGCAAGGGAGGGCTCGCAGGTTGCGGGCCCCATTCAAATCACGCCCGTCGTTCGAGATCTCACCCGGCAGGTCCTCCGCACCCAAGCGCGTCGGAGAGGTCACCCGCGGGCGGCAGCCCGCAGCCACCCAAGAGGAAAGAAGGTGGAGCTGCGCTGCCGCGCGGTTCTGAAATCAGTCCGCGGCAAGGCCGCCGCGGACCCAAAGGCCGGGACATCCCCCGCAGGGTCGAAGGCCACACGACAGGAGACTCCACACGGACACGTCCTCCGCACCCATGTGCGTCAGAGAGGTCACCCGCGGGCGGCAGCCCGCAGCCACCCAAAGGGAGAGAAGGTGGAACTGCGCTGCCGCGCGGTTCTGATCCCGGTCCGCGGCAAGGCGGCCGCGGACACAAAGGCCGGGGCATCCCCCGAAGGGTCGCAGGCCACACGACAAGAGACTCCACACCGGCAGGTCCTCCGCACCGAAGTGCGTCGGAGAGGTCACCCGCGGGCGGCAGCCCGCAGCCACCCAAAGGGAGAGAAGGTGGAGCTGCGCTGCTGCGCGGTTCTGAACCCGGTCCGCGGCAAGGCCGCCGCGGACCCAAAGGCCGGAACACCCCTCGAAGGGTCGAAGGCCACACGACAGAAGACTCCACACGGACACGTCCTCCGCACCGAGGTGCGTCGGAGTAGTCAACCGCGGGCGGCAGCCCGCAGCCACCCAAGAGGAAAAAAGGTGGAACTGCGCTGCCGCGCGGTTCTGAAATCAGTCCGAGGCAAGGCCGCCGCGGACCCCAGGGGCCGGGAAATCCCGCGCGGGGTCGCAGGCCACACGACAGAAGACTCCACACGGACACGTCCTCCGCACCAATGCGCGTCGGAGAGGTCACCCGCGGGCGGCAGCCCGCAGCCACCCAAGAGGAAAGAAGGTGGAACTGCGCTGCCGCGCGGTTCTGAAATCAGTCCGCGGCAAGGCCGCCGCGGACCCCAGGGGCCGGGAAATCCCGCGCGGGGTCGAAGGCCACACGACGGGAGACTCCACACGGGTAGGTCCTCCGCACCAATGTGCGTCAGAGAGGTCACCCGCGGGCGGCAGCCCGCAGCCACCCAAGTGGAAAGAAGGTGGAACTGCGCTGCGGCGCGGTTCTGAAATCAGTCCGAGGCAAGGCCGCCGCGGACCCAAGGGGCGGGGCATGCCTCGAAGGGTCGAAGGCCACACGACAGGAGACTCCACACGGACAGGTCCTCCGCACCCAAGTGCGTCGGAAAAGTCACCCGCGGGCGGCAGCCCGCAGCCACCCAGGGGGAGAGAAGGTGGAACTGCGCTGCCGCGCGGTTCTGATCCCGGTCCGCGGCAGCGCCGCCGCGGACCCAGGGGCCGGGAAATCCCTCGCAGGGTCGGAGGCCACACGACAGGATACTCCACACCGGCAGGTCCTCCGCACCGAAGTGCGTCGGAGAGGTCACCCGCGGGCGGCAGCCCGCAGCCACCTCGGGATGGGTTTACGAAACGGATTCCCCCACGGAACCCTTCTCCAACCGGAGCACCCGGTGTACCCCCCGCAGGGTTTCCGGTCGGTGCGCCACCAGGATGACCGTCCGGTCGCGCATCAGCGCATGGATCGCCGAGAGCACCGCCGCCTCACTGGCCGCATCCAGCGCACTGGTGGGTTCGTCGAGGAGCAACACCGGAGCATCCTTCAGGAATGCCCGCGCGATGCTGATCCGCTGCTTCTCGCCAACGCTCAGGCGCGCTGCGCCGTCGCCGACCCGCGTGTCGTATCCTTCGGGCAGGTTCCGGATGAAGCCGTCCGCATTCGCCGCACGTGCGGCGGACTCGATCTCCGTCCGCGTGGCTCCTTCGCGGCCGAGTCCGATGTTCTCCGCGATCGTTCCGGGGAGTAGCAGCGACTCCTGGAGGACGAATCCGATGTGCTGGCGCAGGTCCCGCACATCGAGTTCCCCCAGATTCCGTCCCCCAAGCCGAATCGTTCCCGCGTCGGGATCGAAGAATCGCGGCAGCAACTGCAGCAGCGTGGACTTTCCCACACCGCTCGGTCCAACCAGTGCCACCACCTCGCCGGGTTCCACCCGAAAGGAAACATCGCGCAACACCGGCTGGTCGTCGCGATACCCAAAGGAAACCCGGTCAAACTCAATGCCCAGCGGACCCGCCGGCACCGGCACCACTCCCGGAGTGCGAGTCGCGACGACGTCCTCCGGCTCCAGGAGGTCCAGCACCCGCTCCACACCCGCCCTCGCCTGGCTCACCGTCGACCCCACATGGGTCAACTGGTTCAGCGGCTCATAGAGCTGCGCGAGGTAGGCGATGAAGACGATGAGGCCCCCGGGACTGAGGCGTCCGGACACCACCTGCAACCCACCGACCCACGCGATCGCACCCGTGCCCGCCGCCAGCACAACCGCCACCAGGGCGAGGTACAACACCTCGTGGCGATGCTGGGCCCAGCGTGCGCGCAGGGCGGAGTCCACCGCCGTCCCGAAACGCACCGTCTCCTGCGGCTCGAGGGTGTAGCCCTGGATGAGCGCGAGATTCGCCACCGCCTGCTGCACACCCGCCGCCACCGAGGCGTCTGCGGACTGCGCGGTCGCGGCGCGTCGTCCGAGTCCCGGACCCAGGAGGCGCATCACCAGCATCAGGACCGGCACCGTGGCCAGCGCCACGAGGGTGAGGGACCCGTTCACGCGGGACATCACCACGGTCATCGCCACCACCGCCACCCCTGCACCGAGGACCGTGAACAGTCCCTGGGTGAACAGGGTTTGAAACGCATAGGTGTCCCAGGTCGCCCGATAGATGAGGTCCCCCGCCTCCGATCCATGCCAGCGCCGGAATGACAGGGCGAGCAGTCGCTCAAACACCGCCTGCCGGACGCGGGCCAGTCCGCGGAGCCCCGTGGAAATCACCACCGCCTGCTGACAGGCCCCGAGCAGCGCGTGGGTACCATGGACGGCCACCAGGAGCCCGCCCAGCAACGCCACCAGCGATGCCGGGGATCCGCTCCAGCGCGCCGTCCAGCCGTCGGCCGAACCACTCAGGCGGTCCACCAACCACGCCAATGGCCACGGCTTCAACAGCGCGAGTCCGGTGTTCAACGCCAGCAACGCCACGGCGCCGGCGACGCGGGCGGTGTCCGGACGAAAAAACCGCACCGCCGCGCGGTACGCTCGGAAGGACGAACCGTCCGGATGGGAGGACGGCGGCATCACCGGGGAACCACCCGCAATCCCACCCGCTCCCCGACTCCGGCGAAGGTGAGTCTTCCGTCCTCGCACCGAACGCCCGAGTACGGATCGTTGGTGATCAGGAGATTTCCATCGAGGTCCAGATAGTCGGTCAAATTCGCGAGGTGCGCGCCGGCGGAGATGAGCACGGAACTTTCAATCATGCATCCGAGCATGGTCTTCAATCCGTGCGCCCGCGCCGCTTCGAGGGCCCGCTTGCCCGCCGTGATGCCGCCGGTTTTCACCAACTTGACGTTGATCCCGTGAAACCGGTGCGCACAGGTCTCCGCATCCGCCGCGCCCTGATAGGATTCATCGCCAATCAGCGACAGTGGGGAACGCGCCTTCAGCCACGCGGCATCGGCCTCCGGTGCGGACGCCGGCATCGGCTGCTCCACAAACTCCACCCGCCCGTCCGCCGCCAGCCACTCGATGTTGCGCAGCGCCTCCTCCTTCGTCGCCCAGGCCTGGTTGGCGTCGACCCGGATCCACTTCCCCGGTGCCGCACCCCGCACGGCGGCGAAATTTTCGCGGTCCCGTGGACTGCCCAGCTTCATCTTGAGAATGGGCATGGACGCCGCCTCCGCCGCCTTCCGTCCCATGATCTCCGGCGTGTCGATGCCGATGGTGAACGACGTCACCGCGCGCCCCTCCTCAAATCCCAGTCCGAGGAAATCGCAGACCGGCTGCTTTGCCGCGCGCGCCGCCCCGTCGAGCAGCGCCAGGTTCACCGCGCACTTCGCGGGAAAATCCCCCACGGACAGGGTGTCCAAGTATGCCATGCTCCCCTCGATGTCGCCAAAGGACAGCCGGTTCGGATCCACCCGGCGCAGGAAGGCCGACACCGTCTCGTGCGTCTCATGATACTGACTAGACGGCGAAGCCTCCCCCACGCCGCAGCGCCCGTCGGGATCCGTCAGGGTGACCAACACGACCGGATACACGGATTTGCCGCCCCCGGACTTCAGGTCGGTCGCGATAGCCCAGGAATGCCGAAGGGCCAGGTCATAGCGTCGAAATCGGAGTTCCATCCGCCCCACGGGAGCAAGGGTCAGCCGATTTGTCCAACCCGACTGTGGCCCGGAAGGGTCCTGTCCCTCCTCCGGCGCAGGCTTGCGGTTCCATCACTTCCGCGAACCCTGTCCCCGTGACGGTCACCGAGGCCCTCCAGTATTTGAAGTCGCTGTCCCTGTTCGGATACCACCCCGGACTCGAGACCACCCGCCAGCTCGCCGCCGCGTCCGGAAATCCGGAACGCCGTTTGCGCTTCATCCACGTCGCCGGCACCAACGGCAAGGGATCCGTCTGCGCCTTCCTCGAAAGCGTGTACCGGGCCGCCGGACTCCGCGTCGGGATGTACACCTCTCCCCACCTCGTGCGGTTTGGGGAGCGGATTCAGATCAACCGGGTGGCGATGTCCGACGACGAACTCGCCCGGGGCGTTGCCGAATTGCGGTCCGTCGCCGCCTCACTGCCCGGGGTGGAACCGACGTTTTTCGAGTTCACCACCGTCCTGGCCCTGCGTCACTTCGCCGAGGCGGGAGTGGATCTGGTGGTCTGGGAAACCGGACTGGGCGGACGCCTCGACGCCACCAACATCGTCACCCCGCTCGCCAGCGTGGTGACCCGGATCGGACTCGACCACCAGGCGGTGCTCGGGCCCACCGTCGCCCGCATCGCCGCGGAGAAGGCCGGCATCATTAAGCCCGGGGTCCCGGTGCTCACCGCCGCCGGCGATCCCGATGCCCTGGCCATTCTCGAATTCAAGGCCCGCGAACTGGACGCCCCGTTCCTCGCCATCGGTGAACCTGAGGCGGCGATGCTGCCCGGCCCCGTGGGATTGCTCGGGGCCCACCAACGCGTCAACGCAGCCCTCGCCGCCTCCACGGTCCGAATGCTTCGCGCCCTGATTCCCGTGTCGGATGACGCGCTGAAAACCGGCCTCGCCCGCGCCGAGTGGCCTGGACGCCTCCAGGTCCTCCGCCGGGACTCCCGGACCCTCGTCCTCGACGGTGCCCATAATCCCCAGGGCATCGAAGCGCTGGCGACGGCCCTCCCGGACCTCCTTCCGGGGGTCCGTCCGACCTTCATCGTCGGCCTGCTGGCCGACAAGGACTGGCGCGAAATGGCGCGTCTCCTCGCCCCGCTTGCCGGACGCATCGTCACGGTTCCCGTGGCGAGCGGACGCACGGTCAGCGCGGCGGACCTGAAGGCGGCCTTTGTGGCGTCCGGCCTCGGCCGTCCGGTAAGGGCCGTGGAGTCCCTCGACGAAGCCCTGCGCGCAACGGCGGGAGATCCCGCGGTTGTGCTCACGGGTTCGCTGTATCTGGTGGGTGAGGCGCTCGGAATCCTGGATCCCGCGTCGGCACCGGACCCCGGGGAACGCGTCTTGAACGACTGGAAGCCCCCCTCCGGACCGTAGACGACGTCAGCAGACTCCATTCGAAGCTCCCCGGTTCCGCCGTTTTCCGGGGTCGCATCCGAACCCATTCTCACGCACGCTGTGCGCGTGGCGTCCCCGTCCCCCATGGCTCCCTCCCTGAGCACCGCCCAGCGGCGGTTCCTGTACCTCACCGCCTTCGTCAATGGCGCCGCGATCATGATCGTCGAGATCCTCGGCGCCAAAATGCTCGCGCCCTACCTCGGCACCTCCCACTTCGTTTGGACCGCCCAGATTGGGATCGCCATGGTGTCCCTGGCGGTCGGCTACTACGTCGGCGGCCTCTGGTCGGATGCCGCCGCCCGGCTCGACCGGCTCTTCGCCGCCATGCTGGGAGCGGCGCTGTACCTCGCCTTGACGGTGGTTTGTGTCCGCCCCGTCGCGGTCGCCTGCCTGGAATTCCCCCTGCCCGTGGCCTCGCTGCTCGCCTCCCTCTTCCTGTTCCTGATTCCGCTGTCGCTCCTGGCAATGACCGGACCGTTCCTCGTGCGCTTCCTGACCCACCAACTCCAGACGGTCGGGGGCGCGGTAGGACGTCTCAGTTCCCTGAGCACGGTCGGAAGCCTCGGGGGAACCGCGCTCATCGGATACCTCCTCATTCCGCTCGCCCCGAATTCCGTGACCATGTCCGTCACCGCCGGGGTGGTCGCGGTCGTCGCCCTCGTCCACTTCGCGATCTGGGGACGGAAGGCGGTTCCGGCCGCGGTCGCAGCCGCAGCGGTCGCCGCCACTGCCGCACTCGGGGTTCAACGTGACCTCGGCCGCCCCATGACGCGCGTGAAGCAGCTCTTCCGGGGTAACTCAAACTTCGGGCAATTGCAGGTCCTTGAGAGCAGCAGCGGCGCGCTTCGGTTCTACCTGAACGACTACCTGATGCAGAACACCTACGACCCCGACACGCGGCAGAGCGGTTCGGTGTTCACCTACGCGCTCCACGAACTCGCCCGCACCCGCGTGGAGAATCTCCGCTCGGTGCTGTGCATCGGCCTCGGCATCGGAATCGTGCCCTCGCTGTTTGCGCAGGAGGGCGTCCGCGTGGACGTCGTGGAAATCAATCCCGCCGTGGTGCCCATCGCGGAACGGTTTTTCGACCTGGATGCCTCCCGGATGAACATCGCCCTCGGGGATGGCCGGCAGTTCCTGAACCGCTGCACCAACCGCTACGACGCCGTGGTCCTGGACGCCTTCCTCGGCGATTCCTCCCCGGCCCACCTCATGACCCGCGAGGCCTTTGCCTCCATGCGGGACGTCCTCAATCCGGAGGGCGTTCTCGTGATCAACTGCTTTGGAGACACCCAGCGCGGACGCGACTTCTTCCTCGCCTCCCTCACCAAGACCCTTCGCGCCGCCTTCACCCACGTGGAGCTGCACGCCTCAGAGAATGGCAACGCCTTCTTCGTCGCCTCGCAGGCCCCGCTCCGCACGTTCCGCCAGACCGATCCCCAGTCCATCCATCCCCTCGTCCGGGACAACGTGCTCCGCGTCCTAGCCCGCACCCAGGAGACCGATCCCCTCCACGGGCGTGTCCTGACCGACGACTTCAATCCGGTTGAATTCCACGACGCCGCCAACCGCGAACGGCTTCGCAGAAATCTCGCGCAGAACATGCGGGATCTCTGACGCAGCCCCGGGGGCGGCCCAGGTCAGGAGACTCCATCCTCCCTCCCATCCCCGACCCGCTCACGCATTGTTACGACTTTGGATCAATTATTGACTCAGAGTCAAAACGTGGAACCCTCGCTCCATGGGAACGGGCGAACGGAAGCGGCGGGAGCGGGAGGAACGCGAGGAGTTGATGATCTCGCACGCCGGCCGGCTGCTGCTGCGGGACGGCTTCCAGGGACTGAACCTCGACGAACTGGCGCGAGCCATCGAGTACGCCAAGGGAACGATCTACCAGCACTTCTGCACCAAGGAGGACCTGGTGCTGGCGGTCGCCACCCGCGCCCTGCAGCTCCGGGCGGAACTGTTTGAGCGCGCGGCCGGGTTTACCGGACGGACACGGGAACGCATGCGCGCCATCGGGGTGGCCTGCTGCCAGTTCGCCGTTGTGCATCCGAAGTACTTCCAGCTCGATCTCATGCTGCACTCGCAGTCCTTCTGGATGGAGGCGTCTCCGGAACGGCGGATGGCGCATGGCCGCATGGGCGAGCGCTGCTTCCGCGTGATGGACACCATTGTCCGGGCGGCGCGCGATGCCGGGGATCTGCCATCGGGATCCGATGCCGACGCCGTGAAGTTCAGCCTCGTGGCCGTCACCATGGGAAGCCACGCCATGGCCCTGGAACCGGAGATTCAGCGGCTGTGCCGGCTGCGCGATCCGCTCGAAGCAACCCGCAGAAACCAGGACCTGATCTGTGACGGGCTCGGGTGGCGGCCACTGCTGACGGATTGGGACTACGCCGCGACCGACCGCAGGATTCGCGCCGAGGTATTTCCCGAGGCCGCCTGGCTCGACGTGGCGGCGCCGGGCACGTCGGAGCCCACACCTCCGGCGGGACGCCGCCGCAAGGGAGGACGCCCATGAATATGGTCGCCTGGAAGATGCTCACGCACGAGCGGGCCAAGTACCTCGGCCTCGTCTTCGCCATCGCATTCAGCACGTTCCTCCTCGAAAACCAGACCTCCATCTTCGCCGGCATCCTCAAGCGCACCGCCAGCCAGATCCTCGACGTCACCGATGCCGAGGTGTGGGTGATGGATCCCTCGACCCAGTACTTCGAGGAGACCAAGGCGCTCCGCGACACGGCCCTCACCCGCGTGCGCGGCGTCCCGGGCACGGCCTGGGCCGTCCGACTGTTCAAGGGAATCCCTGTTGCCCGGACGGAGACCGGAAGATTCGCCCAATCCATCGTGCTCGGACTCGACGACGCCACGCTGGTCGGGGCGCCGCGGAAGATGGTTCTCGGAACCTGGGACCGACTGCGCGAACCGGATTCGGTGGTGATCGACCGCGCCGGCTACCTGCTGCTGTATCCCGGCCAACCCCTCCAACTCGGCCGGCGGCTCGAACTCAACGATCACGCCGTAACGATTGTGGGCATCTCCGAAGCCGGCGCCCCCTTCGCCAGTTTCCCGGTGATCCACACCCGCTACAGCACCGCCACGCGGTTCCAGGGACTGGAGCGAAACCAGATGGCGTTCATCCTCGCCCGCCCCACACCCGGCACCTCCGCCGAGGCCCTCTGCACCTCCATCCACGCAGCCACCGGACTCCGGGCAAGAACCTCCGCCGAGTTCGCGTGGGACTGCATCCGGTACTACCTCAAGAACACCGGCATCCCGGTCAACTTCGGCATCACCATCGCCATCGCCCTGATCGTGGGAACGGTGGTTGCGGGACAAACCTTCTACCTCTTTACGGTGGAGAACCTCCGCCAGTTCGGAACGCTCAAGGCCATCGGCATTCCGAACCGACGCCTGATGGCCATGGTCCTCCTGCAGGGCGCCGCCGTCGGTGCCATCGGATTTGCCCTCGGCACCGGCATGGCCGCGGTCTTCTTCGACGTCTTCCGCCAGCAGGTCGCCACTCGCGGGATCATCCTGATGTGGCAGTCCGTCGCCCTCACCGGCGGCTGCATGGTCTTCGTCGTCGTCCTCGCCAGCGTGCTCAGCCTCCGCCGCGTCCTCGTGCTGGAACCCGCCATCGTCTTCCGCGCATGAACCCGTCCCGTCCCGCCGTCCAGTGTCGGAACCTTCGAAAGCAGTTCGGGGACGGCGATACGCGCATCGAGGTGCTTCGCGGGGTCGAGTTCACCGCGCAGGCCGGGGAACTGACATTCCTCCTCGGGCCAAGCGGCTGCGGCAAGACGACCCTGATCTCGGTGATCGCCGGGCTGCTCGACAGTTCCTCCGGGGACGTGGAGATCTTCGGGACCGCGGTGGAAAAACTGGATCCCGATGCCCGGGTCCGGTTCCGCCGTTCGCATCTCGGATTCGTCTTCCAGCAATACAATCTCCTGCCCGCCCTCACCGCCGCGGAAAACGCCGCCGTCCCCCTGCTCGCCGCCGGCGTCAAACCGCGTGAAGCCGTCGGACGCGCCCGCGAACTCCTCGGAAAGCTCGGTCTGGCCGACCGCGCGGACACCCTGCCCTCGCGTCTCTCCGGTGGACAGCAGCAGCGGGTGGCCCTCGCCCGGGCCCTCATCCACGGTCCCAAGCTGGTGGTCTGCGATGAACCCACCGCGGCCCTCGACCACGCCACGGGCGAGTCGGTCATGGAACTGCTCGCCGGCGCGGCACTCGCCCCGGATCGCGCCGTCATCGTCGTGACGCACGATACGCGCGTCCTTCCTTTTGCCCACGCCATCGCCCAAATGGACGACGGACGAATCCTCGGCGTGGACCGCACGCAACGCCGGACCGCCCCGGCCCACTCCCACTGACATGAAATCCCTCGGACTGCCCCTGCTCGCCCTGCTCGCCGCGACTTTTGCCACCGTGTCGGTTCTCCGGTCGCATTCCGTGCGCACCGCCACCCCGCCCCCCACTCCGCCTCCCGAGTCCCGGTTCAACCGATCCGTCGCCGCCGTCGGCCTGGTTGAAGCCGCCAGTGAAAACATCTCCCTCGGAACTCCGTGGCCGGGACTGGTGGCAACAGTCAACGCCCAGGTGGGGACGGTGGTGGCTCCGGGCGATCCCCTCTTCGAACTGGACACCCGCGCGCTCCGGGCCGATCGCACCGCGCGCGCCGCCGCAGTGGACGCCGCGCGCAGCCGGATCCGCACCGCCGACAGCGTGCTCGACGACCTGCGGGACCAACTGCGCCGCGCCGAACAGCTCTCCCGCACCGCCGTCATCAGCACCGAGGAACTGGACCGGCGGCGTTTCGCGGAACGCACCGCCGAGGCGCGCCGGGACGAGGCCCGGGCGGAACTCGCCGCCGCGGAGGCGGCCCTGGCCGTTGTGGACACCGACCTCGAACGCGCCGTGATCCGGGCCCCCATCGCCGGCGAAGTGCTTCAGGTCAACGTCCGCCCCGGGGAATACGCCACCCCGTCCGCAGGCTCACGTCCGCCGGTGATCCTGGGCAATCTCCGTCCGCTGCACGTGCGGGTGGATGTCGATGAACACGAGGGGTGGAGGGTCTCGCCGTCCGCTCCCGCCGAGGGACACATCCGCGGCAATCCCCGCCAGCCCGTGCCCCTGCGATTTGTCCGGGTGGAACCCCTGGTGATTCCCAAGCGATCCCTGACCGGCGATTCCACCGAGCGTGTGGACACGCGCGTCCTTCAGGTCCTGTACGCCGTGGACTCCACCCCCAACGTCCCCCTGTTTGTCGGACAGCAACTCGACGTCTTCATCGCCGCCCCGCCCGAGCTGGGCTCGACGACGCCCTGAACGCGAGCGTCTTGGACTGCGGTAGTCCCCTACCGCTTTCCGTCCCGCCGGGACGCGCATCGAAGTACATCGCGCTTCAACGGCAGCCTGCACTCCGTTCCAAAGCGCCAGAGGACTGGCGCACTCCAAACCCTGGCGGTCTCCTCCGCTTCAGTCCTCGCGGAGCGTCTTGGACTGCGGTAGTCCCCTACCGCTTTCCGTCCCGCCGGGACGCGCCTCGAAGTACATCGCGCTCCGTCGGCAGCCTGCACCCCGTTCCAAAGCGCCAGAGGACTGGAGCACTCCAACCCCTGGCGCTCTCCTCCGCCTCAGTCCTCGCGGAGCGTCTTGGACTGCGGTAGCCCCCTACCGCTTTTCGACCCGCCGGGACGCGCATCGAAGTACATCGCGCTTCAACGGCAGCCTGCACCCCGTTCCAAAGCGCCAGAGG
>JAEUHD010000287.1 GCA_016793645.1 Verrucomicrobiales bacterium
CGCGGCGCCCAGCACGAGTCCCAGATGCCGGCGGACCAGCGTCTGAAAGGCCGCCTCGGATCCCTCGTCGGCGTACTGTTGGAGCAATTGGGCGTCGTCCATGGGATGGTTTCCGTTCACCCAGGCATCCCCGCCGGAGTACGGAAACCGGACAACTCCCTGAAGAAAAATCGGCGCCCCCCCGACCGGATCCGCAAATCACCGCGGGGGCGGATCGTCGGGATGCGGCGCCTCCCCGGTCCACTGGTTGAGGTAGTAGCTCGCCACCCGGACCACATCCCCGCGCAGCACAATGCTGTCCGGACGCTTCCGGGCCAGCACCAGGAGGGCGCGCAACTCCGTCGAAAAGTCCGTGCCCTGCCGCTCATGGAGAATCCGCGTGGACAGCATCCAGGGCGAGAACCTCAGGGAAATGTCCGCCGCGGCCTCGTAGGACGGATCCTGCTCCGGAGTGAGGGCGATGGTCTTCTCCAGCCGAGCGGCCAGGTCTCGTCCCGCCGCCGACAAGGCCGCGATCACCGCCGGATCCGGATTCGGGAGTAACGACACGAAACGCAGGGCCTCCGAAGCCGTCGGGGTATCCGGATCCACCATCAGGGCCGCCAGCTCGTGGTTCCCATCGGGACGCCCGGAAAAATTCCGGACCACGGGCTCAATCCGGTCCTGGGGAAATCCATTCCGCAGGAACTTCAGCCAGTCCCGAAATGGCGCGCCGGGCGAAAGGGCCGCGAAGGCTTCCGCCTCCAACTCGGCGGCGGTCGGTTGCGGCGGCGCCGGAGGGGGCGGGGTGTGCACGCGGACCCGATACCGGAGGCTGAAGGAGGTCCCGGCCGGCGGACGGGTCCATTCGGTCTTCCGGTAGATGGACTCCACGTCATACCACGAACTCCATTGAAAATCGGATTCCTTCGGGCGGCTTCCCAGTCCGATCGGAAAGTACATTCCGTGCTGCTCCTCCAGCGACACATACACGGTCTTCCGCGCGGCGGCGGTTTTCAGGGTCATCACGCTGGCCAGCACCCAGCGTCCCTCGGACTCCACCGCCTTGGACACCTCGAAGTTCGCATGCCCCCCGGATCGTGACGTTCCTTCGCGCATCAGGGTGGCGCTCGGTGAGAACCGTTCCTGGGGCGGAGGTGGTTTCACGCCCGGGGGAAACCGCAGTTCCACCTCCACCTCATAGGACCGGCCGTTGCTTTCCGGCGGAACATCGGCGGCGATTCGCGCGAGCACTCCGGCGCAGAGGGTGAGTCCGCACGTCCACGCCAACGTCAGCGCCGCGCCTCTCAGAAAGTGCGCGTCGGTCCCCTGTACCGCGACCCGCGAACAGATGGCGCCAATCACGAAGCCCGCGAACGCCCCGAAGAGCCCCATAAACAGGACATAATATCCGGAGCCCCCTTCGAAGCTGGAGATGCGGTACCAGCCCACGCACAGGTTGGCGAGAAACCCCACGGCGAGGGCACCCACCACGGCGCCCAGCGCGGCGGTCCCCAAGGTGGCGAGCCAGGTCAGCATTGCATCGGAATTCATGGAAGGACTCGGAGCACCTGACGATGGAACCCGGCAACCCGGGAGACCATCCGACCTTGGTCGGAGCGGCACGGAGTGTCCCACGAGCCCCTCGTTTTTCATGGGCGTTCCGCCACGCCTCGGCTAGGAAACCCCGCCGTGCCCGCCGCTCCAAATCCGCCCGTCGCGCCGCCGAACATCCCGTCGGGTGCGGATCTCCGGGAGCGTCGCGAATCCTCCCGCGACAGCCTCCTGCGCGCCAACACGGCCGTGACCGCCGTGATCGCCATCGTTCTCGCGCTGTCCGCCGCCGCGCTCTGGCAGAGCCGTCGCGCCACCCGTCTCCAGGGTGAGGCCCTGCTGCAACAGCACCGCGCCCTGACCGCCGAGAACCGCGCCCGCGCCGACCTGTGGCGCGCGCTGCTGGCCGAGGCGACGGCGCACCGACTCGGACAATCCCTCGATCGCCGTGATCGTGCACTGGACAGCCTGCGCCGCGCGGCCGCGATCGCGCCGTCCCGGGAACTCCGGGACGAAGCCATCGCCGTACTCGCCCTGCCGGAGTCGCGACTCGAGGAGACGCTCGCCCTCGATCCCGGGATCCGTTCCTACGAGATGGACTGGCAGCTCCGGCATTGCGCGCTGGGCCAGACCAACGGGGACGTGGTGATTCGGAGGCTTCAGGACGACACCGAGGTCCGCCGGCTGCGGCCTGCGGACGGACCGGTGCCCACCGGGCAGGGGGCCCCGCTGCTGATGGACTTCTCCCGGGACGGCGCCCTGCTCAGCGTCCGCTACGAGCACGGCGCCTTCGCGGTGTGGGAAACCGGCACCGGACGCCTGCGCTTCCTCCGCGACGCCGACCGCGTGCGCCGCCCGGCCAGCCGGGCGCTGTTCAGTTCCGACGGCCGTTACGTGGTGGCTCCCGTGTTTGTGCCCGACGGCTTCGCCGTGCTGGACGCGGAAACCGGACGCCCGGTGGCGCACTTCCCCGAAGTCACCTCGTTCCACCACGCCGCGGTCCGGCCCGGGGCGCATCAATTCGCGGCCTACACCGAGGGACGCATCCTCATCCTCGACTGGGATCTCGGAAAGGCCGTCGGCGAATTCGCCTTCCCGGCCGGCGCCCGCAGGCTCGCGTGGAGTCCCGACGGACGGCTGCTCGCCGCGGGCGGGGACACCCTCTCCGTGCGGGTGTGGAACGTGCCCGCGGGCACCTTCCAGGATCTCCCCGGGCACCCGGAGATCATCTACGATGTGCAGTTTGATCCGGACGGCCAAAAGCTGGCGACGATCGCCGCCGATGCGTCCACCCGCATCTGGGACCTCCGCGAAGGGCGCCTCATCGGACAAACCGGGGACCGCCGCCTGATCCGCTGGGGCACGGAGGGACGGACCGGATGGAGCGTCCGGCGAAAACACCTCGAGGTCCGCCGCGAGATTCCCAATCCGCTCTTCACGCGCATCACCGGTGTGCCCGGCGAGGCCGACGGACTTACCCTGGACCTCAGTGCCGACGGACGCTGGGCCATTTCGCGGACCGATGCCGGCGGCCTGCTGGCGTGGGACCTGGCCCGGCAACGCGTGGGCCCGATCCCGGGACTGTCCGCGGTGAGCTCCGCGTGTTTCGACCCCCGGGCGCTGCGCCTGTATCTGGTCGGAGCCCGGGGACTGGAGTCGGTGGATCTGACGGTAGCGGACTACGACGGGACCCCGCGCCTGGAGGCCGGCAGCCCGGTCCGCATTCCCGGAAGTCCGGACCACGAATTGGACCTGGTCACCATCTCGGCCGGCGGCACCGCGGTTGCCACCGTCAGACGCCTTGCGGGCGCCATCTGGGTTCAGCAACGGCCCGGTGACACGGTACCGATGCAGGACGTTCTCCACAGCAGCGTCCTCCGCGAATCCGGCAGTGCCCGGGGAACGGGCACAATCGGTCTCAGCCCCGACGGGGCCTGGCTGGCGGTCGGTGCCGACGGAAACCTCGGCACCCATCTGTTCGATGCGCGGACCGGGAAACCCGTGAGACGCATCGACGACGAGTCCGGAGGGGTGCAGTTCAGTCCGGACGGTCGCCGGTTCCTCCTCGTCTCCCCCCACTATTGCCGACTGTATGACACCGGGACCTGGACTCCGGTTTGGACTCACCCGGGGGATTCCCAAAGTTCCGGCGCCTCCAGGTCGGCGGCATTGTCCCCGGACGGTTCCCAAGTGGCGGCCCTGTCCTCCTCAAGAAGCGTGGATCTCCTCACCGGCGACACCGGACTCAGCCTCGGACGATTGGAGGCACCCGCCGCGTCCCCCATCAACCGCATCCGCTGGTCGGAGGACGGACAGCATCTCGTGTTGTCCACGCGCGAGAACACCCTCGACCTCTGGAATCCGGGATTGCTCCGGCGCGAACTGGAGTCGCTGAAGCTGGACGGGAACCTGCCCGCCGCCACCGCACTCGCCCCGGTCACACTGGATCCGCCCGAGCCGCCGGGATTCCCGGGCTGGATCGCCCCCGTGACCCTGGCCACCGCCGGCCTGGTGTCCGGCATCGCCTTCCGCTCCCTCCGCCGTCATCGCCGCCTCATCGAGGAGTACGCCCGCGCCGAATCCCTAGCGACCCACCGCGAGCGCGAATTGCAGATGGAGCGCGAACTCAGTGAACTCAAGGGCCGCTTCGTCTCGATGGTCTCGCACGAGTTCCGCACACCGCTCGGCATCACCATGAGCGCGGTGGAACTGCTGGGGAACTACGCGGACCGCCTCACCCCGGAACGTCGGTCGGAACTCCTGGAGGACATCCGCGGCTCCACGCTGCGCATGGCGGGCCTGATGGAGCAGGTGCTGCTCCTCGGCCGGGTCGAGTCCGGACGCCTCGACTTCCGTCCGTCGCCGCTCGATCTCCCGGACCTTCTGACACGCCTTGCGGACGAAACCGCCTCGGCCACGCATCACCGCTGTCCGATCCAGGTCCGCGCCGAACCCGCGATGCTCGCCGGAGCCCAGGGCGACGAATCGCTCCTCCGCCACATCCTCTCCAATCTGCTGTCGAACGCGGTGAAATACTCCCCGCCCGGCGCGACGGTGGAATTGACGGCGGGACGGGACGGCGTGGATGCCGTGGTGCAGGTCCGGGACCGTGGCATCGGGATCCCCGAGGCGGATCGCGCCCGACTGTTCGAAGCCTTCCATCGGGCGTCCAATGTCGGCCAGACACCCGGCACGGGACTCGGTCTCTTGATCGTGAAGCGCTGCGCCGGACTCCACCGCGGCACCCTCACCTTCGAATCCGTGGAGGGCGCCGGAACGGTGTTTACCGTGCGGGTGCCGATGTTCGGGCTGCCGGCGGCGGAATAGTTCCTCCTGGCGGCTGCACCCGCGCGGCCCCACGCAGCATCGATTCCGTCACCAGCGAGTACAGTCGCGACCAGGCGGTGCGGACCTCCAGGGTCAGCGCCGGCCCAAGAACATCCGCCAGCATTCCCTCCAGCGCGGCACCCACCACCGGATAATGATCGGGGCGGACGCCATATCCGGCGTGCCGTTCCCCGAGTTCCGCGAGCAGTTCCTCGACGGCGCGCGTGCGGTCCAGCGACGCCATCAAGGTCGCCAGGGTGTCCATGAAACTGCGGGCCTGCAGTTCAATGTCGTCGCGAAACATCGCCCGCAGCGAGGGATCCAGGGCGAACAGACGCCGGTAGAAAATCAACGCCGCGACGTTCGCCTGCCGCTCCAGCAGGGCGAAACTCGTCCGCAGTCGATGGATCTCCTCGGTCGTCACCCACACAACCTGTCCCCAAACCAGCACCCCCGCATTCGGACTTTGGTCGGATGGCTTTTTTCCGGCCGATGCCCCAGGCTGGCGCCTCCCCGTGAAGCGCATCCTCATCATCGAAGACCAGGCGCCCATGCGCCGCAACCTCGCCCAACTGCTCGAACTCGAGGGCTACGCCGTGTTGTCCGCGGACAACGGCCTCACCGGACTCGACCTCGCCCGGAAGGAGCGTCCCGACGTCATCCTGTGCGATGTGATGATGCCCGGACTCGATGGACACGGGGTGATCCGCGCCCTGCGTGAGGACACCGCCACCACGCAAATCCCGTTCATCTTCCTCACCGCCCGCGGGGACCGGACCGATGTGCGGACCGGCATGAACTTCGGGGCCGACGATTACCTCACCAAGCCGGTGGTCCGGGACGATCTCCTCGCGGCGATTGAAACCCGGCTGGCGCGGGCCGCGGCGGTGCAGGCCGCCAGCAGTCACGGCGGCAACTTCAAGCCGGACTTCAGTTCGGCGGTGCCGCTGGAATCCGTGCTGGGACTCACGCCGCGCGAGGCCGAGGTCCTGCTCTGGACCGCGCAGGGCAAGAGCAACGCCGACATCGCCACCATCCTCGGCATGTCCGAGAAGACCGTGAAGCAGCACCTCGGCAGCGTCTTCCAAAAGCTCGGCGTCGAAGGCCGCACCGCCGCCACCCTCCGCGCCCTCGAAATCCTCGCCAACCTTCCCGGGACTCATTGAGCCTCGTGCGATCAGGTGACTTCCAATCCCCACCTCCGGTGGCTCGAATTCCCCAGCGCCGGAGGCGCGCCAGACAATAGCCCCGGGCGTGAGCCCGGGGTGGGTGTTGGCCAGGTCCCCAGCCCCGGAGGGGCGGCAGAGGGCCCGGCCCAAGCTACGGCTCGCGCCGTGGGCTACTGCATTTCGCCGCTCCGCGGCTGGACGTCGTCACGAGGTCAACCTGTTGAGCGAGGGTCAATAGGGCCCCTTTTCCGGCACCGAGAAGACTGGCGCCGAACTCCATTCCGCTTCGATTCTTGGGGTTGATGCCGAGTTCCCCATTGCCCCCGAATTACCGGGAAGGTATCTGCTCCGCGCCACCGACCCCACCATTCTCCCCAAATCCGATGTCGAACTCGACGCCCCCACAAAGCGAATGGCCCGCTTCCGGACTTCAACGGGACGACTATGTCGAATGCTTCCGGACAGCTCTTTACCGCATGGCCACCGTGCTGAACTGCCACGGCGGCCATCATCCTCTCGACCGAAAGGACCTGAAACGATCGGACAAGGATCTCCGGGGACGATTTGATGCCGACCCCCAACTGCGAAAACTGGTGAGGCTTCGTCGCATCGACGGAGATCCCAACGAAAGCAACGAGGAACGGGCCGAGGATCACTTCTACGGACGGTTTGAATTCAGAAAGGCCAAGACGGCGGCTGCCGATGGCGACGCGCCCCTCGTTTTGGACCGAATCACGCATGAAGCCACCGACACCTTCATCGACTGGAGCTTCCAACGCCTCCATCGACCCAGCGGAGACCCGGACACGCTGATGGAATCCGAGTATCCCCAGGGCTCAGAGTTTGCCGCCCATTGTGCCGCGAACTACATCCTCAAGAACTTCTGGCACAATTTCGTCCACGCCCGTTACCAGAACATTTCCCACGACAACTACCATCACTTCGGCGGGAGCGCGCGGTTCGATTCGGACTTCGAAGCCGACAACCTTGGAACCCTGTTTCTCCTGCACTCCTACGGAATTCCGCTACGAACTGCGGGGAAGATCGGGGACGAACTTCAGCGGATCATTCGACGCACGTTTGCGCGCAACCAGTGCAACCGGGTGTTCGCCACCCGGGCGGAGCTAAGGGCCACGGACCGCACCACGAAGGATGAGGCGGAACTTTGGGAGGATTTTGAGTGGATCCGGCGCCGGCGGCTCTCCAACGAACTCAGCCAGGCGCTCGCGGCCCAGGGAATGGCTGCCGCCCAGCTCGGCATTCATTTCACCGGCTCCCTCAAGAAGGGAAAATCGGGGCCGTATCGGAAGGGAACCATCGTCGCCATGATCAATGGAGTCCGTTTGGACAGCGGGTGTGCGCCCTACCTTCCCGCAGATGATTTTATCGCTTCCTCCTCGGGGTCCAAACTTCCCAAGTCCCGGCAGGATACCATCCGGTCATTCGGGAATTCCCGTCATCGGGAAGCGGTGACCGTCTTGACGACGACCTACCGCAAGCTCCTGCACGAGGACGCCCGGCTTCGAACGTTCGCCGACGAATCCCTCCAAACCCTCTTTCGAAGAGTGGGCATGTCCCGGCCGGATTGATCCTATTGCGGAAGCGATTCAATTCCACCTCCCCGAGACGCATCCCCCGATACTTCCCCCGCTGGTAGTCCCGCCTTGAGGCGGTCCGGGAGGAGGAATGCCCGTCGGAAGAAAGAACTCCTGAACCCCGGGGCCACTGGTTCATGGAGTGCGCGGAGCAATCCCGAGCTTCGTGCTCCTCCCCGTAGCCGCGGAACGCTGGCCTTCATCAGCATCTCCCGATATTCTGAGCCTCCAAACGACCCCACCGATGACCAAGCTCCCCCCGCTTTCCAAAGTGTGCGACCTGGGTGGTGACGAGTTCGAGAAGCTGATGAATCAACTCCTCCTCTCCCTCGCCCACGCCAAGCGCTTTCACTATGAGCCCCACGGCAAGTCCGGGGCGGCGGATGACGGGGTGGATGGTCTCGCCGCGAAGGGCGGTGTGCCGGGATTCACGGGGCCGGTGGCCTTCCAGTTTAAATGGCTGACGGGGAATCTCAGTCGCGGTGGGAATGCCTCCCAGATTCGCGATTCCTTCAACGACGCGGTGAGGTCCGGGATCCCCCTGCGCCACTATGTGGTGGTCACGCCGGAGGATGTTTCTACAGCCCAGAAGCAGTGGCTGAGTAACCTGTCCCCTTCAAAGTCCCTCAAGGTCCACCAGTGGGGCCACGCCAGGATCCTTTCCCTGCTTCGGTCGCAGCCGGATCTCCTCGCCCAGTATTATCCGCATTCGGTCGCCTCTCAACCCGACGCATCCGCCCGAACCCGGAAGCGCCTCAAGGCCTACCTGGACTGGTTGATCCGGGAGTGCTCTCCGCTGAAGCTGGGCTCGATCGACCAAGGCGCCGCCCGTCCCGGACAAAAGCCGGTCGGGTTGCGGGACGTGTACGTGGACCTGGATCTCACCCTCCAGATTCCCAAGAAACAGTCCTTGGCCGCCCACCTCAAGGCGACGGTTGGAAAGGGGAAGGTTCATCCAGATTCCATCCAAGAAAGGGTACAAGAACTCCGTCGCGTTCCCGCGCTCGAAGCCACCGGCCATCACTCGCGACTGGTGTTGTTGGGGCCCGCCGGTTCAGGAAAATCCACCCTCGTGTCCCATCTTGCCCAGAACCTCGCAGAGGCGGTTCTCGGGAAGCGGAAATCCCTCACACGGCTCGGTCCTTGGTGGAAGGAGGGAGCCCTGCCTCCCGTCCGGGTCATCCTGCGGGAGTTCGCGGCAAGCCTGCCCGCATCGATTCAGCGTGGGCGCGGGGAACATCTCTGGGACTTCATCAAGTCGGAGACCCAACGCCGTGGCTTTGCCCCGGGCACCTCCGAAGCGTTGCGCGAGGTGGCAGCCACGCAGGGAGCCTTGTTCCTCCTCGACGGCCTGGATGAGGCTCGCGACTCGGGTACCCGGGATCGGATCCTGGAGGCCGTTCAGGAGTTCGCCGAAACCGTGGGACCCCGCTGCCGCTTCCTCATCACGGCGCGCCCTTATGCCTGGGAACAGAATCCCAAGGGGCAGGTCCCGTGGCCGACGGCGTATCGCCTGGGTGAATTTGATGAGAAACAAATCACCGCCTTCATTCAGGGATGGTTCAGATCCGTGTCCGAGGCGGGCTGGATCGGCAAGTCCGAGGCCAAGGAAAAAGGCGATAGTCTTCAACATTCGGTTGGACGGGTGGACATCGGTCCTCTCGCCTCCAATCCCCTGCTCCTTACCCTGATGGCGACCCTCACGACCAATCGGTATCGCCTCCCGGACGACCGATCGGATCTGTACGACGAAGTGGTGAAGCTCCTGATGCAGCGCTGGGCGGAAACCAGCGGCGCCGACCGCGGACTGCTGGACGCCCTGGCCATTCCCGGACTGACACTCGATCACATTCGGGAATCCATGCAGCAGCTCGCCTTTGACGCCCATCAGCGACACGCAGGACAGGAGGGCGTGGCCAACATCCGGGAGGGCGAATTAGTGGGGAATCTGCGCCCGCTGTTGGAAAGCACCGCAAACGCCGAACTAGCCCTGGAATACATCGAGAAACGCGCCGGACTGTTGCTAAGCGATGGTCCCGGCCCACAAGAACGCCAATTCACGTTTCCCCACCGGACGTTCCAGGAGTTTCTCGCCGCCTGCTGGCTCGCGGAACAGCCGGACTTTTGTCAGCGCGCCGCCGATCTCGCCCGGCAGAATCCCGCTCATTGGCGGGAGGTCCTCGCCTTCGCGGCGCGCCAGGCCAAGGTTGGCCGAGGCGTCCCGGCGGCGGATGCGTTGATCGGCGGGCAGGAGTTTGATGCCTGGTCCAGGGAGAACGCGGCCAATGAGAGCGTCTGGCGAACCGCGGTCGTAGCGGGAGAACAATTGCTGGAGATCGGATTGGCGTCGGTCAATGCCCGGCCGGAACACCGCGCAGTTCGCCGTCGTGTGGGCGGGTGGATCGCCGCGCTGCTCGGCGATACGAAGGCGCCACTGCCGGTAACGGAACGGGCCAAGGCCGGAATCGTCCTCGCCCGCCTGGGCGACGAACGTCCCGGAGTCGGCGTGAAGGACGGGTGGCCGGACATCGACTGGATCGTGATTCCCCCCGGCCCGTTTGTGATGGGGGAAGGGAAAGAACAGCACTCTTGTGAGGTGATCCGAAACCCCTTTGCCATCAGCCGCTACCCGGTGACCGTGTCCCAATTCAAAGCCTTTGAGGATGCGGGTGGATACACGGAGCGCCGTTTCTGGAGTCCGGCGGGATGGAAATGGAGGCAGTCCCAAAAAATCACCGGCCCCGAGGACTACTTCCCGACATTCCAGACGCTCAATCATCCACGGGTGGGACTCAGTTGGTTTGAAGCCCAAGCGTTCTCCCATTGGCTGGCAGAGGTGACAAAGCTCCATGTCCGCCTGCCGAGTGAGGCGGAGTGGGAACGAGCGGCGCGGCACACGGAGGGTCGGGAGTATCCGTGGGGAGAAGCGGGGAAAGGGCTTGAGGATCGATGCAACGTGGATCAGACGGGTTTGGGTCAGACGAGTGCGGTGGGGATGTTCCCGAAGGGGCTGGCGACGTGTGGCGTGGCGGACATGGCTGGGAATGTGTGGGAATGGACGCGGAGTTTGTGGGGTAGGAAGTGGGATAATCCTGAATTCAAGTTCCCCTACCTAGGTGGAGAAGTACGTGAGGATGAGAATGCGCCTTCCGATGTCCCCCGTGTGTTGCGGGGCGGCTCGTGGAGCTCCCCCGCGGACAACGCGCGTTGCGCCTGTCGCTACGGGGGCGGGCCCGTCGACCGGTACTGGTTCATTGGTTTTCGGTTGGTGGCGTCCCCATTCGACTCTGGCCGCAGGCCCCTCTGAACTCTGACTCACTGGTCCTATGATCTCTGGCCTGATGGCATGTAGAGTTGTGTGATGGCAAAGCGGGGGTGCAGGGGGCGGCAGCCCCCTGCCCGAAAAATTTTGCAGCCGCGGATGTTCGAGGCTCCTAATCCGAACGCCATGGCCCAACCAGACATGATCCTCTTCACCCGAACCTTTGACCTCCTGAGTTGGCTGCTTCCAGCCACCAATCACTTCCCGAGGGTTCGGAGACATGACTTCTGACCGAGGCACCCTTTCGCGATCGGGTGGTTCATCATGCCCTGTGCCAGATCATTGAGCCGGACTTCGAGCGAAGCTTTGTGGACGACTCCTTCGCCAACCGGATCGGCAAGGGCACCCATCGGGCGCTGGATCACCTCCAACAACTCACCCGGCGATTCCGCTTCGTCCTCCAGTGCGATCTGCGGCAGTTCTTCCCCAGCATCGACCACGCCGTGCTGATGGAGACTCTTTCGCGGAAGATCGAGGACCACCGGATCCTTCAGTTGTGCCAGGGAATCCTCGACAGCGGACGAGGCGTCCTGAAGGACGAGTATGACATGGTCTGGTTTGCTGGTGACGATCTGTTTGCGCCGTTGCGTCCGCGGGGCCTGCCGATCGGCAACCTGACCAGCCAGTTTTGGGCGAACTGCCACCTGAACCCCTTCGATCACTTCGTGAAACGCGAGCTCCGGTGTCGCGGCTATGTCCGCTACGTGGATGATTTTGCCCTGTTCTCCGACGACAAGGACACGCTGTGGGAATGGAAATCCGCGCTGGTCGAACGCCTTTCGCAACTGCGTCTCACCCTTCATGCCGGAGCGCATCCAAGACCCGTGTCCGAAGGGTTGCCCTTCCTCGGATTCATCACGTTCCCCGGGCGACGGCGGCTGAAACGACGCAAGGGTGTCCACTTTGAACGCAAGTTGCGGCGGACGGCGTCGTCGGTTGAGGCGGGGATGACACCGCTGACGAAACTGAACGAGAGCATTCGAAGTTGGGTTGAACACGTCCGGCACGGCAACACGACCGGCTTGCGCAAGGCGGTCCTGGGAAGAATCCGCCTGAAGCTGCCGCGGCCCATACGGAAACAGCACTCTACCGGTAGCAACCTGTCCAAGCAGGGGGCTACCGCCCCCTGCACCCCCTCGGTAGATCCACCGCAACGCCCTCTCCCCGGAACAGAGAACAGAAACTCAGAGTGACAGAGTTCAGGGGGGTCAGCACCCAGAGTCGAATGGGGACGCCACCAACCGAAAACCAACGTCCCCGTACCGGCCGACGGGCTCGCCCCAGTCGCGACAGGCGCAACGCGCGAGGCCCGCGGGGTTGCCCCACGAGCCGCCCCGCAACACACGGGGGCCTTCCTTCAAAGCCAGCTCATCCTCGCGTCCATCTTCGGCGCGGTACGGATACCCAAACTCAGGCTTCCACGCTTCCTTGCCCCATAGGCTTCGCGTCCATTCCCACACATTCCCAGCCATGTCCGCCGCGCCGCACTTTGCCACACCCTTGGGGAACATCCCCACCGCACTCGTCCGCCCAAATCCCGTCTCATGCACGTTGCATCGATCCTCAAGCCCCTCCACTCCCTTTCCCCACGGATACTCCCGTCCATCCACATCCCGTGCCGCCCGCTCCCATTCCGCCTCACTCGGAAGGCGAACCTTCCAACTTCTGTCCGGCAGCTTCAGCTCTTCCGCCGGGAACGCTTCATTGAGCCACCGACAATACGCCACCGCTTCATACCAACTCACGCCTACCCGCGGATGATTCATCGTTTGAAACTCCGGTGAGAAGTCCCTGGGCTTTGTCCAACCCTCAGCCTCCCGGACCCGCCACCCCTCCTCCGTCCAATACTCGCGATGATGATATCCTCCTCCTTCCACGAAGGCTTGGTACTGCGCCCCAGTCACTGGGTAGCGGCTGAAGACAAAGGGCTCTCGGATCACCTCACAGGAGTGCAGTTCGTTCCCTTGCCCCAACACAAACGGGCCCGGGGAAATGACGGAAGTCCACAACAAGTCGGGGACTCCCGTGGGATGGTCGGAATGGGGGCGGACACCAACTCCGCTCCGGTCATCCCCCAATCCCCCCAGAGCCATGGCCGCCTGGGCTCGCTCCCGCGGCGAAAGCGCCCCGGCTTCCAGCAACTTCTTGAGGAGCGTGCGAACACGATTCACGAGGTCAGGGCCCTCGTCGAATTGGGTGACCTTGGCCAGGCTCATTTCGAGCAGGGCCTCTCCGGCCAGCCAGATCCGGTGCCAAGGAAACGTAGCGGGTGGCTGGTTGCCCGGACAAAGCTTGCGGATCAGGGCGAACCCCTTCCACTCGACCACATCGTCCACATGGGTCAACCGGGCCGCGGCCCACCGGATGACCTCCCGCCAATACCCGCTGTCGTCCACCAAGTCCGTCGCCTTGGTGTCAAAATTCTTGTCCTTGATCAGGTGAACGGCCGCGAGATACTCCTGAAACGAACGGTGCGGAAACCGGTAGGTGTGCGATCCTCGGTCAATCAGCAGGCCCGCCCGTTGTTCAATGGTGGTGATCACCTCCTGGGCCCAATCAAGACTTCGTTTTGGGTGAAGCTCCTGCAGCGCGTAAAGCAGCGTGTGATGGGGAATATCCCCGGCCTCGTCGGCCTCGGGAGATCCGCTCCGGGCCCGATCCGCGCCGTGCACTTCAAACGCCACCGCGGCCAGGGTGCGCAGAAGATCGTTCTGATCCCGTTCGGCGTCATCCAGGAGTTCGCCCAGACGCCGGGTGCCCTTCTGCGCCTGCTCCCAGCGCAGCAGCAGCAAATCAATGACCTCCGCATAGAGCCGGGCCCGGTCATTGGGAAGGCGGCCGCGATGGGTGTGCAGCAGCGCCATGTCGGTGAGGAGCATGGGATTCCCGGCCAGTCGTCGCAGTTCGCGCCGACCCATCGCCTGTTGCAAAGCGTCCCGACGTTGCTCCGCCGTCTCGGCCGTGAAGGGATTTCCCACATGGGCCCGATACCAGGCCGCGATAAATTGCCCAATCTTGGCGTCATCAAAGGGAGCCAGCTCAAACGACGTCAAATCCGCGAGCCGGGGGCCGACGCGAGGGTTCGCCTTCTGCGCCTCGGACTCCTCTTGAAGCATCGCTTCGAAGGGAATCGTCCGGCAGGTCATCACCACCCGCGCCTGTGGGAAGCGCTCCGCGAACAGCAGGGAGCAGTCCCGCACGAACTCCCGCTGGACTTCGGTGGGCACTTCGTCCAGCCCATCGAGAAAGAGGATCGCATACCCAAGGTGCAGGGCCTGCTCGAGGGCGGGACTGCATTGGGAGAGAACCGAATGGGCGAGGGTTCCCTTGAAGTAGTCCCAAAGGCAGTGCGGACCCGGCTTCGGCAGCGTCACCGGCTGCGCCCGGACGAATTCCCGAAGGGTGATCGTTATGGGAATCCGCGCGAGATCTGGCGGCCAGCCCGGGAGGGAGCCCAGTCCGTGAGCGTCAGGATCGAGAAGGTGCCGGGCGAGTCGATAGCTGAGGTGGCTGATGAACGTGGATTTCCCGGAGCCCGGGTCACCCTTGAGGACCACGCATCGATGAAGCGCAACAGCCAGCAATGCCGACAGCGGCTCTTCCTCCGCGCCTGTGCTCGGATGTTCTTCCCGGAGATGCACCTGGGTCTTGGTGTCGAGCCCGATATAAACGGCATCCAGAGTCAGCGGGGAGTCCTTGCCCTTGGGATCGAGCCCGATCAGTGGCAATTGCTGGCACTGCGGGGCGATGTATTCGAGGTAGGGGCGGGCGTCCCGCACCAGGTCCGCGAACGACGGCGGAGACGGCGGAAGGGCGGCGCGGCGCGGCCAGTACACGGGGGCGATCCGGCGGAGCAATTCCGGGCGGCGATACAGTTCATGCCAGACATCCTCCCACGCCCAAACCTCGACGCGAAACCTGCCTAGGGACGCGTGTTGCTCCGTCAACTGGTTGGCCCTGCGCTGCAGCGTGGCATCCCGCAGGGCGGTGGTGGCGAGAATGAAGCGGCTGAGCGCCGGTTCGAACTGGAGCGCCGCCTGAACCTCGGCCTCCAACTCGGACACTGTCACCCGGGACCAGAGCCGGCCGTCCTTCTGTTTGCATTGGATCCCGACCAGAAGGCCATTCTCGCGTCCAAAGACGTCCACGCCATCCTGCTTCTGTCCCCGCCGGCCGTTCTTTTGGGTCCCGGGGTCCCGGAGTATGTCCTTCCACAAATCCAGGCACAACGATTCGAAGGCGGTGGCATCATTGGGAGGCTCCCAACGTTCGATGTCAGAACTCATGGGTTTGGGGAGGATTTGGAAATTCCACTGGGTTGACGCTTCGGAAAGATAATCTCCTGTTCGACCACCTGTCGATGGGCAGCAAACTTCTCCTGGTACCGCTTGCAGGGGGCTACCGCCCCCTGCACCCCATCGGAAGATCCACCGCAACGCCCTCTTACCGAAACAGAGAACAGAAACTCAAAGTGACAGAGTTCAGAGGGGTCAGCGCCCAGAGTCGAATGGGGACGCCACCAACCGAAAACCAACGTACCTGCTCCGGTAGACGGGCTCGCGCCCGGCGCGATAGGCGCAACGCGCGCCGTCCGCGGGGAAGCCCCACGAGCCGCCCCGCAACACACGGGCTACTTCCTTCGAAGCCAGCTCATCCTCGCGTCCATCTTCGGCGCGGTACGGATACCCAAACTCAGGCTTCCGCACTGCCCTTCCCCAAAGGCTTCGCGTCCACTCCCAAACATTCCCCGAAAGATCCTCCACTCCGTAGGGGCTCCTTCCGCAGCCAAAACAACCCGCAGCCGAGGTTCCCTGGAACTCGAGCTCATGTGTATTCGCATGGTCGGTCTTCGGTTGATCACCCCACGGGAAGGAACGCTTTGGCTGAGGGTTCTTTACAAACCTCTGGGTTTGGCCGACCTTCAATCCTCCTGACAACACTCCAATCTGGTTTGAGTTTGGAATTCGCTCACCTCCCCGGGCGGCAAGTTCCCATTCTGCTTCGGAAGGGAGTCGCAAGCGGAAGGTTCCCTTCGACGAAAAGTGGTGGTCGATCCAGCGACAATAAGCCATAGCCTCGTACCAAGTGATTCCTACGACCGGATGATTGGGAGTCCCAAAATGAAGGCCGGAATCTCCGGGTCTGCTTCGGATCTCTTCCCTCACCTGCCCGATTTCTTCATTCCAAGTCCACCCGGTGATCCTGCCGTCTTTCCAAACACCCGCCCGCTCCGCTTCAACCCACCACGCCCGGGTCTGGTACCCTTTGTCCGCAACGAATCGACCAAACTGAGCCACCGATACCGGATGGCGTGCGATCCAGTATCCGCAAGGGAACGCATCCTGGCGGATGAAGCGCTCTTGGGCAGTACGAAATCGCTCCTCGAGCTCGTGAGCGTCGCTCTCGGCCATGCCCATCCAGAAGGGCGAGGGAGGCACCCAACAGAACTCCATTTCTCCCAATTCCTGAAGCGTTCTCGGCACGACCGCGGACCTCGGATCCCCCAGCCCCCCGAGAGCGCGACCGGCTTCACACCGCTCCCGGGGAGAGACCGCTTCCCAGTCCCCCATCTGCTGGAGCAGCCGTTGCTGCACCCGGGACAGACATTCCGGCCCCCCATTCGTCCGGGGATCGGAAACCTTGTCCTCACCCATTTCCGTAAGAATCTCTGCGGCGAGGATCTGTCGATGGCGGATCAAAATCGGCGAGCCTCCGGCGGCCTGGGAAAGCCGCTCCGCAATGATCGGGATCTCCTTCCATCGGCGCTTTCCCTCCGCGACGTGGGCAATCCAGCCCACCGCCCATTTGACGGTCTCGTCCCAATATCCCGAATCCTCGCCGGCTTCCGTCGAACCGAGAGTTCTCCCGGTGATAAGCTTGAGCGCTCGCTCCTCAAAGTCATCCTGGTCCGCCAAGTGGAAACCAGCGAGGTACTCTTGGAACGAACGATGCGGAAATTGAAACACAGGCACCGCCGCGCCCGGATCCGGACAAACCAACAACCCGGCGCGCTGTTCGATGGCCTCAATTAAATCGGCTGCCCTGTCCCGACTGCCGGACCACGAGGCGAGTGTTTCCAGAAGTCCCTCCGGTCCGTGTTTGGGAATGTCAGCCAACTCCTCTCTGCCGGTTCTCTCGGCACGGTCCCGGGCATGCACGGCGTAGGCAACGCCCGCGAGAAAGGCGATCAGATCCTTGTGGGTCTTCCGAGCCTCCTCCAGCAACCGTCTCAGGGGTGCCTGATCCCGCAGGCGAACATTGACCATTATGCCGTTGACGGCATAAGGGCCATTGGGGCGGCTACTGAATAATGCCGAGTGGACGGGTGACTTGTGGTGGAAACCTCAGAAATCGCCCGGCGTCCCTTGAATGGGTCGGCATTATCAGAGGTTTTGGAG
>JAEUHD010000398.1 GCA_016793645.1 Verrucomicrobiales bacterium
GACTATCGCCGCATCAAGGATCTTGCCCGCTTCCCCGAGTTGGTGTTCCTCAACCGGTTCGACACGCTGATCCCGATCGTCTTTGCCGTGGTGATCTTCTTTTTTGGGCTTGTGGTCGGACGGTTGTTTCCCCAGCTGAAGACCGGGGGCTTCCAACTGCTCGTCTGGGGATTCTTCATCAGCACCACGGCATTGTTCCATGGCACCGCCTGCATTAATTCGATGGCGCATGTCTGGGGCCGGAAGCGCTACGCCACCGGGGATGACAGCCGGAACAGCTTCATCCTGTCCCTGATCACCCTTGGGGAAGGGTGGCACAACAACCACCACCAGCACATGGGTTGCGTCCGACAGGGCTTCTACTGGTGGGAGATCGACATCACCTATTACCTGCTCAAGGTCCTGTCGTGGACGGGCCTGATCTGGGATCTTCGGCCGGTGCCCTCCGATGCCTATGATTCGGAGAAGCAGTTGCCTCGCGACCGCCGGGGATGAACTCGGGTTGCCGGGGGAATGAGCCGGGAATCTGATGCGCAGCCGGGAGTGCTCCGGGGTTCGAGTTCCAGACCGCGGGTGGCGGTCGTTGGTGCGGGCATTGCCGGATTGGGCTGTGCCTGGCGTCTCCGGAAGGCTTGCGACCTGACCCTGTTTGAGCGAAATGCCTACACGGGCGGGCATACCAACACGATCGACGTCCGGAACCCCTCGGGTTCGGTCGCCTTCGACACCGGATTCATGGTGTTCAACCGGGTCACCTATCCGAATCTCTGCCGGTTTTTCGAGGAACTGGAGGTTCCGGTCAAGCCCACCTCAATGTCGTTCAGCGTCCAGCATCTTCCGGCTGGATTGGAGTTCTGTGGATCCGGTTGGAACCATTTGTTTGCCCAGCGCCGGAACCTTGTTCGGCCCCGCTTTTGGCGCCTGCTGGCGGCGATTCACCGCTTCAATGGCGAGGCCGCGGCCGCCCTGTCCGATGCGCGTTGGGATTCGGCTTCGGTCGGCGAGTATGTGGAGCGGCGGGGATACGGCCGGGACTTCCTCGAACTGTACCTGATTCCGATGAGCAGCGCGGTCTGGAGCACGCCCACGGACCGCATGCTCGAGTTTCCCGCGGTCACGTTGCTCCGGTTCTTCCACAACCACGGATTCCTCGGGTTGCACACACAGCACCCTTGGTGGACGGTCGATGGGGGTGCCCGGGAGTATGTGCGTCGGCTGGATCCACATCTCGGAGGGAGGATTCAGTTGGCGAAGCCGGCGCGCTCGGTTCGGCGACTTTCCGGGGGTGGTGCCCGGGTGGTTTTCAAGGATGATGAGACCCGGGACTTCGACCGGGTCGTCCTGGCCTGCCATGCCGACGAGGCACTGGCATTGCTGGCGGATGCGGACCCGGAGGAGCGCCGGTTGCTTGGAGAGTTTCGCTACGAGCCGAATCGGGCCGTCGTGCATACGGATTCGTCGGTGATGCCCCGCCGGAAACTGGCGTGGTCCTCGTGGAACTATCGAATCGCCCCGGCGCCTGGCGGAGGGACCCAGTCCCAGACGGTGTACTGGATGAACCTCCTGCAGGGCGTCCCCGGGGATGTGCCGTATTTTGTCTCCATCAATCCCGGGGACACCGTGGATCCACGCCGCATTGTCCGGGAAATCCCGTACGAGCATCCGCTGTTCAGTCTTGGGGCGGTGCGGTCCCAGGCTTTACTTCCGGGGTTGAATCGGCGGTCGCCCGGGCAGGCGGTTTTCTTTGCCGGCAGTTACTTCCGCTACGGATTTCATGAGGACGCCTATACCTCCGGACGCGACTGCGCGGATGCGGTCCTCGGTGCGATGGGACTGTCCGCTCACTGAAAATCCCCCGGGAAGTTGAAATACGGTTGAAACCGGACACGTCTGAGGCGGGTCCTCGACGCGTCGGCAAACTCACGTTTGACCCTTGCCGGCAAAGTCCTCAATCTGAACCCAGAATGAAATCCTGCACGCTGCTGGGCGCTGTGTCGCTGGGAATGTCCCTTGCGACCCAGGCGGCCAGTACCACTGTGAAGCCGGTCTCCTTGGACGAATGCCTTCAGCAGGCGTTCCGAAACAACCTCGAGATCCAGATCATCCGGTTTGCTCCGGAATTGGCGGGACTCAATCTCGCGGGCAGCTACGGGGCGTACGATCCGAATTTCAACTTCAATTACGGCGCCGACAAGGCGACCCAGCCTTCACAGACGGGTGTGGGGCAGGTTCCCATTCCGGGAAACATCAGCTGGTCCCAGGATGGCAGCATGGGACTCGGGGGCCTGCTGCCGTCGGGTGCCAATTATCAGTTTAACGGCAACCTCCTTTCCCAGCGCAGTTTTCTTCCGGGCACCACCAACTATCAGGCGATCGCGCCGGCGGGTGCGAACGTCACGTTGACGCAGCCGTTGCTCAGGGACATGTGGATCGACTCCGCGCGATGGACGATTTCCCTCAACAAGAAGACGCTGCTGCAGGAGGAGCAGTCCATCCGGGCCCAGTTGATTACGACGGCCGCGGACGTGCAATTGGCCTATTACGATCTGGCTGCCGCCGTCAAGGGAGTGGAGGTTCAAAGGCAGGCGGTGGAACTTGCCAATCGCCTCCTTCTGGAGAACAAGAAGCGGGTCGAGGTGGGGGCGATGGCTCCCCTGGAGGAGAAGCAGGCGGAGGCCCAGGTGGCGCAAAGCCGGGCGGACCTGATCAGCGCGGAGCAGGTGTACAACGTGGCCCAGAACACCCTGAAACGGCTGCTGACCTCTGATTACGGTGAACTTGCGGACACCACCTATTCGCCGGTCGACACCCTCAAGCCGCAGCCGTATCCCTTCAATCGGCAGGAGAGCTGGTCCCGGGGGCTGACCTTGCGGCCCGACATCATTCAGTCACAGCTGGAGCTCGAGAAGCAGAACGTCACGGTCAGGTTTCGGCGCAACCAGATGTTCCCGACGCTGGACCTCTCCGCGACCTTTGGCCTCTCCGCCCAGAACCAGGCCGGCGGTGCCGCGTATGCCAATCGGGATGTCATTGTGGGCAATTCCCTGAACGATATCGCCGACGCAAACTACAAGAGTTATGGGGTGGGCGCGGTCCTCTCATTTCCGCTGGGCAATCGGGCGGCCAAAAACAGCTTTCGCGCCGCCAAGGTGGAGCGGGAGCGCTTGATCCTTCGCCACAAGCAGCTGGAACAGGGAATCATGGTGACGTTGGATAACGAGATTCTGGCGGCACAGACGTCCTACGAGCGGGTGGGCGCGACCCGCGAAGCCCGCATCTATTCGGAGGCGGCGTTGGCCGCAGAACAGAAGAAGTTGGAGAATGGAAAGAGCACGACGTTCGAGGTTCTGCGTCTGCAGCGGGACCTGACCACGGCGAGCCGCGATGAGGTGCGCGCAGTGGCCGACTTTTTCAGGGCGATGAGCATCCTCTTCCGGGACGAGGGCTCCACGTTGGACCGCCTTGGGGTGAAAATCGAAGCCCACTGATCGCCCCGTTCGTAGTCCGAGCTTCAGCCTGTCCGGATCGTCAGACTTTCGGGTGCTTCTCCCAGCCTGTCCGTCGGGTCCCTCCGACGGATGGGGCCCCGGCCCGAGCGCCGGAACCACCGCCTATCCCTCGGCGCCCAGGTGTCGCCGCAACTGGCCGCAGATGTCCCTCGACCATTTTTCCATGACCGCCGCGTCGGGGCCTTCCACGAGCAATCGCACCTTGGGTTCCGTCCCGGAATAACGCAGCAGGACGCGCCCCCCTGCGGGACTCAACTCGGCTTCGGCCGCTCGGACCCGGTCCATGATCTCCCCAACCTCCTCGAGGACCCGGTCCTTCGAGGGGACGCGGAGATTGACCGTGAGCTGCGGAAAACGAGTCCAACATTTTGCCAGGCGGGACAGCGGCTGTCCCTGCGTCTTCATCGCACTCAGGATCTGCAAGGCCGCGACCAGTCCGTCTCCGGTCGTGCTGTGCTCCCGGAAGATCAGGTGTCCACTTTGTTCCCCGCCCAGGTTGTAACCCTCGGCCAGCATGAGATCGATGACGTGTTTGTCGCCCACCTGGGTGGCCACGACGTCACCGCCCGCCGCCCGGATGGCTGCGGCCAGTCCGGCGTTGCTCATGACGGTGGCCACCACCGTCTTCCGGGCGAGCGTGCCCTCGGCCAGCATGCGAAGTCCGGTGATGGCGAGAATGTCGTCCCCGTCGATCAGGCGTCCCGCCTCGTCGCAGAGCACCACACGGTCGGCATCGCCGTCGTGCGCGATGCCCAGGTCGGCCCTGTATTCGCGGACCTTCGCGCACAGCAGACTCGGGTTCATCGAACCGCACTCGTGGTTGATGTTGGTCCCGTTGGGCTGGTTCCCGAACACCATCATCTCCGCACCGAGTTCCTGGAGGACTTCGGGAGTGGATTTGTAGGCGGCGCCGTGGCCGCAATCCACGACGATGCGCATCCCTTCCAGCGTCATGCCGCGGGGGAAGGACGCCTTGGCATGCTCCACGTAGCGTCCGAGCGCGTCATCGACGCGGAACGCCTTGCCGATCTGGCTGGCGGTGGGGCGCACCATTTCGATGTCGCCGCTGAAAACCAGGTCCTCGATCTGCTTCTCGATCTGGTCATCCAGCTTGAACCCGTCGTGTCGGAAAAATTTGATTCCGTTGTCGTCATACGGGTTATGGGACGCCGTGATGACGATCCCGGCGTCGGCCCGCAGGGACCGGGTGACGTAGGCCACCCCGGGTGTCGGCAATGGTCCGATGAAGATCACGTCCACGCCCATGGACAGCACCCCCGACGACAGGGCGTTTTCCAGCATGTAGCCGGACAGCCGGGTGTCCTTGCCGATGACGATCCGGTGACGCACCCGGTTCCGGGCCGTTCCGTGAAGGTTGCGGAACACGTGTGCCGCGGCGCGCCCGAGCTTGAGGGCGGTTTCCGCCGTGACTGGTTCCACATTGGCGCGGCCGCGGACACCGTCCGTGCCGAAGATACGTTTGGGGGCTGACATGAAAGGAGGGGTCAGGGGGCATCACCGTCCGGCAACCGGTCCACCTGGACCTTGGCGGGCGAGACAATGACCAGGTCGGTGCCGTTGGGTGGATTGACGTGGAGCGCGAGGCTCTGCGGGGTGGCTCGAAGGTCCACCAGATTGACGTAGGCCTCCAATTCCGCCGCGGAGAGATGCTCGAGGACATCGGGATCCCCGCGCAACTCCACCCGCACCGCCTCCGGCGTGACGCGGTACCTCCCCAGATCCGCGGCGCTGGTCAGGACGGTGATGGAAACGCGGTCAAATGCCCGGGTATGGCTGGCGGCAGGTCCACCGACCCTGAGTCCCTCGGTGGATCGGACGGTGAACCAGATGAGGACAGCCAAGCCGACGGAGAACAGCTTCTGCCATCGGTTTTCCCGGATGAAGGCGCGCCAGCTCATTTCAGGTTTCCGGTGTGGTTCCCGGTCGACGGGTGGTCCGCCACAGGCGTCCGACCCAGGCGGCGAGTCCGCGCGATTGGATCCGGGGAACGAGAACCGACGTCAGGAACGCCCGCAGTTCCTCGATGGTGACCCCGCGGGTGAGCTGTCCCCGCTGGGCGTAGGCGATGCTGCCGGTTTCCTCGGAGACCACCACCACGATGGCATCGGTTTCCTCCGTCAGGCCTATGGCGGCCCGATGACGCGTCCCCACCGACTTGGCAAGGTCTTGCCGCGTCGTCAGTGGGAAAATGGCTGCAGCGCGCAAAATGCGGTTGTCCCGGACGACGACGCCGCCGTCATGCAGGGCGTTGTTGGGGAAAAAGATGGTCTCCAGCATCTCCGGCGTCAGTTCGCAATTGATGGGGACACCCCCTTCAATCACTTCGGCGAGTTGCTGGTTCCGTTCGATGGCGATCAGCGCCCCGATCTTGACCGGAGCCAGGCGGTCCACGGTTTGAATGATGTCCTCAATGTTCTCCCGTTGCTGGCGGGTGCTGACGAAGACCGGAAGCGTTCCGAGTTCCGCCAGCATCCGGCGGAGCTCCGGCTGGAAAATGACGACCAGGGCGAGGGCGAGGACTCCGAAGAACTGGTTCAGGAGCACGTTCAGCACCTTGAGATCCAGGAGCCGGGTGACGATGGTCAGGAAGAGCAGCAGGGCCAGGAGACCCGTCAGCATCTGCGCGCCGCGAGTGCCCCGGACGAACTGGAACGCGGAATAGATTCCCACGGCGAGGATCAGGATCTCCACCGCGGGTCGCCAGCCGTGTTCTATCCAGACCCAGACGTTCACGTTGATTCGGGTTTTCGAGCCGACAACGCCCCGGCCACCCGGAGCGCCTGGACGGTGGCCGCCACGTCATGGGTTCGGAACACCTGGACCCCCTGGAGGGCGGCCCAGACGGTGCAGGCGATTCCTGCCGACAGACGGTCACCCACGTCCACTCCCAGGAGTCCGCCCAGGAAGGACTTGCGCGACACCCCGAGGACGAGCGGACGTCCCCGCCTTGTAAATTCCGCCAATCGACCGAGCAAATCCAAAGTGTGATCGAGTGTCTTTCCGAAGCCGATTCCTGGATCGAGCGCG
>JAEUHD010000362.1 GCA_016793645.1 Verrucomicrobiales bacterium
GAGCTTCGGGCAATGCAGGTTCCGGAGCGGTCCAAAATTCGCCGCATGGGTGTCCCACGCATCGACCGTGGGATCCCCGTTGGCCACGGCCGGCCAGTTCATTTGAACGACGCGCGTGCCCGCCTCGATCAGCCGGCGCGCCAGGAGACAGCCCTGCCCGAAAGTGTGGCGTCCGTAGCGATCCCGCAGGGCGTCCGCCTCCTTGGTCAGGTCAAAGGCATCCCGAGCCCGTCCGCTGCTTACGAGGTCAAACGCCTTGTGATAGTAGCTGTCGAGGGCGTACTTCCCCACGGCCTTCTCCATCTCGGGCATGGCGTCATTAACGGTCTTGAGGAGCGTTTCGCGGCGTCCGAGTCGCTCGCGGGAGACTTCCTTCCGCAGGGTGAGATCGGCCAAATTGATCTCTTTCGCCGGGTCCTGGTAAAAGTAATAGGGGTCAAAGGCGGCCCCGAGAAAACCGGCGGTTCCACCCTTCCCGATCACATTGGACTCCTGCAGCGGCCGGGGCAGCATCACAAACGGAAGCATCGGCACCTCCGGGGGACGCAGCCGGGAGACCTGGGAGCCGAGGTGGGGAAAATCGTTGGGGGCCGGCGGCTCGAGCTGGCCGGACGGTGACACACGGTCCGGAGTGTAGCCCGTCATGATCTGGTAGATGGCGGCCGTGTGGTTGAAGAGACCGACGGGCGTGTAACTCATCGAGCGAATGAGCGTCGCCTTGTCCATCTGCTGTGCGAGCTGCGGCATGACCTCGCTCAGGAACAGTCCCGGGACCTTGCTCCGGATGGGCTTAAAATCGCCCCGAACATTCGACGGCGCGTCCGGCTTCGGATCCCAGATGTCGATATGACTCGGGCCACCCTGGAGGTAGAGGATGATCACCGATTTGGCGCGTCCCCAACCATTCCTGGGCGCGGATGGAGCGGGACCCGCCCCCGGCGCCTGCTGCGCCTGCAGCCGAAGGATGTCCGACAGGCTGAGGCCCGCGAGGCCCGCACCGCCCAGGCGCATGAACTCGCGGCGGCTGAAGCCGTCGCAGGTCGCGCCGAATTTTCCAGGTATGGAGATCATGATGGCCTGTCCGTGAAACCTATCGGTTGAAAAGAAATGCCGGACTGTTGAGCAACGCCCAGGTGAGATCCTGGGCGGATTCGAGCCGCTGCCCGCCCTCGCCCAGGGGAATGCCGGTCAACTCCTTGTCCGTGGGCGGACGGTTGAGGCAGCTCAGGTAAATCTCCTCAATCACCTTCCGGTTGTCGGGTTCGGACTCGACCAGTTTTTTCAGCCGGTTGGCCGGATTGCTCACGCATTCGCCGAGGGTCGGCCCGTTGATCAGGTTGAGTGCGTGGGATAGGGTCACGTTTGAGGACCGTTCACACTCGCAGGCGCTCTGGCGCTTCGGACGCCCAAAGAGCGCCAGGAAATCGTTACCGCCCACCATGCCATCGGGCACTTCCACCGCGCGCAGCCCGGCTGGCAGATCCTTGAACTGCGGACGATAGCCCGTGGCGGCCGCGACCGCGTCCAGCATCTGCTCCGCACTGAGCCGGCGCGGAACCGCGTGGGAGAAGTTCACCAGGTCGTCCTCATTCCACCGATTCGGAAGAATGCTCAACTGATAGGTCCGCGACTGACAGATCGTCCGCAGGAGACGCTGCACGTCATGTCCGCCCGAAATGAAGTCCGCGGTCAGCGCATCCAGAAGCGCGGCGTTGGACGGCGGGTTCCCGGCCCGGATGTCATCGACAGGATCGATGATTCCGCGTCCGAAAAAGTAGCTCCAGAACCGGTTGACGGTGGAGCGGGCAAAGTAGGGATTGTCCTTGGACGTCAGCCATTCGGCGAACACCGCACGGCGGTCCGCGCCGACGGCCGGGTCGGCGGCGTGACCGTAGGGAACGCGCGGCGCCACCGGCTGGTCGGTCTTCGGATGCCGCACCTCACCCCCGTTGTAGTTCTGGTAAACGATGTCCTCGGAAACCTGCTCGGAGGCGTAGGTCTCGTTGCCCCGGATCAGCGTGTCGCGCCCCAGCGTCCCGCGCTTGAAGGCCACCTGGGCAAAGTAGGCACCGAACTCGTAATACTGGTTCTGGGTCCAGCGTTCAAAGGGATGGTCGTGGCACTTGTTGCAGTTGAACCGGACGCCGAGGAAGGTCTGGGAGATGTCCTCCGTCATCTTGCCGGGATCCCGAAGGGCCCGGAGGTAGTTTCCCGGCGGGTTCTCAAATGTGCTTCCCTTGGCCAGGATCAGGTCGCGAACAAACTGGTCGTAGGGACGGTTCCGGGCGAATTGCTGTCCGATCCACCCGCGGAAGACCTGCACGCCCTTGCGTCCCAGGTTCTCCGAATTGCACTGGAGCAGGTCGGCAAACTTGTTGGCCCAGAAGTCCGCATACGCCGGGGATCCCAGCAACTCCTCGAGGACCGCCTCCCGCTTCTTGCGCGTTTCCGTGGGGTCCGCGAGGAAGGCCCGGACCTTCTCCGCCGTCGGGGGTTGTCCAGTGAGGTCGAGCGAAACACGCCGCAGAAACTCCGCGTCGGTGCAAAGGTCGGACGGATTGATCTTCATCCGCTCGAGTTTCGCGTTCACTGCGTGATCGATGAAGTTGTTCTCGGGCATCGCCGCGAATTGGAATCCGGTCCGATCCCCCATCACCACCACCTCGCGGGCGGCGTAAAGCCCCTCGTACCGGACCAGCACCGCCATTTCGCCGCGTCGGAGGGCGGTCAGCGTGTGATCCTTCACCAGGGCCACCTCCTCGTTGTTGCTGGAGAGAATGGCCTCGCGGGTGACATCGCGCGTGGAGCCGTCCGGGAACGAGGCCAGCACGACAAATTCCTGGCGGCGTCCCGGAAGGTCCAGTTCCACGGAAGCCGGCAGGAGGGTCAGGTTGGTCGCACGGGCGGAAGCCGGGTCTTCGAATCGGGCTCCTTCCGCAATCCACTGTCGCAGCAGGGAATGGTAGCGTGAGCCGGGGCGCAGCGCCTGGCCGCCTTCATGGGGGACATCGCCCAGCGGTTTCTGAAGCATGAGCGACTCATCGACGGCGACGCGGTTGAACCGGCGTCCGCTCAGATCCCCGATCAATGCCTGGTAGTCGTAGGTGGGATCATACCCCCGCAAGGACAGCTTGAACCCGTTCTTGCCCTTGGCCGAACCGTGGCAGGTACCCTGGCTGCAGCCGACCCGGTTGAGAACCGGCTCGATCTCCCGGACAAATCCAACCGGCGGAGCGGCCACCCCACGAACCGTCACGGGAATCCGGAGCGTTCGTCCGGCCGCGGTGACCGTAACCGATCCCGTGCCCGCCTTCCGTCCCGAAACAAACCGATCCTCGGAGACCATGAGGGCATCGGAATCCACCGCAAACCGGGCCTCCCCGGTAAGATCGACCACGCCGCCTTCGGGGCGGTCCCCCAGGATGAGCACCGTCCGGGCGTCCCGGGCGTCCTCGAGAATCAATTCCGCCGGGAGGGCGCGAAGTCCGGACACCGCGGGAGTGGGCGGGGGAGGAAGTGCCACGCGACCGGCGCCGCGTTCCGCGCCCCCGACACGCGACAACCCCAGGGCCAGTGCAGCCCACAGGGCGATCCGGGAATGGAATTTCGGCATAGGCTCAGGGGGGGCGAACTTGAAAACGCTAGGCATCGAAGCCCACCACCTCAAGCAGCATTCCCGGACAGTTTCGCTTCAACCGGCGCCCGATGCCGGGCAGGCTGTCGGCGCTGTCACGCCATGAAAAAGCGCACCTGGAAAATCGCCGGAATCAACTTTGACCACTTCCACATGGGCGACCTGCTTCGCTACGCCCATGAGCATCCCCACGCGGAGATCGTCGGCATCAGCGACGAAAATCCCGCGCGCATGGAGGAAGCGATCCGAAAGGGCCTCGTCTCCCGCGACCGCGCCTTCACCGACTACCGGCGATGCCTCGAAACCACCCGGCCCGACGTCGTGATCCTCTGCCCCGCCGCCTCGAAGCACGAGGAGTGGGTGAAGAAGGTGGCCCCCTTCGGACCGCACCTCATGGTCGAGAAGCCCTTCGCCGCCTCCCTCAAGGAGGCCGACGCGATGGTCGCGTCGATGGCCCCGGCCCAAACCCTCATGATCAACTGGCCGCTGCAATGGGTCGGATCCCACCGCAAGGCGCACGAACTGGTTTCCAAGGGAGCCATCGGCGAAGTCCTGAACGTCTGGCACATCGGCGGCAACCGCGGCCCCCTGTTCCATGGCGCGGACAAGGACGAGAAGCCCCCCGCCCAGGTCGCCAAGGAAAAGCCCCATTCCTGGTTCTACAAGAAGGCGCACGGAGGTGGATCCCTGCTCGATTACCTCGGCTACGGCACCACCCTGGGCACGTGGTACCAAGGCGGCCGCCGCCCACTGGAGGTGACCGCGGTGGTGGATGAACCGGCGGGACTCGAGGTGGACGAACACAGCATCGTTGTCGCCCGGTACGCGCACGGACTTTCCAAGTTCGAGACGCGCTGGGGCACCTTTACCGATCCCTGGATCATCCAGCCCCAGCCGAAGTGCGGATTCATCATCCTGGGAACGGACGGAACCGTCAGCAGCTACGACTATGACGACTACGTCACCGTCCAGACCCGTCGCCAGCCGAAGCCGCATCCGGTTCCCGCCCCGGCTCCCAAGGCACCCCACCAGAATCCGGTGCAGTACCTCCTGCACTGCCTCGACCGGGGAATCCCGCTCGAAGGGCCCGTCTCGCTGCCCATCAGCCGCATCGGACAGGAGATCGTCGACGCCGCCGTCCGGAGCGCCCGCCTGAAGAAGGCGGTGAAGCTGGCCTGAGCAGGTCGCGGTCCTACCGCGAGTCCGCAGGGCCCGGTCGGCCCCAGGTCCGGACCTGGGGAAGCGCCCGGTAGAGGATCCCATGATAGAGCCCTCGCGGAAGCAGTCGCCGCATCCACGCGAACAGGTGCGCGTCGGGCGTGGCGTACACGCGAAGCGGCGGATGCCTCCGCTCCAGGGTCCTAAGTACACACCCGGCCACATCGTCCGGAGTGGACGGAGCCCGCTCCATCATGCGTTCGATGAAGTCCGCCATGCACAGGTAGTGGGCATGGTACGGATCCCCTTCATCCATGGCCCCCCGAAAGCTGCGCCGGGTGAACCGGGTGCCCCGGAAGGAATCCGACCGGATGAATCCCGGCTCGATCAGGCTGACGCGAATCCCCCACGGCCGGACCTCATACCAGAGCGCCTCCGTGGCGCCCTCGAGCGCAAACTTCGCGGCGCTATACAGCGACATGGTGGGCATCGCCATCATGCCGCCGACGGAGGAGATGTTGAGAATGCGTCCGGCCCGCCGCGCGCGCATGGCGGGTAGCGCCAGACGGGTGAGTTCCAGGGCGGCGCGAACATCCACCTCCATAATGTCGTTCCACGCCGACTCGTCCCAATGCTCCACCACCGTCCGATAGGCGATGCCGGCATTGTTGATGAGCGCGTGGGCACCTCCCCACCGCCGGTTCACCTCGTCCATCAGTGCGTCCCGTTCCCCCGCCACCGTGACGTCCAACTCGCGGATGAAGATGCGGTCCGATTCGAAAATTCCGGCCCGGTCGAAGCGGGACCGGGAGTCCGCCCGTGCGGTGAGGACCACCCGGTAGCGGCCCGCCATCAGCATCCGGGCCAAGGCCAATCCCAGGCCGGTGCTGGCTCCGGTCAGCACCACCAACGGCGGCGCGGGGGAATTCATGGAACGCGGGGGTTTCCTGAAGGGGATCTCCTCCAACGTCCCGCCAAAGGCCGCCCGAGGTCAAGGACGGGGAAGGAGGGGTTCTTCACATCTGCATTTTTTCCTTTCACCGCACCGACGCCCCCGGGAGCCTGACAGCCCATGAAGTATATCTTCGTCACCGGCGGCGTCGTGAGCTCCCTGGGCAAGGGACTCACCGCGGCATCGCTGGGCACGCTCCTGGAGAACCGGGGCCTGAAGGTGACCCTCCAAAAGTTCGACCCCTATCTCAACGTGGATCCGGGCACCATGAGCCCGTACCAGCATGGGGAGGTGTACGTGCTCGATGACGGCGCGGAAACCGACCTGGACCTGGGGCACTACGAACGGTTCACGAACACGAAGTTGAGCCGAAAAAATTCCACCACCAGCGGCCAGGTGTATCAGCAGGTCCTGAACAACGAGCGGGACGGCGTTTACCTCGGCAAGACCGTCCAGGTGATCCCGCATGTCACGGATGAAATCCAGCGGCGCATCACCCTGCTCGCCGACGACACCAAGGCGGACGTAATCATCACGGAAATCGGGGGTACCGTCGGAGACATCGAGGGGCTGCCCTTCCTCGAGGCCATCCGCGAATTCGCGCTCGACGTCGGTCCGCACAATGTCTGCTTCATCCACGTCACCTACGTCCCGTTCATCAAGGCCGCGGGCGAACTGAAGACCAAGCCGACCCAGCAAAGCGTCGCCAAGCTCCGGGAAATCGGCCTTGCCCCGCACCTGCTGGTCTGCCGCTGCGAACAACCGCTGGACAAGGAAATCCGGCAGAAGTTGAGCCTGTTCTGCAACGTCCCCTTTGAGGCCGTCATCGAGGAGAAGGACGTGGATCATTCGATCTACGAAGTCCCCCTGATGCTCCAGCGCGAGCGCATGGACGACCTCGTCTGCCGGCACCTGCACCTCGACGTCCCGCCCGCCAGCATGACGCATTGGCAGGACATCATCCGGCGCCTCATCGCCCCGCAACACCGGGTCCGGATCGGCGTGGTCGGGAAGTACATTGAACTCCAGGACGCCTACAAATCGGTGTACGAGGCGCTGAAGCACGGCGGCGTGGCCAACGATTGCGGGGTCCAAATCGAACACATCGAGGCCGAGGAGGTGGAAAAGCCCGGCGGCGAACGCCTGTTCAAGGATCTCGGGGGAATCCTCGTCCCGGGTGGCTTCGGTGAGCGGGGGATCGAGGGTAAGATCCTGGCGGCGCGTTACGCCCGGGAGAACAAGGTGCCCTATCTGGGCCTTTGTCTGGGCATGCAAATCGCCACCATCGAGTTCGCCCGCAATGTGCTCGGGCTGGCCGGAGCGCATTCCACGGAGTTCGATGTCCATTCGCCCCATCCGGTGATCCATCTCCAGGAAACGCAGCGGCACGTGAAGCGCAAGGGAGGTTCCATGCGCCTCGGCGCCCAGGAGTGCCAATTGCTCATGGGATCCCTGGCCCAGCGGCTCTACGGCGCCTTCACCATCAGCGAACGCCATCGCCACCGCTACGAATTCAACAACGCCTACCGGGCCCAGTTTGAAGCCGCCGGGTTCTGCATCAGCGGAACCACGCCCGACAACCAACTGGTGGAGATCATCGAGATCCCCGCACACCCGTTCTTCGTGGCGTCACAGTTCCATCCGGAATTCCTCAGCAAGCCCAACCGCCCGCACCCGCTGTTCCGCGGGTTCATTGCGGCAGCCCACGAGCGGATGCACCACAAGCCGATCTAGGCCGCTCAGTTCACCGGACCGGTTCCCCGGACGTCCACGCAGGTGATATCGCCCTTGTTGTTGCGGACGAACAGTCGCCCGTTCGACAGGACGGGCGCCGACCAGACCTTCGCGGCGGAGATCTGGGCACGGGCCAGTTCCTGATAGGAGGCGGGGTTCGCGGCCACCACGATCAGTTCCCCATTGCCCGCCACCCAGATCAGCTTGCCGTCGGCGGCGGTGAGATTGCCCATCGGCGCCGGAGGCGAAGACCACTTCAGTTCTCCGGTGCGGACATCCACGCAGCGCAACGGACTCGGGTCATCCCCGTTGCCGCTGATTCCATAAAGGTAACCGTTGATCAGGATCGGTGTGGACAACTGGCTCGCCAGATCCCGGCTCTGCCAGACCTTCTGAAATCCTCCCGCCGCCGGACGCACCAGAACCGTGGAGGCTCCAGTCCCGGACTTCTCCTGAAACTTGTACCCGCTGGTGATGACGAGATCTCCGCCGGCAACGATGGGATCCGGGGCATTGACGTCGTACTGCGTCTCCCATGGGTATCGCCCCAGTTCCGTTCCGGTCTTGGGATCCACCACCACCAGCGCCTTCGCCGACATCATTGCCAGCGCCGGCTTTCCCGAGTGGGTCCACGGGACCGCGCTGGAATAGCCCGTTACCTCCGTCCCCGTGGTCCAAACTTTTCCGCCCGTCGTGGCGTCCAGGGCGACGCCGCGGGTACCCGCATTGAGGAAGATCACGTTCCCGTCCACGAGGGGAGATCCGGCGAATCCCCACTCCGGCTCGGTCAACCCAAACGCCGTCTTCACATTGATGTGCCAGATTTCGCGTCCAGAGGCGGCGTCCAGGCAGTACACGTCACCCTGCTTGCCCAGGGAGTACACCCGGTCCCCGGCCACGGTGGGCGTGGCACTGGGGCCGCCATCGTAGTATTTGGGTTCCAGTTTCTGAGGATAGGCGAACTTCCAATTCTCAGCACCCGTCGCCGCGTCGAAGCAATACAGCGTGTCGGTATTGGAGGCGTTTCCCAGCGTGAAGACGCGACCTCCGGAGACGCTCATGGAGGAATAGCCGGTGCCCACCTTCTTCTTCCAAAGCGTCTTCGGCTGACCCCCAGGCCACGCCCCGAGCCAGTTCTTTTCGGAGGAAATTCCGTTATGGGATGGACCGCGGAACATCGGCCAATCCTCCCCTTGCAACCCGCCCGCCAGTCCGAGAACCACCACACCCAGAATCAATCGCGTCATTGCGCCACCTTACCGGGCATCCCGACAGCGTCAATTGGCGCCCCGGCTACGACAGATCCACGGGATCAATGTCGATTCCCAGGGCCACATCCTCCGGCAGGGACAATCCCTGCTGGACGGCCGCCAGCTCCAGACTGAGCCGGGCCATGGCGCGGGTCCGGATCAGGATCTGGTGCCGGTACAGCGTTTCCGCCCGCATCAGCGGAGCCGGCGCCGGTCCGGCCAGGATGAGATCGGGCCAGCCGGACAGACGTGCCGTGATGGCCTTGGCGAGGTGATCCGCGGAGAATTTCACCTTGTCGTCGTTCCGCCCTTGAAGGGTCAGCAGGGCGACCCGGGCCAGGGGCGGATACCGGAGCTGCTGCCGGAACTCCAATTCCTGATCATAGAATCCCTCATAGTCGTGACGCCGCGCGAACTGAATCGCCGGATGGAACGGCGTGAACGTCTGCACGAAAACCTCGCCTTCAACATCCCCGCGCCCCGCCCGTCCGCTGACCTGGGTCAGGAGCTGGAACGTCCGCTCCCCGGCCCGGAAGTCGGGCAGATGCAGCGCGAGATCGGCATGGATGATTCCCACGAGGGTGACGTTGGGGAAGTGGAGCCCCTTGGCGATCATCTGGGTGCCCACCAGGATGTCGATTTTCCCGGTGCGAAACTCGGTGAGGACCTTCCGATAGTCATCCTTCCGCTTCAGGGTGTCCGTATCCATCCGGCTCACCCGCGCCTTCGGAAACAGTTTGCGGATGGAATCCTCCACCCGCTCGGTGCCAATCCCCGAGAACCGGATGCGGGGATTGGAGCATTGCGGACACTGGCTGGGCACCGTCGCGGCGTAGCCGCAGATATGGCAGCGAATCTCCTGTGCCTGCCGATGGAAGGTGAGGGAGACGCTGCAGTTCGGGCATCCCGCCACAAAACCGCACTGCTCGCACTGCAGGGAGGACGAGTACCCCCGGCGATTCAGGAACAGGATGGTCTGTTCACTGCGCTCGAGCCGCTGCTGAATGGCCTCCCGCAGCGGTTCGGAAAAGACCGACGGCCCGCTCCCCCGTCCCTTGCGACGCTCCTGACGAAGGTCCACCACCCGCACGATGGGCAACCGCGTGTCCGTAACCCGGTTCCGCAGCTCCAGCAGCGTGTATTTCCCACGCTTCGCATTGTAGTAGCTCTCCATGGACGGCGTCGCCGAACCCAGCACGACGGCAGCCCCCTCGCGTTGTCCCCGCACTACGGCCACATCCCGCGCGTGGTAGCGGGGCATTTCCTCCTGTTTGTAGGAATGCTCGTGCTCTTCGTCCACGATGATGAGCCCGAGCGGATCCACCGGGGCAAAGACGGCGGACCGGGCACCAATCACGATGCGGGCGCGCCCCTGCCGGATCTTGTGCCATTCATCATGCCGCTCCCCGGCGCTCAGTTGGGAATGCAGCACCGCCACCAGCGTGCGCAGGGGTCCGCTGGAGAACCGGGCCTTGAATCGCTCCACCGTCTGCGGGGTGAGGGAAATCTCCGGGACGAGCACAATACCCCCACGTCCCTGCTCCAGGGCGTGGGCCAAGGCCTGGAGATAGACCTCGGTCTTGCCCGAGCCGGTGACGCCATGGAGCAGGAAGACCCCCGGCGGGATTCCCCCGGGTTCCGGAAGCGACCCGGATGGACCCATCGCCTTCCGAATCGCCGCCAGCGCCGTCTGCTGCTCGCCGTTCAGGACCAGCGGTTGGGTGGGCAGGAATCGCTCGTGCGCGTACGGGTCCCGCTCCTCGCGCCGGGGAGCGATGACCACGTATCCCTTGTCCTCCAGGTTGCGAACCGTAGCCGGCGTGGTTTCAGCCAGCCGGACCAGTTCCTGCAGCGGCAGCTCCCGCCACTCCTCAATGATGTTCCAGACGGACTGCTGGCGCGGCGTCAATTCCGGCACCGAAGTGCCACCCGGGGGCAGCGCGTGGACGTAAAGTCGCTCCTTCCAGCCCGCCTCCTCCTTGCGGACCGCCTCGGGCAAAACGCTGCGGAGCGCGTGCTCCACCGAACAGCAGTAATACCCGGCAAGCCAGCGGGCGAGGTCGAGAATCTTGGGCGTGAGGAGGCTTTGCTCCCCCAGCACCTCATCAATCGCCTTGAGCGCCTTCTGTTCCGAGGATTCCGCCAGCGCAGTAACCACACCCAGCCGCAGACCCGAACCGAATGGGACCCGAACGCGGGAACCCACCTCGACCCGTCCTTCGAGGCCAGGCGGGATCGAGTAGTCAAACTCCCGCCGGAGCGCGAGATCCAACATGACCCGGGCCACCATCCGCCGAGTCTCTCCTATGGCCCCGTCGAGCGGAAGGAGTGAGTGCGACCCGCCGATGTCTTTCACTTCGCCTCCGGGCGCAAGGATGCCAGGTACTCGATCAAATCCACGAACTCCTGCAGCGACAGATTGTCCTGAAGTCCGGCCGGCATGATCGACAGGGGGAGCTTCTCCCGTCCCGAAATGTTGGATTTTCGAAGCGCGATCTGCGGGCCTCCCTGCTGCTTGATCAGGACTTCCTCGCCGGTCTCGCTGGAAACCAAGCCCACCACGTCGTCGCCGTCCTTCAACGAAAAGCGCCACGCCTCGAATCCAAAGGAGATGCCGGCGCTGGGGTCCAGGATTGCGGAAATCAGGGCGTCCTTGCCCAACTTTGCGCCAATCTCGGTCAACTTTGGGCCAAAATCGACTCCCTCCCCCCGAACCTGGTGGCATCCGATACAGGCAACGTCGGGGCGCCGAAACACCAGTGCTCCACGCACGGGATCCCCCTTCATGGCCACCAATTCCGGAACAGGCGGGAAGCCCGCTGGCTTCCGGGGTACTGTCGGCGAAGTTGCCGACACCGCGGACCGGATTTCAGGCCATCGGCTCTCTTTCAGCACAGTCGTCGCCGACCCGGCGAGTTCCGGCGGCAGGGAATCCGTTCGGAGCTGCTCCAGCAGGTTGGAGGCGCCCGCCGCGGTCGAAGCCGCCACCTTCAGCGCGAGGATCCGTGTTGCCACGGGACGCCCCGCGTCCTGAAGGACGGGCTTGATCAGGGGCAGGCACCTGGGATCGCCCGCCGCGGCCAGGGATGCCAGCAGCGGCGCCGTCTCCGGCCCCTCCAACTCCAACCGTTTCCCGAGGAAGACCAACCCCTCCCTGCCGAGGGTTTCCCGGATCGCCTCGGCGGCTGCCGGCGATTCGGTGTGGCGCACGGCAAACGCGACGAGATTGGATTCCATGCCACTGAGTCGGAACTCGCGGACCAATTCCACGAACTCCGGCTCGTCCGGAATCTGCAGGGCGATCTGACGGGCCGCCTGTTGAAGGGCCGGATTCGGCTCCTCGGAACCCTTCAATCGCTGCAGCGCCTCGATGGCGAGCTGGGTGCGATCCGAGAGCTCTGCTGTTGCGGACAGTCCCAGAACGAACCCGGCGGCGAGCCACCATCCGCTCCAACGGCGTCGGGTACTGGAAAGCATGGCGACAAAATAAAGCCGCCTGGAATCGGATCGCAGGCGGCATCGGCGGGGTTGGTAGCGCGTACGGGAATTGAACCCGTCTTTCAGCCTTGAGAGGGCCGTGTCCTAGCCGATAGACGAACGCGCCAACAGGAGGCGGGATGTTGCGGGAGCTTTTTGAGGAGTCAAACGGGGAATCTGCAACCTGCCAAAAAAGGGAGCACCCCTTCTCGCAGCCCTGTCCCGGCCTGTCGTGGCCACGGCCCTACCGATGACGCCGCCCGGCCATGAACAGGCCGACCGCTCCCAGCGCGGCAAGAATTACCGAGGAAGGTTCAGGGATGAAAATGGGAAGTCCCGTGAAGTTCCCGGCGGTACCCAGACCCGGCGGAGGAATTGCGCCGCCACCCAGACCCGTGAGCGTCACGATGGCCTGACCTTTGAATGTCGCCGTCGCATAGGTGGATCCCGTCGAAACATCCCAGGCGCGAATGATGATCGTGCCAGCTCCACCGGGGGTGGTAAACGGGATGGCGGTGACTCCGAGAAAAAACAGGCCATCGGCACCCAAGCCTCCGGACTTGATCAGAGCGCCGGTGCTATCGAGGACTTCAACCGCTCCCAATGCCTTTGCCATCGGCTGACGATCCAAGCCAAGGATATAGGCCTTGGTATTGGCACCCGGAGGCGTGAAATTGTTGTTCAAATTCACGTTTCCCACTTGGGCGAAAGCACCGAGCCCAACGGCCAGGTTGACCAAGGTTGCAAGAATTCTGTTCATCGTGGGTGGTGGGATGATCGAGGAGTTGCTGATTTGGAAGGGACTTAACCCGCACCCCGAGGCGCGCAACATCCGTCACGGCATCGGGTCCCAGGCGGTTGTCTTTGAGTAAGTCTTCGTTCCAGACCCCCGTTTCCACAAGCCTGTTTTTCTCAAGAGGGGATTTTGGATCAAACCTCGGGAGTCCCGCCCCGGTGCACAAATAAAAAAGCCGTCCCGCGTTCGCAGGACGGCTTTGTGGGAAGGGTTTGCTTACTTGCGGCGAGCCACGAACAGCAGGCCGACCATTCCGAGGGCAGCGAGGGCCACCGTGGAGGGCTCGGGAACCAGCTGGAGGCCGGTGAAGTTACCGGCAGTTCCCAGTCCCGGAGGAGGAATCGCACCACCACCGAGGCCGGTGAGAGTCACGATCGCCTGGCCCTTGACGGAAGCCGTGGCGTAGGAGCTACCAGTGGTGTTGTCCCAAGCCCGAATGATGATCGAGCCGGCGCCACCCGGGGTGGTTCCCGGAATGTCCGTAACGCCGAGGAAGAACAAGCCGTTGGCGCCGAGGCCACCCGACTTGATCACGTTTCCGGTGCTGTCGAGAATCTCAACAGAACCGAGCGCCTTGGCGAGCGGCTGGGAATCGATTCCCAGAATGAAGGCCTTGGCCGTGGACCCGGCGGGCGTGAAATTGTTGTTCAAGTTCACGTTACCCACCTGGGCGAGGGCGGAGAGCCCCGCGGCCAAGCTAACAATGGTCAACAGGATTTTATTCATGGTTGTCGTTGGAAACAGAAGGTTGGAGAGGGAGCGTCAGCTCAGTTGACGGTGAAGGTCTTGGTCCAAGTGAAGGGACCAGCAGCCTGCACCACGAAACCCTGACCCACGGCGAAGCTGGGCTCGCCGGTCGGCCAGATTCCGTCACCGAGGGTATCGAAGGCGGTATAGCCACCGGTACCATTGCTCCACGTCAGGACGGTCGAGCCATCCGGGGGCTGCAGCCCGAGATCGGTGGCCGTGCCGCTGATCGGGATGATCGAGGCAACGAAGTTATTTCCCTTGATGAGGGCCTGCGCCTGAGTTCCAACCAGAGCGTCACCGACGGTGATCACAGAGGCATCAGCAGCAGAATCAACGAAGACACCCTTGCCCGGAGTCAGGGCGAAATCAGATCCACCCACGATTCCCACACCCGCGAGGATGTCGGTGCTGGTGAAGCCGGTGCCGTTCCACTGAAGGACGGAGCAGTCGATGCCACCGAAAATGGTGCTGACGTTGTTACCGTTGGCCGCCGTGTTGCTCAGCGGATTGGAAATCAAGTTCAGACCCTTCTTCAGGTTCAACTTGACGTACCCAACAATGTTCGAGCTGGTGGCTGCCGTGGCCGAAGAAGCCAGCGCCGCGGCTGCGACAGAGAGAGCGAGGATGTTTTTGTTCATGAGAGACCAGATGGTTTCCGTGTGTGATGAAAGAGATGCCAGAAGCCAGCCCTATGCGTCAACCACTTTTTCTGGAGAATCTTGAAGGGGACATTCGGCTGGAAAACAAAGGGAAATCGGCCGAGGGGAGGTTCAAGGCGGGCCTACCTGAATTCATTGGGCAAAGCGCGACGGAGGCGGAATCGGAATGGCCGTCGAGCCGGAGGTATCGCCGCCACCCACCTGGGTGGACACTGGCTGTTCTTGAACACCGGCCCCTCCGCGACTCAGTCCCCGGGATGGCAGGACCCGCGCTGAGGAAGCCCCCTGGCCCGGCGACGCTGGCAATCCGCCCCCCGCATCACTGTAGGTCACCGGAAGTGGGACTCCACCGCTGGGTGCCGGGACATTCTCATTGAGATTGACGCCCCCGCGACCAATGACGACCGGACCGGCGTTTCCCGTGGGTTGGGGCACAGGAGCCACGGGCTGCGGAACCGGCGTCCCCGCCCCCGGACGCCCGGGAGCCGGCGGAGCCACCGTTCCCGCGGTGCTCTTCATTCCATTGTCCGCAAAATTCAAAACCACCTCCCGACCGCTGACTTGAACGCGCACCTTCCCGTCGCGAGCGTTGATTTCCAACACTTTGAGATCCTGAATCTCATCCCCCTCCACCGCGGTTTCATAGTCCGGGGTCTTCGCGCCCGGACGATTGATCACAAAAAAGGCCCGCTTGAGGCCCCGCTCATGGGAAACCCCGGTCAGGAAGACGTTCGGGGGGGGCGCCGGCGGGGCGACCGGTGCATTGGTCTCAGGTTCCGGCGGTGGACGAAGACCGAAGGCATTGCGATTGGTGATCCCCCCGTACGGATTGTCACCGGCGTCACCCACCCCGGGTATCGCCCTGAGGGAGACCGCCATGAGCGCGCCCACAACCAAACTGAGACAAACCCGAGGAACGGAATCGTGGGAGTGCGTCATAGGTCTTGGGACAACACCGTCCCCTCTCCGAAGTTGCCCGGCTTTGGTCCGGGCTGCCAATCCAATTTGCAAATCCGACCTGTGGAAGCGATCCGGACTAGCCGGACTTTCTCAACTGGGCAGCTTGGAAGTCAGGAAGTTCCGCAAAAGCGGGGTTTTTGAGGTGCAGGTCTGCACTACATTGGCATTCAGGAGTCGGCTGTCTGCTGGGCTGTGATCCTGGGTCGGGGCTGTGCTGGGAG
>JAEUHD010000400.1 GCA_016793645.1 Verrucomicrobiales bacterium
CACCACCGCCAAGAGTCTCCCGGGAGGGGCCATGGTGGGAACCTTCGGGGGCGGGGCCGGACTGCAGAAATGGAACCGGTCGCTCGAGCTGATCAACAAGATCCCGTATCCCAACGAGATCTTCAACGGGCCCATCTACCGGAAATAGCGCCTCCGGCCGGATCGCATTCCCGCCAATCCCGCTATTGCCCGCCTGAAGCGCTCGGGCAGAGTCTTCGTCGAATCCCGCGCGCATGACGAAGCCTTCCGCCGCCATCCGAGTCCCGTTGCTGGGGCTTCTGGCGACCCTCCGGGTTCTCGCTGCGGCCCCGGCCCCGGTTCCCGCGGACATCCAGTACAACCGCGACGTCCGACCGATTCTTTCCGACACGTGCTTTCATTGCCACGGTCCGGACAAGAATGCCCGCAAGGGAAAGCTGCGACTGGACATCCGGGAGGAAGCCCTCGCCCGGAAGGCCTTTGTCCCGGGGGATCCGGCGTCCAGCGAACTGGTGAAGCGGCTCTTCAGCACGGATCCGGAGGAACTCATGCCTCCGCCCGACGCCCACAAGCCGCTGACTCCCGAACAAAAGGAGACCCTGCGTCGCTGGGTGGCCTCCGGGGCCGAATACCAGCCGCATTGGGCCTACCTGCCCCTCCGCCGTCCCCCGCTCCCCGGCGGCAGGACCGCCTCCGGGAACTCCGCCTCGCCCATTGATCTTTGGGTCCGATCCCGCCTCGCCCGCCAGGGCCTGGATCTTTCCCCGCCCGCGGACCGCCGGACCCTGTTGCGCCGGCTCAGTCTCGACCTCACCGGATTGCCTCCCACTCCGGCCGAGGTGGACGCCTTCCTGACGGACACCCGATCCGGCGCGTACGAGCGACAGGTCGAGCGTCTCCTGAAATCCCCGCACTACGGGGAGCGCATGGCGGTGCCCTGGCTCGATGTCGTGCGGTACGCGGACACCGTCGGCTATCACGGGGACCAGAACATCAACGTGTTTCCCTACCGGGACTACGTGATCGCCGCCTTCAACGCAAACCTGCCCTTCGACCGGTTCACCCGCGAGCAACTGGCGGGCGACCTGATGCCGGAGGCGGGGATGGACGCTCGCATCGCAACCGGCTTCAACCGGTTGAACATGGTCACGCGTGAGGGGGGCGCCCAGCCGCGCGAATACCTTGCCAAGTATCAGGCGGATCGTGTCCGGACCGTCGCCATGGCCTGGCTCGGGTCCACGATGGGCTGCGCCGAATGCCACGACCACAAGTTCGATCCCTTCACCCAGCGGGACTTCTATTCTCTGGGGGCCTTCTTTGCCGACGTCCGGCAATGGGGCGTGTACAACGACTACGACTACACCCCGAATCCGGATCTCAAGGGGTGGAGCAATGACCATCCCTTCCCGCCGGAACTGGAGGTGGTGAATGAAAGCCTCGCGCTGCGGGCCGCGCGGTATGCGGACCAGTTGGAGGCCATCTCGGATTCCATTGCCGCCTCCGCCACGGGCAAGGGGGTCAACCACACCGCCTTCACCTCCTGGGAGGCCTTCGCACGCCGGTTTCTCACCGAGCATCCGGACGGCTGGGCCACGCCCGTCCCCATTCCCGCCGACGGCGCGACCAACGCCACGGTGTCCGCTTCGGGGGACGTGACGGTGCTCCGGCCTTCGGAGAAGCCCGAGAAGACCGGCCTTCCGCGACTTCGCATTCCGCTGCCCGCGGGCGGCCTCGCCGCCGTCCGGGTGGAACTTCTCCCGGTGGGCACCAACGGGATCACCTTCGACGGCAAAAGTACGACCCTTCGCCCGTCTTTCCGGATCATCCGTCCCTCGGGCCTCGCCGGCGACCTCGGGATCCATCATGCGGAAGCCACCCTGTCGGAAGCCCGGTACGCCAACGGACACCAATTGGTCGGCATCCGGGACAACTGGAAGACCAGTGCTGGCCGCGCCCTGAATCCGCACACCAGCGTGTGGGTGCTGCGGCAGCCCCAGGCCACCGGGGATGGGGAGGTGTTGGAGGTGGGTCTCGGGAACAATGCGGTCCAGTCCGTCCGGATTTCCGTGACCCCCTTCGCGGCCGCCAACCCCCTGAAGTCCGGGGCCAGCGTGGAACTGGTGGACGCGCTGTCCCGTCCCGCCGCGCGCCGGTCCGACCGGGATCGCCGGGAACTCGCGGAGACCTGGCTGCTGAGCACCGATGACAACCGGCTCGAACGCGAACGGTTCCAGGCCGCGCACTGGGGCTACCTCTCCTGCCGGTCCGGACGCGTCCCCGCGGTGGTCACCGCGGCCTGGGAACCCATGACCATGCGGGTGCTGGCCCGGGGAAACTGGATGGACGAAAGCGGGGAGATCGTCACGCCCAACCCCCCGGCCTTCCTGCCCCGGGGCGGACTTCCGACCGACCGCCGCCTGACCCGTCTCGACCTTGCGGACTGGATCCTGTCGCCGGAGAACCCGCTCACCGCACGGGTTTTCGTCAACCGGCTGTGGAAGCAGTTCTTCGGTGCCGGACTCTCCGCGCAGGTCGAGGACCTCGGGGCGCAGGGGGAATGGCCGACCCATCCGGAGTTGCTGGACTGGCTGGCCTCCGAATTCCGCGACAGCGGCTGGGATGTCAAACACATGGTCCGCCGGATCGTCCTGTCCGACACCTATCGGCAGCAGTCGAATCTTCGGCCGGAAACCCGCGAGTCGGATCCCTCCAATCGCTGGCTCGCCTCCCAGAATCCCCGGCGGCTGGACGCGGAATTTGTCCGCGACAATGCGCTCTTCATCGCCGGCCTGCTGAACCCCGAACGGGGCGGCCCGCCCGTCTTCCCCTACCAGCCCCCCGGGTACTACGCGAACCTGCAGTTCCCCGACCGCGACTACCTCCCGAGTCCCGGGGATTCGCAGTTCCGGCGCGGCGTCTACGCGCACTGGCAGCGCACCTTCCTGAACCCGATGCTGGCCAACTTCGACGCGCCCTCCCGCGAGGAATGCACGGCGAGCCGCCCGGTGTCCAACACGCCCCAGCAGGCGTTGACGCTTCTGAATGACCCGACGTTTGTGGAGGCCTCCCGGGGACTGGCCGAACGCCTGTTGCGGTCGGAACCCCGCGAGGACTCCGCCCGGATCCGGCGCGCCTTTGAACTCGCCCTCGCGCGGCCGCCGAAACCGGCGGAGATCGAGTCCCTCAACCGCTTCCTCATCCGCCAGCGCGAGGAGGGCGACCGGAATCCGGCCGCGGCCTCACGATTCCTGCGGGTCGGGACGCATCCGATCCCGCCCGGAACCCCCGAACCCGAACTCGCCGCCTGGACCGAACTGGCCCGCGTGATCCTGAACCTCCAGGAAACGGTGACCCGCTACTGACGACACCCCCAACGCCCCGGCCCTGGCGCCGCCCCCCATGCAACCGCTCGACCGCCGCACCTTCCTGCACCGCTCCGCCTACGGACTCGGCGGCATGGCCCTCGCCTCCCTGCTGGAGCGCGCCCGGGCCGGCACCCCCGGAAACCCCGCTTGGAACGGCGCCCTGGCCTCACCGCATTTCCCGGTCCGGGCCCGCCGGATCATCCACCTCTGCATGGCCGGCGGCCCATCGCATCTGGAGACCTTCGACTGGAAGCCCCGCTTGAAGGAACTGCACGACCAGCCGTTTCCGGAATCCTTCACGCGCGGACAACAACTCGCGCAGCTCCAGAACAAGGAACTCAAGGCGCGAGGCGCCTTTTGCCACTTCAGCCGGTGCGGCCGGGCGGGACTGGAGATTTCCGACCTGTTTCCGCACCTCCAGGGCGTCGCGGACGACCTGTGCATCATCCGCTCGATGCAGACCGAGCAGATCAACCACGATCCCGCCCACTCGTTCATGAATACGGGATCAATCATCAAGGGACGTCCCAGCATGGGCTCGTGGCTGCTCTACGGACTGGGCTCCGAGACGGAGAATCTCCCCGGATTCATCGTCCTCACCTCGGCCGGCAAATACGGGCTCCAGCCGGTCTCGGCGCGCCAGTGGTCCGCGGGATTCCTTCCCAGCCGCTTCCAGGGGATCCAGTTCCAATCCCGGGGGGACGCCGTTCATTTCGTGGGCAATCCCCCCGGAGTCAGCCGGACGACCCAGCAGGAGGTCATCGGGGAGATCAACCGGCTCAACGGCTTCCTGGCCGAGGACCGGGTGGATCCCGAGATCCAGACGCGCATCGCGCAGTATGAGATGGCGTTTCGAATGCAGGCGTCCGTGCCCGAACTCACCGACTTCAGCCGCGAGCCACGGGCCATGCTGGACCTCTACGGCGTGAAGGAGCCGGGGGACGGGAGCTTCGCCTCCAACTGCCTGCTCGCCCGCCGCCTCGCCGAACGCGGGGTGCGCATGATCCAGTTGTATCACCGGGCCTGGGATCACCACGGCGACATTGAAAAGGCGATGCCCAGCGCCGCCGCGGACGTGGACCGCGCCAGTGCCGCGCTGATCCGCGACCTGAAGCAGCGCGGCCTGCTCGACGATACGCTGATCCTGTGGGGTGGGGAGTTTGGGCGCACTCCGATGGGACAGGGCACCGGGCGCGACCACCACATCCTCGCCTTCTCCGTGTTCCTCGCCGGGGGCGGCAGCCGCGGCGGATCCACCTTTGGATCCACGGACGAATTGGGCTACCGGAGTGTGGATGACGTGGTCAGCGTCCACGATCTGCACGCGACGATGCTGGCGCTGATGGGAGTCGATCACCGGCAACTCACAGTGAAGTATCAGGGTCTCGACGCACGCCTCACCGGCATCGCCGGCAATATCGTCCGCGGCGTGATGGCCTGACGTGGACTTCGGCAGTCCCCTCCCGCTTTCCATCCCGCCGGGACCCGTGTCGGCGAACTCCATCCCCCAGCCGCGGACGACGCGACGTACCAAAGCGCCAGAGGACTGGCGCATTCCAAACCCTGGCGGCCTCCCCACGCTCCCGCCGTCGCGGAGCGTCTTGGACTGCGGGAGTCCCCTCCCGCTTTCCATCCCGCCGGGACGCGTGTCGGCGAACTCCATCCCCAGCCGCGGACGACGCGTCGTTCCAAAGCGCCAGGGGACTGGCGCACTCCAAACCCTGGCGGTCCCCCACGCTCCCGTCGTCGCGGAGCGTCTTGGACTGCGGGAGTCCCCTCCCGCTTTCCATCCCGCCGGGACGCGTGTCGAGGAACTCCATCCCCCAGCCGCGAACGACGCGTCGTTCCAAAGCGCCAGGGGACTGGCGCACTCCAAACCCTGGCGGTCTCCCCACGCTCCCGTCGTCGCGAAGCGTCTTGGACTGCGGGAGTCCTCTCCCGCTTTCCATCCCGCCGGGACGCGTGTCGGCGAACCCCATCCCCGGCCGCGGACGACGCGTCGTTCCAAAGCGCCAGGGGACTGGCGCACTCCAAACCCTGGCGGACTCCCCACGCTCCCGCCGTCGCGGAGCGTCTTGGACTGCGGGAGTCCCCTCCCGCTTTTCAGTGATCGCAGCACCTCGGGATCCGGGTACTCTGCCGCGATGCTTCCCTGGCCCCACGCTCCCGTTCACCAACTTTCGGTCGGGGGCACATTCTTTGTCACGAGCAGCACTTACCTCAAAGCGCATCATTTCCGAGGTGCCAATCGTCTTCGCGTTCTGAATCGCGGATTGCTCACGGTCGCCCGTGACTATGGATGGCGCTTCGAGGCGTGGGCGGTTTTCTCCAACCATTACCACTTCGTCGCCCATTCTCCATCAGGTATTTCCAGTGCCGAAACGTTGGCCGAGATGCTCAGGACGCTTCACGTGAGGACCTCAGCCTGGATCAACCGCCTGGATGGCACTCCTGCGCGCCAGGTCTGGTTCAACTATTGGGAAACCCGGTTGACCTTCCAAAAATCATTTCTCGCTCGACTGAACTACACTCACCAGAACCCGGTGAAACACGGCCTGGTGACAGTGGCGAATCAATACCCGTGGTGTTCAGCCGGGTGGTTTGAGCGAACCGCATCGGCTGCGCAAATCAGGACTATCCATCGGTTTCGAACAGACAAACTCCAAGTGTCCGACGACTTCGATCCTTCGCCGGAATGGTGAATCCCACAGGGCGTCTTGGACTGCGGGAGTCCCCTCCCGCTTTCCATCCCGCCGGGACGCGTGTCGGCAAACTCCATCCCCCGGCCGCGGACGACGCGTCGTTCCAAAGCGCCAGAGGACTGGCGCACTCCAAACCCTGGCGGACTCCCCACGCTCCCGTCGTCAATTCCCCCGTGATCTCCGGTCCGCGCTCCGGTCTGATCCCGCACATGACTGTCGCCGCCCGTTCTGCCTGGAAGCGCTATCGTGGGCCGGTGGGCCTCGGTGTCCTGTTGCTCTTCCTCGGCCTCTGGCGGCCCTGGGGCGTTCCGTCACCGGTTTCCCTGCCCACGGGATCGACGCCGCTCCAGGTCAGCCTGGGGGATTCCCACGGACTGATCGTCGCCGGCGATGGCAGCCTGTGGACCTGGGGCGCGGAGGAACGCGGCTGGCCCGTCCTGGGTCGGCGCATGAACACCGCCCCGCCCCTGTTCGCGCCGCGGCCCGCCCGCGTGGGATCCGCCACCCATTGGATCGCGGCCTCCGCCGGCAGTGATCACAACCTCGCGCTTCGGTCGGACGGTTCGATCTGGGGCTGGGGCGCCAACTACCGCAATCAACTGGATCCATCGCCGATGCGCATGATCGACACGCCCGCGCCCGCGGTGGACGGCACGAACTGGGTGGCGGTGATCGCCGGATTTGCCAGCAGCCATGCCCTCCAGCGCGACGGGACGCTCTGGGCCTGGGGACTCAACAATTTCGGACAACTCGGCATCGGAACCACCCAGGATTCCCCGGTGCCGGTTCAGGTTGGAACCTCGACAAACTGGCGTACGATCCGGGCGTCCGGGGTGTCCGGCGCGGGAATCCAATCCGACGGCAGCCTTTGGATCTGGGGGGGAAGTCCCAGGCTGGGCAACACCGCGGCTCAAAGTACGAACAATCTGCTCTCCCCCGTTCCGCTGCTGCCCGGGACGCAATGGAGGGACGTGACGGTTGCCTTCAATCTTTGGGCGGGAATTCAATCCGACGGGTCTCTCTGGATCTGGGGGCGTACGGCTCCCGAATTCACCGGGGAGGAGTCCGGAAGCGGCGCCGCCCCGGTCCGGATCGGAACAGACTCCGACTGGCGAACCGTCGTTGCCTCCGGACACGGTCGCCACCTCGTATTGCAGCGTCAGGACGGCTCCGTGTGGGAAATGGCCACACCCACGGAACCGGGTTCCCCGGCCTCGCTCCGCCCGGTGCCCATTCCCAGTCCGGTGCTTCGCATCGAAGCCGGAGGAGGAGCCGGGATCGCGATTTCGGATCGCGGGGATCTCTGGACCTGGGGGACGTGGCTGGGGCGCGAGAAACTGCAGTTCCGGATCGGATCCCTGATCGAGCGCCTTCGGGCGAGATTTGGCGGAAACGCCGACTGGGTCCGCCCCGCACCGGACAGCCGGGATTCGCCCTGGAAGGTCGCGACCACGGAATCCGACCGCCGTTGAATCGGGGCCCCGAATCTCGGGGTTCGCTTGTAGTGCAGGCTTTAGCCTGTCCCCCGCCGTTGGTTCGCAGTGTAGGCTTCAGCCTGTCTGTTTCCCCCCCAGCCAAAAGGGCACCGTCCATCCCCCTGGCCGCGCCGGGGAGCGGCCTGAAGGCCGGACTACCAACGTACCGTTCGTCGTCCAGGCTTCAGCCTGTCCCCCGCCGTTGGTTCGTAGTGCAGGCTTTAGCCTGTCCCCCACCGCACTCCCGGCTTGCGATGCCCGTGCAACCGGGGGAAGGATTCTGCCATGCTGCAACGGCCGCCAGCACAGCATCCTCCCCAGCGTCCATTCCACCTCCGCGGAATCCCCATGAATTCTCCCCAGCCGGCTCCCGACTCCCGCCCCTTCATTTCCGGGCGCACTGCGTTCACACTCATCGAACTGCTGGTCGTCATCGCGATCATCGCCATTCTGGCCGGGATGCTCCTGCCGGCCCTCGGCAAGGCCAAGGATCGGGCGCAACTCACGGTGGACATCAACAACGTCCGCCAGATCCTCCTCGCCAACCAGCTCTACGCTGCGGACAACAACGACTACAACGCCCACCCGACCTGGGGTGGGGACCTGAGCGGACCTGACGGCTGGATTTACGCCACCAGCAACAACGGCCGGATTCCCGGCGGGCCGAGCAAGCCTCCCTCGGCCGCCGGCAAGGACATCGATTCGCCGCAGTTCAGCAACCAGGTTTCCTTTTTCCGGATCAGCCAGCTCGGGCCGTTCCTCGGCACCTACAAGACCTGCTGGTGTCCGAAGGATGTCGCCAACCGCGCCTCGGGAAAGCTCAAGAACCTGTGGCTGGGGCGCCCCGTCAAGCTGACCTCCTATTGCTGGAACGGCACCATCGGCGGCTACAACAACATCGGCAAGACGCCGCCGTTCACCGACGGAAAGACCTACAAGATCAGCGATTTTCTGGCGACGGACTGGCAGATGTGGGAGCAGAACGAACTGGATGCCCTCAACTTCAATGACGCCGCGAACGTCCCGCCCCCGGGCAACGTGGGCAACGGCATCTCCATCCGCCACGCCGGCTCCGCGGGTTGGTCCAGCCTCAACAATCCGAACGGCAACACCACCGCCAAGAGTCTCCCGGGAGGGGCCATGGTGGGAACCTTCGGGGGCGGGGCCGGACTGCAGAAATGGAACCGGTCGCTCGAGCTGATCAACAAGATCCCGTATCCCAACGAGATCTTCAACGGGCCCATCTACCG
>JAEUHD010000001.1 GCA_016793645.1 Verrucomicrobiales bacterium
GTCGGTGCGCACCATGGCGTACGGGGCCGCGGCATCCGCAAACCCCACATGCGCGATCCCGTGGACCGCCAGCGCGGGACAGTCGGACGCGCGCACGATCCGTTCCCGCGTGTGCGGGCCGGACTGGTGCGTTTCCACGAGTGGAGGATGCGTCATGCGACGGCGAAGGACTCCTCCAACGGTGCCGGGGAGAACGTCCGGTGACAACCGGTGGGAATCTCATTTGGTCCGCGCAAAGACTCATGGCCAGTCGCGACCGGACCGGCAAGGATCCCCACCCGTCACCTTCCAGCATCATGAAGTTCGTCCGCACTTCGGTTTCGCTTCCCCTCCTGGTCCTCGCCCTTTCCTCCGACGGCGTCGCCGGCCCCGCCGACGTCCGCCCGCTGGCCGCCAAGGGCGGACCGGTTCCCTTCGCGTACACCAACGCCCCCGACGCCCTGCCCAACTATGTCGCCGGCGCGAAGTGGGGCACGCAGACGGATCCGATCCGGACCATGCAGGTCCCCATGGCACCGGCGGACTCGGCGGAGCGACTGGTCCTGCAACCCGGATTCTCCGCATCCCTCTTCGCCGCCGAACCCGAGATCACCAAGCCGCTGGCGATGGCGTGGGACGACCGGGGACGCCTCTGGATCACCGAGACGCTCGACTATCCCAACGAACTCCAGGAGCCGGGCAAGGGACGCGACCGCATCAAGATCTGCACCGACACCGACGGCGACGGCCGGGCCGACCAGTTCACCGTGTTCGCCACCGACCTCAGCATCCCGACCTCGCTGTGCTTCGCCAACGGGGGCGTGATCGTGCTGGAGCGCGGACAGACGCTGTTCCTCAAGGACACCGACGGCGATGGCCGTGCGGATGAACGCCGCGTGCTCTTCACCGGCTGGGGCATGTCCGACACCCACGCCACCGCCAGCAATCTGCGGCTCGGTCTCGACAACTGGATCTGGGGCACGGTGGGCTATTCCGGATTCGACGGCGTCGTGGGGGGCAAGCCCCACAAATTCGGCATGGGCGTCTTTCGCTTCAAGGCGGACGGCTCCGAGCTGGAATTCATCCGGTCCAGCAACAACAACACCTGGGGACTCGGCATCACCGAGGACGGCACGATCCTCGGTTCCACCGCCAACGGAAACGCCGCCTGGTACATGGCGATGCCCAACCGGTTTTACGAATTTGTCCGCGGCTGGTCCGCGAGCCGGATGGAAACCGTCGCCGACAGCCAGGAATTCCATCCGGTCACCGAGAAGGTCCGGCAGGTGGACTGGCACCACAAGTACACCGCCGGAGCCGGCAGCGCGCTGTACACGGCGCGCGCATTCCCGAAGGAATTCTGGAACCGGATCTCCTTCGTCGCGGAACCCACCGGACACCTCGTGGGATGGTTCCGCTTTGACGTCCAGGGTGCGGATTTCCGCGCTGTGAACCTCGGCAGTTTTCTCGCCAGCGACGACGAATGGACCGCCCCCATCGCCGCCGAGGTCGGACCCGACGGAGCCCTGTGGGTCCTCGACTGGTACAACTACATCGTCCAGCACAATCCGGTTCCCAACGGCTTCAAGAACGGACGGGGCAATGCGTATGAAACCACGCTTCGGGACAAGCGGCACGGGCGCATCTACCGGGTGACGAGCAATGGCGGAACCCCCACCCACGTCCCGAAACTCCAGGGCGGCTCCCCTTCGGACTGGGTCGCCGCGCTGCGGACCGACAACCAGCTCTGGCGGATGCTCGCCCAGCGCCGGCTGGTGGACCGGGGTCAGGCGGACGTGGCCCCGGCCCTGCGGAATCTGGTCGCCGACACCTCGGTGGATGCGATCGGACTCAACGTCGGCGCGATCCACGCCCTTTGGACGTTGCGGGGCTTGAATGCCGTCGGCGCCGAAGCGGTGACCGCGCTGAAGCATCCCTCGGCCGGCGTCCGGCGCGCGGCGGTGTCCGTGCTGCCTCGCACCGGGGAATCCGCCACCGCGATGATCTCCGCGGGCACCCTGCAGGATCCGGACGCCCAGGTGCGTCTCGCTGCCCTGCTCGCCCTGGCCGAAACCCCCTCGGATGAGGAACTCGGAGCGGCGGTGGTCGCCTTCCTCGCCAATCCTTCGAATGCCGGCGACCGCTGGCTTCGCGAGGCCGCCGCCGCGGCGGGAGCCCGGCATCTCTCCGGATTTGGCCGCGCCCTTCTGACCCGCAACGAAGCCCTGCCCAAGGATGCGGAGGAAGCCGTGCGGATCGTGGCGCGGCACTATGGGGCGGAGGCACCGGACAACATCCTCGAGGTCCTCCCCGCGTTGTCGCAGGCCAACCCGTCCACCGCCGAAGCCGTGCTCGACGGCATTGCGGCCGGATGGCCCGAGGACCGGCGGCCCTCGCTCAGCGGAGAGCAACTCGCCGGACTTCACGATGCCGCCGAACCGCTGTCGCCGGCCGCCCGCGCCCGGTTCCTGGTACTGGCCCAGAAGTGGGGCCGTCTCGACGCCTTTGCCGACCTGCGCGCCTCCGCGGTGCAGGGTCTTCGGGCCCAGCTTGCGGATGGCGGCCGCCCCGACGCGGAACGCCTCGGTGCCGCGCGCAGTCTGATTCGTCTTGCGGACGACACGGGCAGCGTGGAGGTGATCCTCGCCCAGGTTTCCCCCCAGGCGTCCCCCGCCTTCACCGGACCGCTCATCGGCAGCCTCTCGGACAGCCGGCAGGCGGCGACCTCCGCGGCGCTGCTTGAGGCGTGGTCCCGTCTGTCGCCCGGACAAAAGCGCGCGACGCTCGGGGTATTGCTGAGGCGCCCCGAATGGTCGGCCGCCGTGCTGGACGCCATCGCGAACGGCGGCGTCCTCCGCAACGATCTGGGCCAGGAACACTGGCAGCAGCTTCGAAACTCGCCGGACAAGGCGGTGGCGACCCGTGCCCGCGAACTCGCGGATGGCTCCGGTGCCGTGTCGCCGGACCGCCAGGGCGTCATCCAAAAGCTCTCGGGCGCCGCCCGCACCACGGGGGATGCCGCCCGGGGCAAGGATCTCTTCGCGGCCAATTGCGCCGTCTGTCATCGGCTTGGGGGAGCCGGGCAGAACATCGGACCCGAACTCACCGGCATCGGTGTGCGTCCCAAGGCGGACCTGTTGATCGAGGTCCTCGATCCCAACCGGTCCGTGGAGGCGAACTACCGCCTGTGGACGGTCACCACCAAGTCCGGCGACACCCTGGCGGGCCGACTGGACGCCGAAACCCAAACCAGCATCGACCTGACCGACCTCGTGGGCCAGAAGCACAGCGTCGCCCGGAAGGACATCGCCTCCCTGGAATCCTCCAATCAATCGATCATGCCCGTCGGATTCGAGGCCCTGGGCGAGGAGGGACTCGCTGCAATCCTCGCCTATCTCGCCACCAGCACGGCCAAGCCCTGACGTGTGCCGCGGTCCGGACCTCCCGTGAACCGCGGTTCAGTCCCCGTCATTCGTCACCGCCGCCGGTCCCGCCGCCGTTGCGCCGCTCCCATTTCCGGGGCGCCCGCTCGGGCAGTGACGTGTCGGCCTTGGCATAGTAGCCACCCGGGCCGAGGGCGGCGTTCACCGCATCCTCAAGTTCAACGGAGGGCAGCACGGAGAAGTGCTCATTGCACTCCAGGAAGGCAACCGGGCCGGACGGCATCCGGATGCTGAGGAACAGCGGGACGGAACCGCGATGGGCCTCCACCAGGGTCCGGATTCCCTCCAACCGGTTCCGATCCAAATCCGCACCCTTGAGCCGAAGGTGCACCTGCCGGGTGAACTTCCGGGGGGCATCCAGAAGCCGGATGACCTCCTGGGGAAAGAGCTTCGGGCGATCCTCCCCCGTGTTCACCTCAGCGGTCACCAGCAGTGCCGCATTGGCCGCGAGCAGGCCGCGATAGCGGTCGTAGTTCTCGTTCATCAACAGGATCTGCACGCTGCCGGTGAGATCCTCCACGGTGACGAGGGCATACTTCTTTCCGGATTTCTTGCTCACGCCCTCCTGGATTGCGGACACCAGGCCGCCGATGCGGGCCATGGAGCGGTTCTCCAGGGTCCCCAACTCGGCGACCGTCTGGAGGGCATAGCGGGACAGCAGTGCCTCAAAGGGCTGCAGCGGGTGTCCGCTGACATACATGCCCAGCAGTTCCTTCTCCGCCGCCAACTTTTCCGAGACGGGCCATTCCTCCAGCACCGGCGCCTTCTTGGCGGACGCCGCCGGGGCGGCATCAAACGCGTCGAACAACGAAACCTGTCCGCGCGCCCGGTCCGAGGCCAGCGAGCTGGCCCGGCTCACGGCACCGTCGAGCAACGCCATCATGGTGGCCCGGTTGGCTCCGAGGGAATCACAGGCGCCCGCCTTGATCAGGCACTCCAGCACCTTCTTGTTCACCGCGCGCATGTCCACGCGCTCGCACAACTCCTCGAGCGTGGAGAAGCGTCCGCCCTTGACCCGGGCCTCCAGGATCGACTGCACCGCGACCTCGCCGACGCCCTTGATGGCGGCGAGTCCAAACCGGATGCGGCGTCCGGCGGTGGAGCCGTCCGCTCCCGCGCGATCCCCGGCGGCCGGGGCAAAACTGACGTCGCTCTCGTTCACATCCGGCCCGAGCACCTCGATTCCGAAGCCCTTCGCCTCCGCGATGTACTGGGCCAGCTTGGCCAGGTCCGCCTGGTCGTTGGTCATCATCGCGCAGAGGAATTCCACGGGATGATTGGCCTTCAGGAACGCGGTCTGGTAGGCGACGACCGCGTACGCCGCCGCGTGGGACTTGTTGAATCCGTACCCGGCAAATTTCTCCAGCAGGTCGAAAACCTCGTTGGCCTTGGCCGCCGGGATCTGGTTCTGCGCGGCACAGCCCGCCACGAACGTCTCCCGCTGCTTCACCATCTCCTCGATCTTCTTCTTGCCCATCGCCCGCCGGAGCAGGTCGGCGCCGCCGAGGGTGTAGCCCGCGAGGATCTGGGCCGCCTGCATGACCTGTTCCTGGTAGATCAGGATGCCATAGGTTTCACGCGCGATGGGTTCCAGGAGCGGATGCGGATACTCCACCGGCTGCTCGCCATGGCGGCGCCGGATGAAGTCCGGAATCAGGTCCATGGGTCCCGGCCGGTAGAGCGAGATCAACGCGGTGATGTGCTCCACGCTGGCGATCTGGAACTTCTTGCAGAGGTCGCGCATGCCCCCCGATTCCAACTGGAACACCCCCAGCGTCTGCGCGTTGTTCAGGAGCGTGTAGGTCTTCGCGTCGTCGAGCGGCAGGGCGTCCAGGTCCGGCGCGGACCCGGTGGTGCGCTTCACCAACTCCACCGTGTTGCGCAGGACCGTCAGCGTCTTGAGGCCGAGGAAGTCCATCTTCAGCAGGCCCAGCTCGCCCACCGGATTCATCGCGTACTGCGTGACGATTCCCCCGTCATCATCCTGCTTCAGGGGCAGCAGATTCACCAGCGGCTGCGCGCCGATCACCACGCCGGCCGCGTGAACGCCGGCACTTCGCACCTGGTCCTCCAGGATCAACGCATGGTTCACCAGCTCCTCGGTGACGGGTTCGGACTCATACGCCTGGCGGAACTCGGTGTTCTTCTCCAGCGCGTCCTTCAATCCCCACTTCGCGTCGGAGATCATCTTCGCCAGGCGGTCGGATTCGCCAAAGCTCAGTCCCATCACCCGCGCGACGTCGCGCAGGACCGACTTCGCGCCCATGGTCCCGAAGGTGATGATCTGCGCGACGGCGTCCCGTCCGTAGCGGTTCCGCACGTACTCGATGACCTCCGCGCGGCGGTCGTCGGCGAAGTCGATGTCAATGTCGGGCGGACTCACCCGCTCCGGATTCAGGAAGCGCTCGAACAGGAGGCCGTAGCGCAGCGGATCCACGTTGGCGATCTCCAGCAGGTAGGTCACCAGCGAACCGGCCGCCGAT
>JAEUHD010000011.1 GCA_016793645.1 Verrucomicrobiales bacterium
CTCGTGTCGCTGAGCACCGCGTTCAATGAAGGCATCCTGGTGGTGATGGCGGACAAGTTCCCCGGATTCGCGACGGACAACCGGCTGTTTGTGGAGGTTGTCTACCAGAGCCTGGTCCTCTCCCTCGGACAGTCACCCACGGACGCCGACTTCACTTACTGGGCGTCCCAGCTTTCCAGCTCCAATGAAGCGGAACGCTCACGCTCGCGCTACCTCATGTTGGGACGGTTGGCCACCGAGAGCTTTGATCCGCCGCCGGCGTCCGGCATGACGGCCTTCAACCTGACCGTGTCCAATGGAACGGACGTGTTCCTCGAAATCCTCGTGGCGGGATTGCTCCGCATCCAGATTACCTATTCGGAGTTCCTCAACGGCTACCTGCTGACCGCGCGGCTGCTGGGTCCCGTGGGAGTCAGGGACATCATCAGCAATCTGCTCCAGTCGGCGGGATATGCCGCCCGCTTCCGGGTGACGTCCTACGAAGGCTACATCGATTCGGTAAAGGGTACGCTCTCGGCCGCGGACCGAAGCCCGGACGCCGATCCCGAAGGCGATGGGCGGACCAACCTGGAGGAATACTCATTCGCCCTCGTGCCGGGGCGTGGCGATCGCGAGGCGATTACTGAATTGGAGATTCTCGACGAGGGGGGACAACGCTTCGGCATTTTCAGCTTCCGCTCCGCCAAAAACATCCAACGCGTCGAAGTGCTGGTCCAGGTCTCCACCGATCTGCGGAACTGGACGGTGGTCGGGGACCCGTTGGTGGATGGGGGAGAGGATCTCGGAGGTTACATCCGACGGCGGGTCCGGATTCCCATCGAGTCCTCCGTGACGCGGAAATACTTCCGGGTCCAGGTCCGACTTCGGGGCTGACCGGAATCCACGTGGGTTCCTGAAGGGAGCGGATCGGCTCCATCGAGGAAAGTCCCACTTGCGTGTCGAGGGCCGGTAAATCTCCAATCGGATCCGCGTGGCCGGAATCGGAAAGGGACGGGGCGTCGCCATGGCCGGCATCGCCGCAGTGGCGTTGCTGGCGCTGACGGGCATTTGGTGGGAATCGACCCGCCCGGTCACCGAGCCGGTCCGCCTCGCCAATGGAACCCGGGTTCGCGTCCGTTCGATGGTCGTGGGCCGCGAATTGTATTCCCCCTACGACAATCCGCTCGCCCGACTCGTCGGGAAACTCCCCGACCCGCTCCGCTCCGCAGTGGGACGGTTATTCTCGCCTGCGATGCCGGCCTGGACCGGCCCATCCGACGCGCTGGGCCTCTGGCTTGAGTCGGACGGACTCCCGGCGACGACGCCGACCGCCCCGCGAAGGGAATCCGAGTTCCTCGTATTCCTAAACGACGGCCGACCGTTTCGGATCGATGCCCTGGCCCGGACGGCAATCCGGCTTCCGGATGGCCGACAGGTCGAAGGCCATTTCTTTCCCATGCCACCCGCGACCGTTCCCGAGGTTGCCGTGTCCGTTTTTTCCCGACCCGCATCGGGTCGTGACGAACCCGAAACGCAATCGCCGCAGACGAGGTGGACCCTCCGCCCACCGCCGCGTCCCTCCCCGCCGGCCTGGGTGGGGATGCCGCTTCCCCAGCGTCAAACCTCCGAGGGGTTGGAGGTGGTCCTGACGACACTCAAGATCAACGCGGACTGGAGGCAGGGAGGAAACGCCCTGAAGACAATGCCCTCATTCCTGCGAACTTCGCCGCGCGCCCAATTCGAACTGTGGCATCTCGGACGTCCGGCCACCAACTGGCAGGTGGAACGCGTGCGTTATTTGAAGGACGCCTCGGGAGGAAAAATCGGGGATCACAGTGCTTACGGGCATTTCAGAAGTTGGATGAACGGTTCCAACTATGTCCAGTGGCGGGCTTCCCTGTGGCCTGGCCAGGTCTGGAAGCTGGGGGTGGAATTCACCCGGGTTTCCGGATTTTCGAACACGGAACTGGTAACCTTTACCAATCTGGTGCCCGGAGTTCCCCCCACGAATTCGCTGTCCGCGGACCACGGGACCGTCGTCGTGAAGCGCGTCCATGCTTGGGAGGGGACTTATTCCGGCATCGATCTGGAACTGGGATTTCAGCCAAGCCGCCTTCCAGCCCGGCTGACCCTCCTATCGTTCACCGACGCCAAAGGCACTTCCATCCCGGGGTTCCTCAACACCTCTGGAGATCTCGATACCACGTACAGTTTCGAGAGGGCGTCCTCCTCGAATGCACCGTTCACCGCGACCTTCGCCCTCCAGCTCGGACGCGTGCTGGAATTCACGGCCGAGCCGGAAGTGGGCGTCCCGCCCCCATCGGAGCCGTCCCCCGCCGCGGCCCCCTGAGGCGATCCACGCCGGCCCGCCTCGGGGATTGTCCACTTGCGTGTGGGGGTGGGTCGGATCTCCAATCGGGATCGCGTGCCGGGAATGACGTCCAAACAGCGTGCGGTGCTCGGAATCGGAATCGCATGCGCCTCGCTGGTCGTCGTCGCACTTTGGACACAGTCGGCGTCCACCGTGACCCAGCCGGTCGCCCTTCCCGATGGAACCCGCGTCCGAATCCGATCCGTCGTGGTGGGGCGCGACATGCATTCGCCCTACGATCCACCCCTCGCACGGCTGGCCGCCCGGCTCCCGAAGCCACTCCGGGAAATCGTGGGACGGGTGGTCACGCCGTCGGCCTCCATTTGGACGGGATCGCCGTTGGCGATGGGCCTCTGGCTGGAATGCGATGGGATCCCGGACTCGATTCGCACCAACACGGGAAGCGCCGAGTCCGCCTATCTCGTGACGTTGAACGACGGGCGTCCTTTCCGCGTGAGCGCCATGACCCGGTCCTCCGCGCGCCTTCCCGACGGGCGATACGTCGAGGGGCACTTCTTTCCCGTGCCTCCCGCGACCCTGCCGCAAATCTCGGTTTCACTCTTTCCGCGACCGTCCTCGGGAAGCGATGACCCCGAGGTTCGAACGCCGTGGACGCAATGGTCCGTCCGTCCCCGTCCGCTTCCAGCGCCCACCAACTGGGTGCGCGAATCGCTTCCCCAACGTCGGGTCTCGGAGGACCTCGAGGTGGTCCTGACCAATCTGATGGTCAATGCGTACCCGTACGAGGGGCGGGACATGGTCGTGCCGTATTCCCATTCCCTGGAAGCCTGGGCCAGTGCCCGATTTGAACTGCATCATGCGGGCCGTCCGGCCACGAATTGGCAGGTGGAGCGGGTCAGCACCCTGTTGGATGCCTCCGGGGGGAATTTCGGCGGCTCCCAAACCTGGCAGAATGGGTCGAATTACGTTCAGTGGAGACCCGTACTCTGGCCCGGCCACCTGTGGAGGCTCGGGGTGGAGTTCACCCGAATCTCCGGATTCGCCACGAATGAGGTGA
>JAEUHD010000064.1 GCA_016793645.1 Verrucomicrobiales bacterium
TGCACCTCTGCGAGTACCTGCCCAGGCAGGCCGCCATGATGGACCGCTTCACCTTGATCCGATCCGTGGACGCCCGGGAGAGCAACCATGAACCCAACCAGGTCTTCCAAACCGGGAATCTCGAAGCCGAACCGAGGCTCAATCCCAAGGGACATCTGTATCCCGGCATCGGATCGATCGTGGCCCGCTCACGCGCCGGACAGACTCCCGGAATGCCGCCCTATGTGGTGCTCAACCTCAAGGACCGCTCGCACATTGCGGGTTCGGGGTATCTGGGCAAGGCCTACGACCCGTTTCGCGGAGACAACGTCAGCGAACTGTTCCGCCTGCCGGGAGGACTGACCCTGGACCGCCTGCACTCGCGCAGGGCCCTGACGGAACAACTCGACCGGTTGAAGTCGAATCTCGACGCCTCGGGTTCCATGGCGGCCATGGACCGTTTTGGACAGCAGGCGCTCGATCTGGTGGCCGGCGGCCGGGCGCAAAGCGCCTTTGATCTCAGCCGGGAACCGCAGTCCGTCCTGGATCGGTACGGCATCCACGAGTGGTGCCGCCAGGCCCTGCTCGCGCGCCGACTGGTGGAAGCCGGGGTGAGTTTTGTCACCCTCGATCTCAGCAACCACTCCGCCTCGGGAACCTGGGACACCCACGGGGACAACATCCCGCCCTACGGAGGCATTTGGAACGGACTCCGCCCGCTGCTCCCGGTTTTCGATCATTTGATCACCACCCTGGTGTCCGATCTGGGCGACCGTGGATTGCTCGACGACGTCCTGGTCCTGGCCATGGGCGAGTTCGGACGCACCCCGCGCCTCGGGACCCAGGGCAGCACTGACGGACGCGACCACTGGCCCGTCGTCATGTCGATGGTGATGGCGGGCGGCGGCTTCCGGCACGGGCAGGTGATCGGCTCGACGGAAGCGGACGGCGGCGCCATTCGGGAACGCCCGGTCACCCCCGGCGATCTCGCTGCCACGATTTACCACCATTTCGGAATCCCCCCGACCGAAACCTATCTCGACCACCAGGGCCGCCCCCGCTTCATCGTCGAGGGCGGCACCGCCCTCCGGGAACTGATCTGAACCCACTGCCGGGACGAAACCGGCGTTCAAATCCGCATTGCCAGCCGGAGAGCCGCCCGGTGTAGTCCCGTCATGATCCCCGCCCGATTTCTGGGATTTTGTCTGCTGGGAGCGATGATGGCCCCGCCCTGTTTTCCGGCGCTTGGAGATTCGCTCGGAACGTTCGAAGGCCAAACGGACATTGGCGCGCCCAAGCTCGCGGGATCGGCCACCTACGACGCAACGCGCGACGGCTACACCGTCACCGGGGGCGGCCGGAACATGTGGTCCACCAACGACGCCTTCCACTTCGTCTGGAAGAAGGTGAAGGGGGATGTCGCGTTGGAGGCGGACATTGCCTTCCAGGGAACCGGCGGTGATCCCCATCGCAAGGCGTGCCTCCTGGTTCGGCAGGGACTCGGTCCGGGCGCCGCCTACGCGGATGCTGCCCTCCACGGGGATGGACTTGCCTCGCTTCAGTATCGGGAAGCCGCCGGCGGCCCCACGCGGGAGATTCAATCCAACGTGCGGGGTCCCGCCCGGCTTCGACTGGAGCGCCGTGGAAAGTACGTCTCCCTGCAATTGGCGGAACCCGGGGCGGCGCTTCAGCCGACAGGCGGATCCTTCCGGCTCGACCTCGCTGAACCGTTCTACGTTGGAATCGGGGTCTGCGCCCACAACGACGACCGGTTGGAAACGGCGGAGTTCACACGGGTCCGCGTCCTTCCGCTGGAGCCCCCCGCGTCCGGACAAAAGCTCCGGCGGATCAGCACCCTCGAGACCGTCGCCATCGCGTCCAGGGATCGGCGTGTCACGTGGTGGACCACCAACCTCATCGAAGCCCCGAACTGGCTTCGGGACGGCACCAACCTGCTGTTCAACAGTGCCGGGCGACTCTGGAAAATCCCCCAGGCGGGCGGAATTCCAACCCCCGTGGACACCGGATTCGCCGTCCGAAACAACAACGACCACGGCGTTTCGCCCGATGGCTCGCGGCTGGTGATCAGCGACCAGTCCCTGCCGGACCGAAAGTCGCGCATCTACACCCTTCCCATCGGCGGCGGAACTCCCACGCCCGTAGTCGAAGCCGCGCCGTCCTACTGGCACGGCTGGTCTCCCGACGGTCAAACCCTCGCCTTTTGCGCCGAGCGCGCGGGCGAATTCGACATCTACACCGTACCCGCCACGGGTGGTCCGGAACGCCGCCTCACCACGTCCCCGGGACTCGACGATGGCCCCGACTATTCCCCGGACGGTGCCACCCTTTACTTCAATTCCGCCCGCTCCGGGCGGATGCAAATCTGGCGGATGAAACCGGACGGCTCCGGCCAGGAACCGGTCACCCGGGACGACGCCAACCACTGGTTTCCGCATCCGTCCCCCGACGGCAAATGGCTGGTGTTCCTCACCTACGACGCCCAGGTGCAGGGACACCCCGAAAACAAGGACGTGCAACTGCACCTCCTCTCGCTGGCCGACGGAAAAATCGAGGTCCTGGCGAAGCTGTTGGGCGGGCAGGGAACGATCAATGTTCCCTCCTGGTCCCCGGACAGCCGAAAGCTCGCCTTCGTCAGCTACCAGCTCGTTCCCTGAGGGCATTCAGCCGGGACTCGCCAGCAATCCCCGGAGGGGCGAGGCTGCTCCTTACGATGAAGCGTCTCTTTGCCCTCCTGGCCGGGAACTCCACGTCCACCCCCGGCGCCACCCTCGCGGCCGCCACGCCGTTTCTTCTCATCGGACTCTTCGGCGGGTTGACGTCCGGACTCCTGGGAGTCGGCGGAGGCATCATCATGGTCCCCGCGATGAATCTGCTGGCCGGGCTTCCCATCAAGACGGCCATTGGCACATCGCTCGCCGTCATCATCCCGACTGCACTCATGGGGGTCACCGAGCATCATCGTCAGGGAAACGTGGATTGGCGCATCGCCTTCTGGATCGCCCTCGCCGCGTCGGTGGGCGGATTCCTCGGCGCCAAGTTTGCCGGATCCATCTCCCCCGCGATCCTCAAGCGCACCTTCGGGGTGATGATGGTGGTGGTGGGCGCACGGATGGCGTTGGGAAGGTGAGAGCGGGGGAGTGGTCATTGGTCATTGGTCAGGAGTGATCAGTAATCAGTTTTCAGTTTTCAGTTTTCAGTGACTGACGACTGACGACTGACGACTGACGACTGACCACCACCCCCCTTCACATCCTCCCATGTCGCAGGATGGAGTAGAGGAGCCAGAGCCCGAGGAACGCCGTTACGAGAAATCCCAACATTCCCACCACCGGGACCCCGTGCCACAGGGGCGGCATCCGGGAATGAATGATCAGCGCGTTGCCGACGATCATGGCAGCCAGGACGATGGCGAAGGCCACGCGGTTGGTGACCTGGTCCAGGGTGCGCTGCAGGGGTTCCAGTCCATCATGGCGAAAGGTCACCCTCCCCTCCCCCGCCTTGAGCTTCCCCATCAACGAGCGGACGTCCCGCGGCAAGGTCCGAAGCAGCATCCCGAAATCCTCCCCGGAATCCGCAAGCATGCGGAGGACCCGTTTCGGGTTGAAGCCTCCCATCCGAACCTGTTGCAGGAACGGACGGGCCTGGACCATCAGGTCGCGCTGCGGGTCGAGGGAGCGCACGACATCCTCCATCAATCCGAAGGCCTTCAGCATGGACACCATGTCGGGCGGAATGACGAGATGATACCGGGCCGTGAGGGCCAGGAGTTCGCGCGTCACCCGCCCGAAGGAGAACTCCTTCATGGAGAGGTTGAAGTTGCGGTGGATAAAATCCGCCATGTCGGAATTGAGCCCGCTTCGGGACTCACCCGAACCCGGCTCGGCGAGGTCCACGAGTGCCCGGGTCGCGGCCTCCTCGTCCCGGTCCGCGATCGCCCCCACCAGCCGGGAGAATCCCTCACGCCCTTCCCGCGAAAGGAATCCCATCATGCCGAAGTCGAGGAAGCAGACCGCCGGCCCCGGAAGGATCATCAGGTTGCCCGGATGCGGATCCGCATGGAAGAAGCCATGGACGAAGATCTGCTTCATCACCAGGTCCGCGATGGCGTTCGCCACCCACTGGCGACGGGTTCCCGGCGGTTCGGTGGCCGCAAAGTCTGCGAGCTTCTGCCCGGAGACGAGTTCCATCACCAGAAGGCGCGAGGTGCTGAACTCCGGATAGGCCCGGGGCACATATAATCCAGGCTCGCCGCGGAACTGCTCCGCGAAGCGCCGGAGATTTCCCGCCTCCACCTGATAGTCGAGTTCCCGGAGCAGGTCCCTCTGGAGTTGCGCCACGAGCGTCACCGGACGCCAGACACGCACCTCCTCCGCCTGATGCTCCAGCAGCACGGCAAATCGATGCAGAATGTCGAGGTCGGTCTGAACCTTGGACTTGATGCCGGGGCGCTGGACCTTCACCACCACCAATTCCCCGGAATGCAACCGGGCCCGGTGGACCTGGCCGATCGAGGCCGACCCCAGGGGTTCCCGCTCCAACTCGGCGAAGACCTCCCTCCACGGCTGCCGGAGTTCCGCCTCGATGACCGACTCCACCGCGTCAAAGGGCAGCGGGGTGACATTGTCCTGGAGGCGGGCGAGTTCCGCCGTGTACTCCGGGGGGACGAGTCCGGAGCGTCCTGACAGGATCTGCCCGGCCTTCACGAAGGTGGGACCCAGTTCCTCCAGCGCCCGGCGGAAGCGCTCGGGCTTGCTCATGGCGCGGATGACCTCCGCCTTTTCCCGCATCCGGCGGGTCGGGAGTCCCAGCAGCCGGGGCAAATGCAACCGCTGGGCCAGGTCGTGGTATCCGTACTTGAGAAACACGGACACGATCTCCCGTGATCGCACCAGGTCGTGCAGGGTTTGCCGCATGTAGCGGATCCGGTCCAACATCCCGCGAGCGTGGACGAACGCCGTCGCGGGGGACAGCCTGAAGGCTGGACTACAAACGCCCCGCTCGTAGTCCAGGCTTTAGCCTGTCCCCGTCCCGAATCCCCCCAACCCGCGCTTGCGTTCCGTCCGCGGCTCTGCCATCCATCCGCCCGCATTTTTGGGGAACGGGGTCGTAGCTCAGTTGGTAGAGCGTCTCGTTCGCAATGAGAAGGTCAGGGGTTCGAATCCCCTCGGCTCCACCACCCCCCAAGAATTTCCCCGGGGCGATCCTCCCGTCCCGTGCCTCCCCATCGTTGCCTGGGCGTAACTTTTTCTTCGTCCCCCCATCGCTTCCGATACCGTCGCCCCCACAACGACGGTGAAGCGCTTTCTCTACAACCT
>JAEUHD010000096.1 GCA_016793645.1 Verrucomicrobiales bacterium
GTGATTCTCGCGTTCGGAATGGCCGTCGGCTGGGTGCGCCCGGACGTCGTGAGCTGGCAGCAGGGCGCCTTCGGATCGCTCGGGATCTGGATCTCCCTGTTTGGCCTTCAACCCCTTTGGTTGGTCGAGACCCTGCTGAACCACGCATGGCCGAAGTTTGTGGGGCCCTGGCGCTGGATCCTGAAGGCAACGTGGTGCGCCTGGGGACTGCTGTGGCTGATCCTGGCAACCCTGGGCCTCGCCGCGGTTTATTTGGGGCATCCGATTCCCGGGATGGGTTGCGCCCTGGGATCGGCGCTGGCCGGCATCGGCGGATTTCATTGGTTCTGTGCGATGAACCGTCGTGGCCGGCTCGATTGGACCTACCCGGCCCGCCCCTGAGCGCCGAAGGGAATCCAGGTCCGTGGACGGCGGGACGCATCCCGGATCCCTGTGGACGGCGAACAGGCGCAAATTCGGGAGTTGATGCGGGGCGCGGCAATTGTCCACGGTTCGCGATGCTCCCGGCCGGCCAGACCCGCTTCGTCGTGCTCATCGCGACCGTTGCCGCCCTCGGCGGATTCCTCTTCGGATTCGACACGGCATGCATCAACGGTGCGGTCAGTGCGCTGACCACCCACTTCAAGGCCAACTCGCTCCTGATGGGGCTTTCGGTTTCCCTCGCGCTCCTCGGGTCCGCGGGTGGCGCCCTGGTGGCGGGGGCGCTGGCGGACCGCCATGGGCGCATTCGGGCCATGGTGATCGCCTCCGTTCTCTTCACCATCAGCGCGGTCGGGTCCGGATTTCCACTCAGCATCTGGGACTTCATTTTCTGGCGGGTCCTGGGCGGCATCGGCGTGGGCATCGCCAGCGCCGTCGCCCCGGCCTACATCGCGGAGGTTTCACCACCGGCGTTGCGCGGCCGGCTCGGGTCGCTCCAGCAACTGGCCATCGTGGTCGGAATCTTCGTCGCCCTGATGACCAACTACGCGATTGTCCGGCAGGCCGGGTCCGCCTCAAGCCCCTGGTGGCTCGGCATGGCGGCGTGGCGCTGGATGTTCTGGGCGGAGATCCCGGCGGCGATCCTGTACGGCATCGGAGCCCTCATGATCCCGGAGTCCCCGCGACACCTGGTGCGGACCGGCCGCGCCCACGAGGCCCGGACGATCCTGGAGCGGATCCTCGGTTCCGGTGCGGCGGAGACGCTGGACGACATCCGGAAATCGATCCGGAACGAACAGCCGGCGCGGTGGTCGGACCTTCGTGCGCCCTCCGGAGGGCTCCTGCCCATTGTGTGGACCGGCATGGCGCTTTCCATCTTCCAGCAGTTCGTGGGAATCAACGTAATCTTCTACTACAGCTCGGTGCTGTGGGAGTCCGTGGGCTTCGGCGAGACCAAGGCCCTGTACGTGTCGATGATCACCGGAGGCATCAACATCGGGACGACCCTCGTGGCCATGGCCCTGATTGACCGCTGGGGACGGCGCCCGCTGCTGCTCTTCGGATCCGCCGGAATGGCGGCAACCCTCGCAACCATGGCCTGGTGCTTTGGGTCGGCCACTGTCGACCCGGGTGGGAAGCTCCATCTGGCACCCACCGAGGCCCACGTCGCCCTCGTGGCCGCGAACGCATACGTCTTCTTCTTCGGATGCTCCTGGGGACCCGTCGTATGGGTGATGCTCGGCGAGATGTTCGGAAACCAGATCCGCGCCGCGGCGCTGTCCCTCTGCGCAGCCATCCAGTGGGTCGCCAACTTCGCCGTGTCGACAACGTTCCCGCCGCTGCTCAGCGGCCTCGGCCTTTGGGCGGCCTACGCGCTGTACGCGGCGTTTGCCGTGGTGTCCCTCGGGTTTGTCTGGCGGCAGGTCCGGGAGACCCGGGGCCGGACGCTGGAGTCCATGTGAGGGGGTTTCGGTGAACCAGAAGGATCTCATCGCCCTCGGCATCCCGCCGGGGGAGGCCATGCGACGCGGGCTGGAGTTCATCACGCGCTCCATTCTCAAGGGACTGGACCGCACGGCGCTGGCGGCCGACGTGGCCGCGGTGGTGGCCCATCCCGAACGATACCGGGACGATCCGCTGCGCGGCGCTTTCGCACAGGCACTGCAGCGGAATCCCCCGAGGCCCGCGGCCGCAGCCGCCCCCTGGCGGCGATGGGGCGAGGGGCTGGACCCCGCGGCCGAAAACCAGATGGCGCGCGCGTGCCAGATTCCCGTTGCGGTGGCCGGAGCCCTGATGCCGGATGCGCACGTGGGGTATGGCCTCCCCATTGGCGGCGTCCTGGCCACGGACAACGCCGTCCTCCCCTACGCCGTGGGCGTGGACATCGCGTGCCGGATGAAGCTGTCCGTCCTCGACTGGCCGGTCCGGGAACTCGACCGGCGGCGCGACCGCCTGATCCGGGCCATTGAGGAGGAGACCCGCTTCGGGGTGGGAGCCCACTTCACCGACCGCCGGGAACATGGGGTGATGGATGCGGATTGGACGGTGAGTCCGGTCACACGGGAACGCCGCGACCGCGCCTGGGCGCAACTGGGCACCAGCGGCAGCGGCAATCATTTCGTGGAGTTCGGCGTGCTCTCGGTGGGGGATTCCGTCGTGGCCGCGGCGGCGTTTCCGGGACTGCCTCCCGGGGAATATGTCGCCCTGTTGTCCCATAGTGGCAGCCGGGGAACGGGGGCGGCGGTTTGCGAGGAGTACAGCCGTCGCGCCATGGAGCGACATCCGGACCTGCCCAAGGAACACCGCCATCTGGCGTGGCTTCCGCTCGATTCCGAGGACGGCGCGGAATACTGGGCGGCCATGGAATTGATGGGCCGGTACGCGGCGGCCAACCATGCGGTGATCCACCGGCACGTCGCGGCACACCTCGGCGCGGAGGTGCTCGCGGGGATTGAGAACCATCACAATTTCGCCTGGAAGGAGCGCCATCGGATCGGAGGGGCGGAGCGCGACGTGGTGGTGCACCGCAAGGGGGCGACGCCGGCGCACACCGGCGTGACGGGAATCATCCCCGGCTCCATGGCGTCCCCCGGGTTCGTGGTCGTCGGGCGCGGGGCTGCGGACGCCCTGGGATCCGCCTCCCACGGCGCCGGGCGCGTGATGAGCCGCAAGCAGGCGCTTCAGAGTTTTGACTGGCAGAAGGTGCATCGCCTGCTCCGGGAGCGCCGGGTGCACCTCATTTCCGCCGGACTCGACGAGGTGCCGATGGTCTACAAGGACATCCACGCCGTAATGGCCGCGCAATCCGACCTCGTGGACGTCGCGGCGCGGTTTGATCCGCGCCTCGTCAAGATGGCGCCCGCCGGCGAGCGCGCCGAGGATTGAACCCCCGTCGTCTCGCGGCAACGCGTCGGCGGGACGACGCATGGAGTCGCGGGCGTGAAGAACGGGGAAGGCCCAGTGCTGGAGGTCCGCGGTGCCGGCGGTTCGGATGGACGACGTGGGGTGACGATGGGCACCCCGTACGGTTCAAGGACTACGCCGGACGGCTCCGGACGTCCGCAATAGCCTTCCCAATCCGGGCTCGCGGGATACCGTCCCGTCATGCGCGTGCGGAACCTTTTTCCGGGGAGCTGGTACGTTTCAGACGGGACCCATTCCCTGCTCGCCGGCTGTCCCCCGGAGATCGTGAAGGTGCTCCTTCAGGAAAAGCTGCCCCCGCCGCAACACGTACTCCTCCCGGACCTTCCCGTCAGTCAGGGGGAATCCCAGGTGGCGGTGGAGTTTCCGCTGTATCATCACCTGTTCTGGAACGGGGCGCGTCCGGGAGCGGAACCGATGCAACTGATCGGGGGCGCCCGGCGGGTACAGGCGGCCGCGGCCCTGCTCAATCTGACCCTGTTTGGACCCTCCGAGGCGGAGATGGAGGACTGGGGGTTGTCGGAGGAAAAGGCCCTGGCCCTGGCCCGCGAGACTCGGTGGTTCCAGATGAAGGACGTCCACGGAAAGCCGGTCCCCTTTGAGTCCCTGATCACGCAGACCGTGCTGGAGGAGGAGCCAGTGGACCTGGGGTGGGTGCGGATCCGCCGGGTCCGGACCAACGTGTTCCGCTTCTCGCCTCCGGAGGGCGAGGCGGTGGAGGTGGACCTGACGCCGGAAAGCCCGCAGCTCCCACCGTATCCAGTGCCCTTCGACCTGGTGCCGACCACGCTGGTCAAACTGGGTGTGGAGGTCCTGGGCGGCGCCACCGGATTCACGCCCACGCAGCCTTCGTGCGGGCTGGCCCTCTGCTTCAACGGGCAGTACCTGCTGATCGATGCGATTCCCTACCTCAACCACCATCTCCGCGCCCGCGGCATCTCGCGGAACCAGGTCCAGGCCCTGTTCCTCAGTCACATCCACGACGATCACTGCAACCTGATCTCCTTCCTCCTCTACAACCGCCGGATCCGGGTGCTCACCACGCCGCTGATCTATCGGATGATGCTGCGGAAGCTGTCGCTGACACTGGATCGTTCGGAGGAGAGCCTGCAGGATTACTTCCAGTTCATCCCGCTGACGCCGGGCGTGGAATCGAACTTCTTCGGGCTCCGCATCACGGCGCACTACTCCAGCCATTCCATCCCGACGATCGGCGCGCGGTTTGAGACCATGCACGATGGTGTGGACTACCGGATCTTCTTCAGCGGCGACACGCAGTCCCTCGCGGATCTGCGGCGGATGCAGAAGGCGGGGGTGATCAACCAGGACCGCTTCCTGGAAATTGCCGCGCCGTACCGGCAGCCCGCGCAGCTCCTCATCGCGGATGGCGGGGAGGGATCCATCCATGGAGATCCGGCGGACGCCCTGGAATCACCGGCGGAGCGGATCGTGTTCATGCACATGGACCGCCTGTCGGACACCTTCGACGCGCACTTCACGTCGGCCTCGGCGGGCAAGCGATTCGTGCTGCTCCCGGGGGAGACGGATTACAACCTCACCCGGACCATCGAATTCCTGCTGGAGTACTTCCCGGAGATGCCGCCGATGTGGATTTCCAACCTCCTGGCGAACCAGAGGGTCATGAAATACAACTCCGGGGACGTGATCATCCGGGAGGGCGTCCACAGTGACGGCCGGGTGTACATGCTCCTGACCGGACACGCGTCGGTGGTCCATCATGATGGCCGCCAGAAGGCGCATCTCGCCCAGATGGAGGCCGGGGAAATCATCGGCGAGATGTCCATCATCATGGGACAGGGCATCCGCAACGCGTCGGTGGTGGCGGTGAGTCCGGTGATTGCCACGGCCTTCTCGGAGGTGGCGTTCCGGGAGTATGTGTATCACCAGAACCTGGAGGGACGCCTGAAGCGCCTCTGGCAAAACCGTGAATTGCTCCAGTCCCTGCCGTATCTGCGAAGCCTGCAGCAGCCGATCATCCGTGAAATCGCGCGCCAGGTGACGCTGGAACATCTTCCGGCCCGCACGGCGCCGCGTCCCCTGAAGTCCATCGGCGATCCGTTCAGTTTGATCCTGCCGCTCGGGGTGGACCTGAAGCTTTCCCGGGACGGCGAGGAGGTCACGATTCCGGCGCACTCCGCGCCGGTGCTGTGCAGTTCAGGCGTCTCCCTGGTGTCCGAGGCGGAGTTCCAGTACCTGCAACTGAGCGCGAAGCAGGCCGCCGATCTGCGGACCCGGATTCCCGCCTTTCGCTTCCTGTGGGAGGAAGTGCTCCACCTGCCGCTCCCGCACCGGGTCCGCGCCCGGGAATCGGCGTAGCGATTAATTCTTCGCCGCGGCGGGCACGAGCTTCCAGACCTTTCCGCGACCCGGGGTCAGGCCGGTGGAACCGTTGGTCAGGACGTACAATTCCCCGTCGTTGTCCTCGCCGAACGCCACGACGCATCCATAGGGGCGCCCGACGCGGATGAGTTCAACGGTCCAGGGACTGTTGTCTGCGGACGGCCGCGCCGCGAAGAGGCGTCCCTGCGGCGAGCCCTGCGCCCCGCTCCAGTCGCCGTACACGTAGGTGCCGGCGAGTTCCGGGATGGCCTTGCCGCGGTATCGGTACCCGCCGGTGACACTGATCCCCAGGGCCTCGGGATCGTTCCTCCAGGCGCTCACATTCTTGTACACCGCGACGGGATCGAGGAGCGTTTCCCCGCGAAGCCCCTTTTCCGGGCGGCTCGTGGGAGCCTGCTCGGGATGCTGACGATTGAACCCTTCAAAGCCCTCCCGCAGCGGCCAGCCGTAGTTGCCGCCCTTGCGGATGATGTCCACTTCCTCCCAGCGCATCTGTCCCACATCGGCGACGAACAGCTCATGGGACCCGCCCCGGTCAAAGGACAGGCTCCACGGATTGCGAACTCCGTAGGCGTAAATCTCGGGAAGGCCGTCGCGTCCGTCGGCAAAGGGATTGTCGGAGGGGATCCGATAGGGCGTGCCGCGGGCCGGGTCGGGTCCGCTGACGTCGATGCGAAGAATCTTGGCCAGGCGGGTCTTGAGGTTTTGTCCATTGCCCTCGGGCGCGTGTCCTTCCCCGATGTCGCAGCCCACCGGGCCGCCGCCGTCCCCGACGGACATGTAGAGGTACCCGTCGGGACCGAAGGCGATGCGTCCTCCGTTGTGGTTGAAGTAGGGCTTGTCCACTTCGAGGATGATTTTCTCGGATGCCGGATCGATGTGCGGAGGGTTGCCGGCCGGGAGGACGAACTCGCTCAAGCGGAGCGTGCAGTCGTAATTCGTCGGGGCGCCGGCCCGGCGGGGTGCGGTGTAGACCGCGAAGATCCGGCGGTTGCCTTCGAAACCCGGATGCGGGGCGAGGCACAGGAGTCCGCGCTCGTCGAAGGTGCCGTGATTGATCGCCGAGAGCCGGTTGGTGACCGACAGCACCGGCGTTTCCGACAGCGTCCCCTTCGGGTCCAAATACCGCACCACGCCAATCTGGTCCGCAATCAAGGCGCCTCCGTCCTTGAGGGCGACGAACGACATCGGGGAGGTCAGACCCTCCGCCACGAGTTGCAATCCGGCCGATGTGCTGGCGGGTGCCGCGTTGGATGCGACCCCGGAGCCGAGCGTCAGGACGGCCAGGAGAGTCACCAGATATTTCTTCATGGGTCCGCGAATCGGAGCACAACCCCTCCCGCGGTGCAATCAAGGGCGATGGGGACGCAAGGACCATGATCCCCCCGGGGCGGACCCGTCCCGTGTCCGTTTTGTAATGCCCGCGACAGCCGGGGGTAAGTCCACCGGAGTTGACTGGCTCCGGGTCAGCACCCGTGCCATGAAACCATCCTCCTCCAACGAATCCGGATCGTCCCCGCGTCGGCGCGGCCCCTCGCTCGCGGCTCCGACCGCCCCCTCCCTCCCGCTTTCGATGCCGGCATCGGGTCAGAAGACCGCCCCGATCCCGCCGCGATTGATGTCCACACGGCCCCTGCCACCCCGGGGACGGTGTTCCTGCGGATGAGACCGGTCAGGACTGCGGGGCGGACCAGGGCACTTCGTAGTACTCCAGGGCCCATTCCTTCATGTACCGAACCCGATTCGGGGTGATGCGGTAGATGATCAGATCGGGATTCTCCATCGAGCCGAGATAGGTCCGCAGCAGCGGATTTCCGTCCCAGATCTCCTGGAGGAGGACCCGGTCGGATTCGATGGACGCCACGCCGGTGATGCGCACCTGATCGTGGTTCGCATCGAGATAGCAGAGTTCGCAGCGGGGATTGGCGGCGAGCTCGGCCGTCTTGTGGTAGGCGCGGAGATTGGCCACGTGGATGGTGAAGCCGTCGACCCGCACCGGTGACACCGGACGCAGCCGCGGCTGATCGCCGTCCATGGTCGCCAACTGGGGAAAGCGGGCGGAGCGGATGACCTCGCCGGCCAACCGGATCAGTTCCCCCGGGGGAATCGGCAGGGGTGTGGGTGCGGGTTTAGGCATGGGAATCAAACTGGGATTCGTCAGATCATCTGGAGGAAACGCGCAGGTCGTACGATGGCGACACCGAATGGCTTTCCCAGGGTCAGCAAGTCCTGATCGTAGGTGACGATGACGGCGGCTCGGGCTGCCAGAGCCGCTGCAAGGCAGGGATCATCCTTTGCGTCCCGGCTGCGCTGCCTGCCCAATGGAGCAGCCTCCACGCGACGCACGCGCTCGAGATACCAGGTCAGCCGGGCGGTGGCGTCGTGCCTGGGGCTGCGGTCCCGAATGACGCGGACTGCCGTCTCGCGGGTTTCTTCAAGGGTCTCCTCGGTTCCGTAGGCAAACGCCTGACGCCGGCCCATCTTCAGCAGGCACAGCCAGCCCTCTCCCTGCCAGCAAACGCCGGCCACCACCACGTTGGCGTCAAACACCACGCGCACGTTTTCGCTCCTTCCTCACCGTGCGCTGCGTTGCCAGAACGCCGGCGATATCGTCCTCACCCGGCCCGACGGGCGCGTGGCTCACGGTGGCGTTGAGCAGCGCCAGGTCCGCCTTGATCTCGCGGTGCATCCGTTCCCGAAGCAGATCTCGGAAGAACTCGCTGGCGTTGCCAAAGTCCCGATCCACCGAGCGCCGCACATATTCCGACTGCTCGGGCGTCAGCGAGATGTTCATGGTGTCCATCTTCATGCCGGCAGGGTGTGGCACTGCCAAGTATTGTCAACTATTGCGGCAGAAGGGAACTGTTCAAGTCGCCCACCCCTTGGCCCGCCGGCGCGCAAACCAGCGAATGCCTCGGCGCTGAGCTCTTGAGGACCACCTTCCGACCGGGCGTCGCTGAAGCTGTTTCCACAATCGCCCAATCCTTCGCACGGACCATTTGTTGTTCACTCCTGGAACCGTCCGGATCCCCTGAACCCGTCGCCAATCGAGTCGGCGCATCGCCGATGGCATCGGCCCATCCCGCACCCAGGACCCGTTCGTTGAAGGCATCCCAACTCCTTCGGGAAATGGAGATCTGAGCCGGTGGCACGCTCGCTTTGGTGGACCCACCGGGGCTTGCCCTCACCTACGCCAGCAGGGCCTGGACGACGTTGCCGTGGACGTCGGTCAGGCGGTAGTCGCGACCGCCGTGGCGAAACGTCAGCCGTTCGTGGTCGATGCCGAGCAGGTGCAGGATCGTGGCGTGGAAGTCGTGCACGTGGACGCGGTTCTCCACCACCGTGGCGCCCAACTCATCGGTGGCGCCGTAGGTGAGCCCTCCCTGGACGCCGGCTCCGGCCATCCAGGACGAGAAGCAGGCGCTGTGGTGGCCGCGGCCCTTCTCGCCATCCACCCCGGGTGTTCGGCCAAACTCGGTGGTCCAGACCACCAGGGTGTCCTCCAGCATCCCGCGTCGTTTCAGGTCGAGCAGAAGTCCGGCGATGGGTTGGTCAATGGCCTTCGCATGCAGGGCGTGCTCCGCCATGTCCCCGTGCTGATCCCAGTTGTGGCTGGAACTCCCATCCACGAGTTCCACAAACCGCACGCCGCGTTCGGCCAGACGGCGGGCCACCAGACACTGCCATCCGAAGCCGTCGGTCTGTCCCCGCTTCATCCCGTAGAGGGACAGGGTTTCGTCGGTTTCCAGGGAGAGATCAAAGGTCTCGCTCGCCTCCGTCTGCATATGGAAGGCGGTCTCGAACGTCCGAATGCGTGCGGCCAACTCGTTGTCGTGACCGTGCGTCTGGAGATGCTGGTGGTTGAAGGCCCCGGCCAGGCCAATCTCGAGGTCCTGAACCCCGGGTTGGGTGGTGCGGGGTTGAAGGTTGGCGATGGGCTCCCGGCCGGGAATGACACGAACGCCCTGGTGATAGGCGGGCAGGAAGTCGTTGTTGAAGATCTGCGTGCCGGCATAGGGCATCTGCGGCGCCAGCACCACGAAGGAGGGCAGGTTCTGGTTCATTGTTCCCAATCCGTAGCTCACCCAGGAGCCGATGCTGGGACGGGAGAAAAAGAACGAGCCGGTGTGGATCGCCAGGGTCGCCTGATAATGCTCGTTGTCGTCGGACTTCATGGAACGAATCAGGCAGAGGTCGTCCATCCGCTCGCGGAGGTGCGGAAACAAGTCGCTGACCAGGGCGCCGCACTGTCCGCCGGGCCGGAACGCCCAGCCCGGCTTGAGCAGGCGCCGCTGCTGATTCGACAGGCCTCCGCCCACACCCATGGTTTTTCCATCGGCGGCGAACAACTTCGGCTTGTAGTCGAAGGTGTCCATGTGCGAGACGCCGCCATTGGAGAAGATGAAGATCACGCGCCTCGCCTTCGCCGCCCGGGGCGAAGGCCGCGGCGCCAAGGGATCCCGGGAATCCGATTCGGCCAGCAGCCGGGACAGGAGGCCCGGCAACAGCAGGGAGGTGCCCACCAGGCTTTGGAGGACACCGCGTCGGGAGGCGCGAAGGGGATTCATGGAAGCTTCAGTCCAGATACACGAATTCGTTGAGACGAAAGAGCACGCGAACCAGCGACTGCCAGGCGTCGAGTTCCGGTTGTGGGGACGGCGGAGTCGCGGAGCGACCACGGGCGGTCACATCGGCGAGGTGGCTCAGGCTGGCGGTGAGTTCCTCCGGACGCGGCGGGCGTCCCAGGGTCAGCTCAAAGGCGGCGGAAATCCGATCGGCATCGCGTTCGTTTCCGGTCAGCAGTCGTTCCGCAAGACGACGCGCCTGCTCATGGACCAGCGGGTCATTCAGTAGGAGGAGTGCCTGGACGGGCGTGGTGCTGGTGAGTCGCGCGGGGGTGCTGGCTGCAGGATCGGCTCCGTCAAAGGTGGCCAGGAACGGATGCCGCTGAATCCGCTGGGTCATCAGGTACACGCTGCGGCGTGGGGTGTCGTAGACGGCCTTGAAGGGATTGTGCTGGGTGAATTTCCACTCGGATTCCGGCGGAAACGGATGCGCGCCGCCCGGGGTTCCATCCAGCGTACCCCCCACTGCGAGCAGGGAATCCCGCAGGGTTTCGGCATCGAGCCGGCGGCGAGGAAATCCACTGAGCAATTCGTTGGTGGGATCCTTTTCCACGGCCTCAGCGGGGCGCTGCGTGCTTTGCCGATAGGTCCGCGACCGGAGGATCAGTCGATGCATTGCCTTGAGGGAGTATCCGGAATCGCGGAATTGTCCGGCCAGCCAGTCGAGCAGTTCCGGATGGGTGGGGGGCTTGCCCTGACGTCCGAAGTCGTTGGGAGTGGGCACCAGGCCGCGACCGAAGTGGTAATGCCAGAGCCGATTGACCAGCACTCGCGACATCAGGGGTCCGGCGGGATCCAGAATCCAGTCCGCCAGCTGGCGGCGGCCGCTGGTGGCGCTGCCCGGGGGCAATTCGGCCCCGCCCATCACGGTCAGAAAGCGGCGGGGAACCACCCGGCCCGGTTTGGCGGGATCCCCCTTGAGCTGGACCGCCACGTCCTCCGGCTTCCCGGCCTCGGCCACGGCGTAGGCCATTTCGAAATGCGGCGTCTGTCGGGCGTATTCGCGGGCCTGGGACTCCGCGTCGCGAATCCTCTGTTCCACCGTCTTCTTCTGTTCCGCGGGTGCCTCCTTCAGCGAATCGCGCAGGCGCTGCACTTCCTTGTCAAGGCGCCGCTGCTCGCGTTGTCGCGTCCTGAGTTCGGCTTCCACCTCGCCCCGCCGCGCCGCCGCCACCAGGGGCACCAGGTCGCGCTGGCGTTGTTCGAGTTCAATGCCCGGCCAGGGATAACGCGTGCTATGGAAGATCCCGTAAAGCGCGTAGTAATCCTCGGCGGTGATGGGATCGAACTTGTGATCGTGACACCGGGCGCAGTTGAGGCTGAGGCCCAGGAAGGACCGGCCGACATTGTCCAGGGTGTCCTCAATGGTGAGGTGCTGCGGATAATCCTCAACGCGGGAACCGAATCGACGGGCATTGGCGATGTAGCCGGTGGCGATCAGCTGTTCCTCGTACTGTTCCTCCGTGGCGGCGGGCAGGAGATCGCCGGCGAGTTGCTGGCGCACGAATTGATCGAAGGGCAGATCGCGGTTGAAGGCGTGGATGACCCAGTTGCGGTACCGGTAGTGCTGGGGAACGGGAAAGTCGGAATTGTCGCCGGCGGTATCCGCGTAGCGGACCACATCCAGCCAGTGACGACCCCAACGCTCACCATATTGCGGCGTGGCGAGCAGCCGATCGATCAGGCGGTCATAGGCGTCCGGCGAAGAGTCGGCGGCGAAGGCCCGGATTTCCCCGGGCGTGGGAGGAAGTCCGGTGAGATCAAACGTGGCCCGGCGCATCAGGGCGAGGGGCGTTGCGTCGGGGGCGGGTGGCAGGGTTGCCGCTTCGAGGCGCGCGAGGATGAATCGGTCCAGATCGCCCAGGGGCCAGTTCGTGCGCTGGACGGCGGGTGCCGGATGGGTTCCGAGGGGCCGGAACGACCACCAGTGTCGCGCGGCGTCCCAATCGATGGTGGAGCGGGCCTGGGCCGCGGCCACGGTGTTTTCGGTCCTGGGATCCGGAGCTCCCGCCCGGACCCAGGTCTCGAAATCGGCCACGACTTCCGGCGGGAGGGCGTGCCGGGGAGGCATGACCAGATTGGGATCCGTCCGCCGAATCGCGTGGATCAGCAAACTGGCCTCCGGATCGCCCGGGGTCAGGACCGGCCCCGTATCGCCTCCGCGGAGGACCCCCGCCCGGGAGTCGATGACCAGGCCGCCCTTGATCTGCCGGGCCTGGGCGCTGTGGCATTCGTAGCAGTGGTCGGCCAACACCGGACGAATCCGCTTCTCGAAAAACTCGACCTGCTCGGGAGTCGGCTGGAGGGCGAACCGGGGCGTGACGGGATCCGGAATGTCCCCGGTGCCGGCCCACACTTCGATGCCGGACAGGTTGGCAGCGCCATGGGAGGGAGCCTCCGCGGCGACGGTGAGGCGGCCCTCCTGGCTGGAGGTTTTCCAGGGTCCCAATCGCCTCCATTGTCCGGCCTGACCACTGTGAAACCGCTCAACCACGGGACGCCCATTCAACAGCAGATCGAACTGTTCGCTGTTGTTGTCCTCCCAAACGTAAAGGAACACCTGATACGGACCCGGCGGAACACCGGTCAGTTGAACCTCGACATCGGATCCCCAGCGGCTGCTGCGAATCATCCGGGCACGGGTCACGTCGGTGGCCGGCTTGAGGGGCACCGCCTGATTCTCGAGGGCGTTGCCCCGGACGACCAGGTTGGTGGCATCGCCCGCCTCCCAGGCCTGGCCGTCCATCGACAGTGCGGGACCGTTGAGATTGATCCCGCGGTAGAAGGTCGCCTCGGCACCGTGCAGGAGCCCGATTCCGACCAGCGCCAGTCCCCCGAGCCCGCCGATGAGGGACAACCGGTTCATCGGCCAGGAACGGAGCTCGGACCCACGGTCGGAGTGGGGTGATGGACGTGCCGAGGGATCCATATCTGAACGCTATCGGCGATCAGGGATTCGGACTAGGTCGTTCTGGTCAGAGACTGGTAGGAAATGATCCAGAGAGCGGCGACTGAAGTCTCCGCCATTGAGCGGCGGGAGCGGCGACCCGGCGCTGGGATCCCGAGTGGAAGCACTCCGCTGTGCTTTGCCCTCCGGCGCCCGTCAGCCCGGCGCTCAAAGCTGCTTCATGGCCGCGTCGAGGGCGGCGATGAGCGGGGCCATCGTGGACGGGGTTTCGTCACCCATGTTGGAGATCCGGAACGTGGTTCCCTTGATCTTCCCGTAGCCGCCATCGATGAGGAAGCCCTGGTCCTTCACCAGCTTCTGGAGTTTGGCGGCATCGACGGTCCGGCCGGCACCCGCCTTGGCACCGTTGTTGAAGCAGCACAGCGTGAGCGACTCGAATCCGGCGTCCGGAAACAGCGTGAACCCGTGGCGCGTCCCCCAGTCCCGGAGCATCCGGTTGGTTTCCTGATGCCGGGCGTATCGGGCGGGTAGCCCTTCCGCGAAGAATTCGTCGAGCTTGGACGAGAGCGCGTAGATGTGCGGAATACTCGGCGTGCTGGGCGTCATGTTGTCCTTCGCGTTCTTCTCGAACTCCACGAAATCGAAGTAATAGCCCCGGTCCTTGGCCGTGGCCGCCTTGGCGAGGGCCGCCGGGGATGCCACGAACACCGCCAGGCCGGGCGGGAGGGCGAAGGCCTTCTGGGTTCCCGCCAGCAGCACGTCGATTCCCAGGGCGTCGAACTCGAGCGGCACGGCCGTCATCGAGCTGACAGCGTCCACAATGAACATCACGTCCGGGAACCGCGCCTTGAGGGCGGCAATTTCGGCGACGGGGGACATCGTCCCCGTGCTGGTCTCGTTGTGGATCAGGGTCAGGGCGTCGAACTGTCCGGTGGCCAGGCGCTCGGCAATGGCGTCCGCCCGGATGGCCGAACCCCAGGGCACCTGCAGGGCTTCGGCCTCCTTGCCGCAGCGCTGGGCGACGTCGAACCACTTGTCCGAAAAGGCGCCACACATGCAGTTGAGGACCTTGCGCGAAGTGAGGTTTCGGAGGGCGCCTTCCATCACGCCCCAAGCGGACGACGTGCTCAGGTACACCTTCTGGCGGGTGCCGAGGAGCGTCTGAAGCTGGGGTTGGATCCGGGCATAGAGATCCTTAAACCCCTGGCCGCGGTGTCCGATCATCGGACGGCAGAGGGCGGCATAGGTTTGGGGACTGACCTCGACCGGACCCGGAATGTGCAGCTTCACATGCGCCATAAAGAGGGCGGAGCGTTCCACAAGGTGCGAAGTGAGGCAAGACGGCCCCTGTTTGTAGTCCGGCCTTCAGGCTGCCTCCCCCGCACCGCCGCCGCCAGGGCGTCCCGATCCACAGGCTGAAGCCTGCACTACAAACCAAACGCTCCATTCCGCCCGCCCGGTTTGTAGTCCGGCCTTCAGGCTGCCTCCCCCGCTCAACCGCCGCCCTCGCGTCCCCCGAACCACAGGCTGAAGCCTGCACTACGAGCGCGTCAGGACTTCCGGTCCGGTCCGGGAATCGGGGGTGGCGCCCGGAGTCGGAGGTACACCCAGGTTTCCAGGGGCCGCAGAGGTCGGAGCCACGCGTAGAATCGGGAGTACACCAGTCGAAGCCGGGTCAGGGACAGGAGCATGATCACCGAGGTCCGGACGTTGAAGACCACGTGGGATCCACTCTTGTCATTCCATTCGGTGGGGACCTCTTTCACCCTGTAACCCGCGGTTTTCAGCGAATACAGGAGATTCACGTCAAAGGAGAGGTCGGCGAGGCGAAGGCGTGAGTGGACGGCCTCGGCCGCCTCCCGGCGGAGCACCTTGGCACCGCATTGGGTATCGGCGATGCCCATTCGGAAAAACGCCTCCACGAAGAGGTGGAAAAGCCGGCTGGCGAACCGTCGTTTGCCCGGCTGGGCGTGGGTAATGTGCGCTCCGGCGATCCACCGGGACGCGATCACACAGTCGGCCTCGCCCGCGGCGCAGCGGGTGACCAGGTCGAGGAATGCCTTGGGTGGGGTGGATCCATCGGCATCGACGTAGCCCACCAGATCCGCGAGGGGGGCCAGCCGCAGCCCCTCGATCAGCGCCCCGCCCTTGCCGATGGGAGCGGGATACTCCAGGTGCGAAATGCTGAGATAGCGTTGTTCGGCGGCCCGGACGACCCCCACGGTGTCATCCCGGCAGCCGTTCAGAACCACCAGGATCCGGACCCGTCCGGGATAATGGTGATAGAAGTACTCCGCATACTCCGAGAGCACCGGGGCGATGCGGTGTTCCTCGTTGTAGGCGGGAATCAGGAGCAGGAGGCTGGGCGCGGACGAACTCACGCGGGGCGGGATTAAACCGTTGCCGCGGCCTCATGTCCAAGAAGCAAACCCCTCGGGCCACGATGTCCACGACCGGTTCCGGGAGCGGTATCCGGCCCGGCCGCCGGGCCGCGTCGGGATTGGACACCGTGGGGCGGACTTCGTAGCGTCCGCAGGGATGCATACGCGGCGACGATCGAGGGAGGGGGTCCGGTTCTGGGTCCTGATGGTGGGGATCCTGTCGGGGGCGTGTTCCCTGCTGGGTCAGCCGATCTCACCCGGGCCGGTGACCCCCAGCGTACCGGTGACGAGTGTCGCAGCCGTGGTCAATACCCACGTCATCACCATCCAGGCCGTCGAGCAGTTTGGCGGGCGGGCGGTCGAGGCGGCGCGCCGCCAGTACATGGCCCGGCCGGAGTTGTTCCTCCAGCGGCGGCAGGAGATTCTTCGGGACAGCCTGGAGCAGCTGGTGGAGCGGTACCTCATCCTCGATGAGTTCAACAGTTCCGGGTTCAATCTTCCGGAGGGGATCATCAATGATGTCGTGGCCACCCAGATCCGCGAGGAGTTCGGGGACCGCATGACGCTGATGAAGACGCTGCGCCGGGTGGGGGAGAGCTATGAGGACTTTCGCAACGACCAGCGGGATGCGTTCATCATCACCCAGATGACGCTGAAGAACGTCAACCAGAACATCTTCATCTCGCCCCGGAAGATCGAGCGCTACTACGAGTTGAACACCAACCGATTCAACGTGGGCGAGACGGCGAAGATCCGGATGATCGTCATCGACAAGTCCAAACATGCCCGGGGCGAGCCGATGAAGCTGGCGGAGGAGGTGCTTGCCAAGCTGAAGACGGGGGGCGATTTCGCGAAGTTGGCGGACGAGTACTCCGACGATGCGCGTCGCAACAAGGGGGGGGACCGTGGCTGGATTGAGAACAAGGACTCCGACCTGCGCTCGGAGCTGCGCAGCTTTGTCTTCGAGGCGGCGCCGGGCTCGGTCAGCGGGATCATCGACCTCGACGGCGCGGTCTTCATCGTCAAGGTCGAGGAACGCAAGTCGGCGGGGATGAGGTCGATCGCCGAGGTGCGGGACGAGGTCGAGCAGATGCTCAAAAACATGGAAAAGGAGCGGCTCCGAAAGCAGTGGATTGCCAAGCTCCGCAAGAAGTCCTTCGTCGCCTATTACTGATTCCTGATCAGGGTTCGGAAGGAAATCGGCGGCATGAGGATCCTGGGAGTGACGTTGGGGGACGCCACGGGCATCGGACCGGAGGTCGCCCTGAAGGCCGCGGTGTCGCCGGAGTTTGCGCGGGCCGCGCTGGTCCTGATCGGCGACGAGGGGACGGTCGCCCGCGCGGCCCGGCTGGCGGGAATTGGAACATCCATCCGGGTCCTGAATGCCGGCTCCCCACCCACCCCGGGGCTCTGGCGGCTCCCCTGGAACGGGGCGGCCCTTCCGCCGGATCTGGCCCCCGGTGCACCGGAGGCCTCCCTGGCGGCCGTGGACTGGCTTCGCGAGGGCGCCCGGCGTTGTTTGGAGGACGGCTGGGCGGGGATGGTGACCGCGCCCGTCAGCAAGGAGGCCATACTTCGGACGGGCACGCCGTTCGTGGGCCAGACGGAGTTCCTGACCGAGCTCGCGGGGTCACCTCCGACGGCGATGATGCTGCTGGGGACCGATGATCGGGGACGCTGGCTTCGGGTCTCGCTGGCCACCACCCATCTGCCCCTGCGAAGGGTGCCCGATGCGCTCACGGTGGATGGCCTCAGTTCGGTGATCCGACTGACCTGGGAGGCCTGCCGGAGGCTGGGGATTTCCAGTCCCCGCGTCGCCGTTTGCGGTCTGAATCCCCACGCCGGGGAGGGGGGACTGATGGGAACCGAGGAAAGGGAGGTTCTTCGCCCGGCGATCGCGGCGGCCCGGGAGATGGGTTGCGCCGCGGACGGACCCGAGTCGGCGGACACCCTGTTCCACCGGGCCATTCAGGGAAGCTACGACGCCGTGGTGGCGATGTATCACGATCAGGGGCTGGCCCCGTTGAAACTGGTGGCCTTCGACACCGGGGTCAACTGGACGCTGGGGCTTCCGTTTGTGAGAACGTCTCCCGATCACGGAACCGCCCATGACCTCGCAGGACGGGGCGTGGCCCGCCCGGACAGCATGGCCGCGGCGATCCGACTGGCGCTGGCGTTGGCGGAGCGGTCATCCGAACCGTGGGGAAGGAATCCCTACGTTCCGGGGACCCCCGTCAGGGTGTAGAAGAACGTGGCACCGGAGCCGGGAGTGCTTTCCGCCCGGACCTCGCCCCCGTGGCTCTGGATGATGTGCTTGACGATGCTCAGTCCGAGGCCCGTGCCTCCCTGATCCCGGGAGCGGGCGCGATCCACGCGGTAGAATCGTTCGAAGACCCGCTCCAAGGCGTCCGGTGGAATGCCGGGTCCGTCGTCGGACACCCACCCTTCAATCCCACCCTCTTCCAGTCGGCGTCCGCCAAGGCGCACCAATCCCCCCTGGCGGCCGTACTTGATGGCGTTGTCGGCGAGGTTGAACAGCACCTGTTGCAGGCGGTCGCTGTCGGCGTTGACGCGGAGGCCCTCGGGAATCTCGTTGGCCAGCCGGACGCCCCGCTCGAGGGCGCGAGCCTCCAATTCACCGGCCACCTGGCCCGCGAGCTCCCGGAGATCCACCGGTTGGAGATTGAGGGCAATCGAACCCGATTCCAGGAGGGAGATGGACAGAAGGTCGTCGATGAGGAAGGTCAGGCGGTCGGTGTGCTTCTCGATCGTCTGCAGGAATCGGGTGGCCACGGCGGGGTCGTCCTTGGCGCCGTCCAGCAGCGTTTCCACATAGCCCTTGATCAGGGCGAGCGGGGTACGGAGCTCGTGGCTGACGTTGGCGACGAATTCCTTTCGGACGCTTTCCAGTTGCTTGATCCGGGTGAGGTCGTGAAACACCAGGATGGTTCCCGCATGCGTCTTCTCGGCGTCGTGAACACTCGCCGCATTGACCTGCACGACCCGTCCGTTGGCCCCCGGGAGGTGAAGCTCAAATCCGGTGACCCGGCCCTCGGCGACGGCGCGGGTCGCGACCTCCTGCAATTCGTGAAGGCGGAGGGCTTCCAGGAGGGTCAGACCGCGCACATCGCGGGGGAGCTGAAACAACTGCCCCAGGGTGGGGTTGGCAAACTGGACCCGGCCGTGTTCATCGAGAATCAGCAATCCCTCCACCATGCTGTTGAACACCGCCTGCTGCTTCGTCTGTTCATCCGCAAGACGGGTGCGTCGTGAATGCCGGAGTTCCTCCAGGTCCCGTCTCGCGGCGGCAAGGGCGCGGCGCTCCGCCATCAGCCGGGAGCGCAGTGCCCAGGCAATTCCGGCGCCTGCCAGAGCGCACAACCACGGCAAGAGGGACAACATCGGCGGGCGCCGGACGAGCCCGGCGGATTCAGTTCTCGATGAAGCGATACCCGACGCCGCGGACCGTGTCGAGGTAACGGCAGGCACCCCCGAGCTTCTCACGGAGGCGGCGCATGTGGGTGTCCACCGTCCGGGTGTCGATGATGTTGTCGTATTCCCAGACGTCGCGCAGGAGTTGCTCGCGGGACTGGACGCGTCCGCGCCGGAGGGCGAGGACGGTCAGCAGCTTGAATTCCGTCGCGGTCAGGTCGATGCGCTTCCGGGCCACCGTCACCAGGTGGCGGGGAACGTCGATGAACAGGTCCCCGATGCTGAACTGGTCCGGCTTCTCGTCCGCCGCGTTGCGGCGTTTCAGGATGTTCTTCACCCGGAGCGTGAGTTCCCGGGGGCTGAACGGCTTGGTGATGTAGTCGTCCGCCCCAAGCTCCAGCCCGAGGACCCGGTCAATCTCCGCCGCCTTGGCCGTCAGCATGATGATGGGGATCCCCGAGGTCGCAGGGTCGCGCCGCAGCAGCTTGCACACCTCGAGTCCGTCCACCTCCGGGAGCATGACATCCAGGAGGATCAGGTCGGGAACCTGTTGCCGCGCCTTGCGGAGGGCCTCGTTGCCGTCGTCCGCCGTAACAACGTCGTATCCGGCGGCCTTCAGATTGAAGCTCACCAGTTCCAGCGCATCGGGTTCGTCGTCCACCACCAGGACTTTGGCCATGACGCGCGTCTTCGTAGACATGCCGGGATGCTACGCAACGTCGGCCCGGTTACAAGAAAGTGACATTTCCATCCCGCCCTCCCGGCTTGGGGCCGATTCCTGCAGCGACGGGACTCCCTTCCCTTTTGCCCGCGACTTCCTAGTCTTGGCCCGCCTGATATGAGCGTCACCTCCTTCTCGTTTCCGACCCGCACCCTGTTCGGGGCGGGCGCCCTTCGCGACCTCCCCTCCCATCTCTCCCGCCTCGGAATTTCGAGGCCCCTGGTCGTGACCGATGGCGGGTTGCTCCAGACGGACGCCTTCCGCCTGCTCTCGGCGACCCTGGGGCCCGAGGGGCTCGGACACACCTGGTTCCTCTTCTCCGAAGTGCATCCGAATCCGGTCGAGGACGATGTCCGGAAGCCCGCCGCCCTGTTCCGGGAAAAAGGCTGTGACGGGATCGTCGCCATCGGGGGGGGCAGCGCCCTCGACGCGGGCAAGGCCGCCCGGCTGCTAGTGAGGCGCCCCGGACTCGACCTGACGCGCTTTTATGACGAGACCGACTGGTCGGGCCTGGCTCCCTTTGTGGCGATTCCCACCACCGCCGGCACCGGCAGCGAAGTGGGACGCAGTTCCGTCATCACCCTCGATGCCACCCGCCGCAAGGCGGTGCTGTTCCATCCCGAGCTTCTGGCGCGCCTGGTGATCCTGGATCCGGAACTCACAGTCGGGCTGCCCCCGAAGCTGACGGCGGCGACGGGAGCCGATGCCCTGACGCACTGCATCGAGAGCTTCACCTGCCCCGTGTTTCATCCGATGTGCGACGGCGTCGCGCTGGAGGGAATCCGGCTGATCGTCGATGCCCTGCCCCGTGCGGTTCGGACCGGGGGCGACCTGGACGCCCGCGGAAAAATGCTGGTGGCCGCCGCGATGGGCGCGGTGGCGTTCCAAAAGGATCTCGGCGCGGTTCACTCCCTGGCGCATCCGCTGTCCACCCTCTGCGGCATGCACCACGGCCTCGCCAACGCCCTGTGCCTGGTGGCCGTGATGAACTTCAACGCCCGCGCGAAGCCGGGACTCTACCGCCGCGTGGGTCTTGCCTGTGGTCTGGACGTGGTGCGCTGTTCGGACGGGGAGGCGGACTGCGAAACGGTGGGCTTTGTCAGCCGGTTTCTGGCCGACCTGGGCCTCAACACCCGCCTGCGCGAGCATGGGGTTCGTGAAGACCAGTTGGACGCCCTGGTGGCCCAGGCCTGGGAGGATCCCTGCCACAAGACCAATGCGGTCCCGGTGACGGCGGACGATCTTCGCGCCCTGTACCTGGCGGTTCTCTGAACCGCGGGGCTCCTCAGTACACGCCTTCGACGATGTTCTTCTCCATCGCGCCGAACGGCCGAACGTCGCCCACGCCGTCCCAGGCGTAGGGCGGCCGGGGCGCGCGGCGGATGGCTTCGTCCCGTTCCAGGAACCGGGGCATGAAGAACTCCTTCGTCAGCGTGGTCAGTTCGACGCGTCCGAACTCGCCGTACTCCACCAGTTCCGTGGTGGCGGAGGGCTTCACCACCCGGAGGATCGCGCGCGGTTGGGGCGCATAGTAGGTGACGCTGAAGTTGTCCTCGGGCTGGAGCGGGACGCTGGCGGCGAGACCCATGAGGGTGTTGCCGTAGGTCGGGTAGAATCCGATCCGGCCTTCGAGAAGCTCCTCCACAAGGAATCGGACCTCCTGGGGTTTCATGGACGTGCCGCCGCAGAACACGCCGCGGATGCCGGCGTCCCAGAGGTTGACCTTCTCGGCGAGGGCCTCGAGCAGCTTCGGGGTCGTGAAGAGACCCGTGACCTTGCGGTGCTTGAGGATGGTCGCGGCCTGGTCGACGACGTGGGCCATGTACTGCTTGGCGACGTCGAACTGCCGGTTGGAGATCACCTTCTTCACGAACCGCGGATCGAGGTCGATGAAGTAGCAGGAACTGCCGCGCACGTTGGCGAGGTGCTCAATGGCGAGGCGCAGGCGGCGGGGACCTGTGGGACCCATCATCAGCCACGCGCCGCCGCGGGGGAAATGGGCGTCCGAGATCTTGTCGCTGAACTCGGAGTAATCGACCTTGTAGTCGTTCCAGCCGATCCGCTGCTTGGGCATTCCCGTGGTGCCGCCGGTTTCAAAGATGTTGAACGGCTTCCCTTTGAACGCGGCGGGAACCCAGACCTCCGGCTGCAGGTCGCGGAGATATTCGTCCTGGAAATGGGGGAACTTCAGGACATCCGCAAAAGTCCGGATCTCCTTTCGCGGGTCGAAGTTCTTGGAGGCCCAGTCCAGCCAGAAGGGACATCCGGTCTCCGGGCTGAAGTGCCACTGGATGATCTCCAGCAGGTGGGCGTTGAGTTTATCCTGGGCTGCGGCGACTTCGCCGGCGGGTACGGTGGGAATCGGCATGGGGAGTGGTGAGACTTCGGGGTGTCGTCGGAACGGCTCAGTTCTTGATCTGAATTCCGGCGGGAGCGTCCGTACCGACGGGTTTGGCGTCGGCACCTACGGCGTACAGATGGGTCTGACTCATCACATACATCGTTCCGTTGGCAATGACCGGAGTGCCATAAATCGGCGCCCCAAGATTGGTCTCGCTGAGCACGGTCGCCTTGTCGCCGCCCTTTGAGGCCAGGACCACGAAATCACCGTCCTCATCGCCGACGTACACCTTTCCGTCCGCGACCATGGTGGAACCCCACATGTGGGCCTTCATGTCATACACCCAGTGGAGCTTCCCGGTCTTGACGTCGAGGCAGTGGACGAAACCGGAGAAGTCACCAATGAAGAGCAGTCCGTTGGCGGGATCGATGCTGACGGTGGAAATGGAACGCTTGATGCCCTTGTACTCCCAAACGATGCCGCCCCGGGTGATGTCGCCAGTCTTCCCGGTGGGATCAATGCACACCAGATGGCCCACGCCCTCGCCGTGTTCCGGATCCTGTCCGATGGCGACATAGACCTTGCCGTCATAGAACACCGGGGTCGCGTTGATCTCGCTCGGTCCCTCGGCGGCCGGGTATTTGATCGGCTTGCCGTCCTTCACCTTGTACTCGGGCGGCACGCAGTCGACCCACCAGATCTTCTTGATGTAGTCGAGTTCCGGATCCTCGACCTTGTCCGGCTGGCTGGGGAACACCTTGAGCAACGGTTTCCCATCGCCCTTTTGCGGGACGGGATTGAGGGCGTACAGCACGCCGTCACCGCCTCCGAAGAACACCTGCCATTTGCCGTCCACCTTGCCGGCCGACGGGGAGGTCCATTGCCCGTGATAGATGCGCGAACCAATGGCGGCATTGTCCTCACCCAGCAACTTCCCGGTCCCGGGATCCAGCGCGATGAAGCTGGGGGAATTGGGCGAGGGGATGTTGACGTGGGTCCAGTCCTGTCCGTTGGACGTGCACACGAAGAGGCGTCCATCCACGAGGATTACGGAGCAGTTGGAGGCATTGTGCGGGAAGACCCCGAGTTCCTCCATCATGTCGTAGCGCCACAGGATGTCGGCATCGTTGGGCCCGGGTTCGACCGGCGGCTTGCCGGTGTCGAGGGTCACGTACTTAGCCTCGTCCTTGTAGGGACCGTCATTGCCGTTGGCCATGCCCTCGGTGTCGAGGCACAGCACCTCGCAGCGGCTGGTCACGATCCACAACTTGTTCCCGACCACGAGGGGCGCGGCGAGCAGTCCGAGGTTTTCCCAGTCATTGACCTTTCCCGACTTGAGTTTCGGAACCACGAGCTGCCAGAGCAGTTTCCCGGTCTTTTCGTCGAAGGCGTAGAGGATGCTCCGGTCGCCCAAATGGCGTTTGTCGCGCGGGGTTTCGTTGTTGGTGCCGACGTACACCTTGCCGTTCGCGACGACCGGATTTGCGTAGCTCTGGGATCCGAGCTTGGCGACCCAGCGGACGTTCTTGGTGGTTCCCAGATCGATCTCCTCGGTCCCGGCCTTCACCTTGCCGGGCTCGAAGCGATCCGGCAGGCCCTTCGCTGGCGAGTACATGTTGCGCCCAGGGTCATTGCCGCCCCATTGGGGCCAGTCCTCCGCCCGGGAAACGAGTCCGGCGGTGATGAGGGCGAGGGTGAGGGCGGGAAGCGTCTTCATGGAATCAAATCGGTCTGCGGAAACTGCACTCGGTCGGGAGTGGGATCAATTCGGGGTGACGGCGATGTTGTCGAAGGCGACGCGCATCTCCTGCGGCGCGAATCCGAAGAGTCCGGGGGAGCCCTGGAGATGCACCTTGGGCACGGGAACCTCCGTCGTCCAGGCTTCCGGCTCCGCGTCCCCCCGCTTCCAGGCCTTGGCGCGCACCACGCCGGTGCCGTCCGCCGCGGGGTCGACCCGGACCTTCAGCCGGTACCAGGTGTTGGGCGACCACTTGAAGGGCTTCGCGACCTTGAGGCGCTCCTGGTTGGAATTGACCTCCAGCTCCTGGGAGTTGCCCTTGAGAATGACCGCGTAGCGCTGGTTGATCAGGCCCACCTCGGACATCTTGCGGCGGTTGCCCTCGCTGAGCACGTCGGCCTCGATGGTGTAGTTGGTTGCGGTCGGGAACCCGAAGAAGATCTGTCCGCGTTGAAAGAGCTTGTTGTCGATCGTCTTCACCAGGGCCTTGCTGGTCGCGCCCGACGCGTCGGCCTGGTTGCGAACCTCGAAGCGGAACCGCGCCGAGTTCCAGGGGAGGGGAGGATAGGCAAAGGCCGTGGGCGGCTCGACGGTGTTGGTGGTGGTGTTGGACAGCTCGAAGGCCTCGAAGTCGAATTTGACCGGGAGATAGGGCAGGATGCGTCCCTTGAGGTATCCGGCGATCTCGCGTCCGTCCGGCGTCCTCCAGGTCGCCTTGAACTGCCCGCCGCTGCCCACCGGTGCGGGATCGGCCACGAGCTGGCCCGCCGCGTTCACCGAGGCCTTCATGGTCGCCTTCACCAGCGCCGTTGGGGGAATGAAGGACTCCCACTTTGCGGCGGCGGGATCGACGGATTCGGTCACCGTGTAGCCATTGGCATCGAGGACCCGCAGGCGGAACGACTGGGTCTGTCCGGGACGCATCAGGACTTCGTAGGGGATGATCTGAAGCTGGGCTGCCGGTCCGGGGGCGGGCCAGGACTTCGGGGCCGGATACGCGGCCGTCGTCCCTCCGGTGCCCGGCTTGCCCCACGCGTACAGCTTGCGGTCAGTCTGCAGGTACAGGCAGCCGTTGTACCCGATGGGGGAACCGAAGCAGCGTCCCTCCAGGATGACGTGGCTCACGACCTCGGCGCCGTCGGGGCCGGGCTTGAGCACCCACAGATCGCCGCGAGCCCCCGAATCGTCATCGGCCTTCGCGGCTCCGGACGCCCCTTCCGACGCGATATACATGGCGACATAGAGGTACCCGTTGGCATAGAAGGGCGTGCTTTGGCGCTGCTCAATCGCCAGTTTCTTCTTCCAAAGCACCTTC
>JAEUHD010000117.1 GCA_016793645.1 Verrucomicrobiales bacterium
GGCACCTCCCGCCAGCACGGCGAGCCGGAGCCATCCTCGAATTGAAGCGCGAACATTCACCACCACGCTGGGACTGCCGACGATCTGCGCCGTGGGGACATTCGGCGCAAGAGGAAGTTTGTCGGGGCCGCAGACCGCCGAGGGAACGAGGCGCCATTCCATGCACCTGCCCCTTCGCCCACCCAGTCCACTCCACGCGCCCCGGAGAGGTCGGCGCGTCCTCACGTCCACGGCTACGTAAACCGCCGAGGGGACAAGGCGCCATTCCACGCACCCGCCCCTTCGCCCACCCAGTCGACTCCACGCGCCCCGGAGAGGTCGGCGCGTCCTCACGTCCACGGCTACGTAGACCGCCGAGGGGACGAGGCGCCATTCCCTCCGCTTCGAGAGGGCCCACCGTCAACCTTGTCCCGGAGCGCACCTCCGGATTACGGTCCGCCCGTGGATCCCACTCCCATCAGCGCGCGGCGCGCCGCCGTGGAGGACTTGGCGGCGCTTCAGACGCTCTGGCAGGAGAACGGCCTGCCCTGGGAACAACTCGGAGGGTTTCTCGCGGAGTTCCAGGTGGCCGAGGATGAGGACGGCCTGATTACAGCGGCCATCGGACTGCTCATCGAAGGGGACCATGCCCTGCTCCACACCGAAGCCGTCCGGCCCCATGCGGATGCGGACCTTGCCCGGTCGGCCTTGTGGCGCCGGGTGCAGATCGTCGCCCGAAACCAGGGGGTCCAACGGATCTGGACCCAGGAGGACGCCGAGTACTGGACGACGGTGGGCTTCGCCCCCGTGCCTCCCCCACTGGCGGAACGGGCCCCGGCCTCGTTTCTCAAGACTTCGGAGGACTGGCGTGCCTGCGACCTGCTGGATCCCGAACGCGCCAAGGCGATGATCAACGAACAACTGGCCATCCTGGAAGCCGAGCGCATGCAGTCCGCCGCGGCCTTCCAACAGAAGGTCCGAAATTTCCGCCTGTTCGCCATCCTGCTCGCGTTCGTTGTGCTGATGCTCTGCGGGTGGCTCCTGTACCGAATCGTCCAGACCCCCGGCCTGCTCAAGCGTCTGCTCGGTCACTGACCGCCGCCCCCATGTCCCGCCCCAAACGGACCCTCAGCTTTCGGAGCCTTCTGACGGCGACATTGCTGCTGATCCTGGGCGGCTCCGTCGCCGTTCTGGTTTCCCTCAGCACCTTTTTTGGAATCCGGAATTTCCGGATGCTGACCACGACCATCGCCCAGCAGACCCTCGGCCGGGTGGAGGCCGAAATCCGCCTGCTGCTGCAAAAGGCCCGGGATCAGAATGTGCAGGCCGTCCAACTCCTGCGGACCCGTCCGTTGAACGCGACCAACGCCGACGTCCTCCTGAACTACCTCGGCGACGCCCTTGAAGCACAGCCCGCGCTGGCGCGAATGACCCTCACCCTGGAGCCCGGCGGCAACTTCCTGCAATCGGAACGGCTCGCCAGCGGGCAACTGCGCATTCGTCGTGCGGTCCGGATCTCCACCAATCTGTTCGACCTGACCCGATGGGACTGGCTGCACGGGCGACGCGGGCGACCGGAGACCGTCCGGGTGCCCGCGGCCCTCCTGTCCAGCGCCATCGACCCGGGCGATGCCCGCACTCGCACGACGCCCTACTGGGGAACCTCCTACGAATGGATCGACGCCGGGGTCTCCAATCGCTGGGCCGTCCGCTATTGCACCCCCATCACCAACGCGGCGGGGAAGGTCGCCGCCGTCTTCTCGGTCAGCCTCGCCCTGGACGAACTCAATCGGTTCCTGCTGAGCCTGGATCCGGACATCCCCGGCTACGTGGCTGTGTTCGAGTACGGCGACAGCCGTCACGCCCCGCGCCTCATCGGACACCCGCATCCGGAAATTGCCGGTCAAAATCTCGTCCCCCCCGCCCCCGGAACGGTGGCGCTGGACCCCGTGTTGCAGGCGTACTTTGAGACCCTGAGCCGGGATCCAAAGTTTCGCGGACCCAATCGACCACGGGATGACCTGGCCCGTCCGTTCTCGGTGAATTCCGTCGCCTATCTGGGTTCCTTTGATGATCTGGAACGAACGGACGATCCACCCTGGGCGATCACCATGGTGCTCCCCATTTCCGAAGTCGCCGGTGGCGTCGAGCGCAACCTGCGATGGGCAGCATTCGCGGCCGCGCTTTTCCTCACCACCGGGGCGCTGGTGGCCCTGTGGCTCGCCCGGCGCATTTCGAATCCCATGCTCCTGCTGGGCGCCGAGGCGCGGGCGATGAGTCGCCTCGATTTCACCGGGGCCGCCCGGCCCTTCAGCACGATCCGGGAAGTCCGTCAGCTCGAACAGGCCCTCGGCGAGGCCCGGGTCAGCCTGCGTTCCTTCCAGAAGTACGTGCCGGCGGATGTCGTCCGGACCCTCATGGAAAGCGGCACCGAGGCGCGGCTCGGCGGACACTCGGCGCAACTCACCCTGCTGTTCTCGGACATCGTGGACTTCACCCACATCGCCGAGTCGACGGATCCACAGCGCCTCGTCGAACAATTGGGCGAGTATCTCGCCGTGGTGAGCAGCGCCATCCACGACCACGGCGGCATCGTGGACAAATTTATCGGTGACGGCGTGATGGCCTTCTGGGGCGCGCCCCGCCCGGATCCCGGGCAGGCCCGTCGTGCCGCGGCCGCCGCCCTCGAGATCCAGCGGCGCCTCCAAGCACTCAACGCGTCGTGGAACGCCGCCGGAAGACCCGGCTTCCCCACCCGCATCGGCATCAACACCGGCGACGTCATCGTCGGCAACATCGGCAGCGAGGATCGTCTGAACTACACCGCCGTCGGCGACCCGGTGAACCTCGCCTCCCGACTGGAATCCCTGAACCGGTTCTATGGGACGCGCATTCTGATCAGCGATGCCACGCGGATGGCCGCCGGGGACATCCTCTTGACCCGTCCCGTGGCCCGGGTCGCCGTGAAGGGCGCCCAGCGGGGTGTCGTGGTGCACGAGTTGCTGGGAATGGGTGCGGACGCCGATGCCGGAACCCGGCGGCTCGCCGAACTCACGGAGGCGGCCTTCGACGCCGCGGACGCTGGACGCGCCGCGGAGGCCATCCAGCGCTACGAGGAACTGCTCGCGTCCCATCCCGGGGACGGTGTCGCCGTCGCCCAACTCCAGTTCCTCCGCGAGGAGGCGCCGCATCATCACGGCGACACGGAGTGGGTCCGACGACTGACCACCAAGTGACCCACCCGGACGGCCGGTTCACTCCCGCCGCCACTCGGTCTTCGGCGGCTCCGGAAGCCCCAGCACGCGGAACGACGTCCGGAAATGCATCTTGGCGACCTTGGGCAACGCCTCGGGACCGTGTCGGGACACAAATTCACGTCCCGCCGCCTCCACCGCTGCGGACGCCCCCTTGGGGAGCTTCACTCCGAACTGCTTCTCCAAATCGCGCAGCCGCCGGACGAATTCATCCCGGGCCAGGATCGATGCAGCGGCCACCGCGGCGTCCTCCTCCGCACGATGCCGCTGCACCAGTTCAATGGTCCGCCCCAGTTTCATCAAGGCCCGGGCCACGGTCGATTCATCCCGGGCGAACTGATCGCTGATCGCCCGCACCGGAGCCGGAACCATGCGGTCCCGCTGCTCCATCAGGTTCTCAATCACGCGGGCATGCCCCCAGGCGAGGATGCGATTCACGGATCCGTTGGATTGGTGCATCCGGTTGTACGCCTCGCAGCCCACCGCAACGACCGACGTCACACAACCCCGGGTGTTGCGGATCAGGTCCGCGAGCCGTCCCACCTGCACGTCGCTGGAAATGTTCTTGGAGTCGCGTATCCCCTGGTCCTTCCACGCGGCCAGAATATCGGCGTTCACATAGACCCCGGCGATGCAGAGCGGGCCAAAGAAATCGCCCTTGCCGGATTCATCCACGCCGAGGCGCGGAAACAGGAGCTCGGGATTCAGGACGTCCTCGTAACCCACCTTCGCCGCACCCAGCACCTGCGGTTCGAGCACAAACTCAACGAACTCCCGGGTGCCCTTCCCCTGCACCACCAGCTTGCCCGACTCGTAGAAGGTCACATTGAGATCCTTCTTCGCACCGCTGAAACGCGCATAGGGCACCTCACGGGATTCAAAGGTCCCGTCGTCGAGAATCCTCCCAAGCGCATCCGCCTGTTCCGCGGTCAGTTTTGCCGTGTAGCTGGTCACTCCCGGGAGGATTCAGGGACCCGGGACGAATCGAAGGAGAAAATGGTCTGCGAATCTCCCGCGACTCCGATCCCTGCCCGACGCAAATGCCATTCTCCTTTCCCTGAAAACTGAAAACTGAACACTGAAATCCTCTTGAAGGCTCCCAGCCCCGCCCCCCTCGCCGCCGCACTCCTGCCCTGGTTCCGCCAGCAGGCGCGGGATCTCCCCTGGCGCCGCACCCGGGATCCCTACGCCATCTGGGTCTCGGAGATCATGCTTCAGCAGACGCAGGTGAAGACGGTGATCCCGTACTGGGAACGCTGGATGAAATCCCTTCCCGACATCACCTCCCTCGCCACCGCCCCGGAGGAACGCGTGCTCAAACTCTGGGAGGGACTCGGCTACTACTCCCGGGCTCGGAACCTTCAGAAGGCCGCGCAGGCCATGATTCGGGACCACGGCGGGCGCTTCCCAAAATCCGCCACCGAACTGCTCTCCCTGCCGGGC
>JAEUHD010000200.1 GCA_016793645.1 Verrucomicrobiales bacterium
CTCCCCCCCGGGGCCCCACCTCCGCCCACGCGTCCCTGAACCACAGGCTGAAGCCTGCACTACACACGCCGCCATCCCGCCGCTCGCTCGTAGTCCAGCCTTCAGGCTGCTCCCCCCGGCCCCACCACCGCCCACCCGTCCCTGAAACACAGGCTGAAGCCTGCACTACAAACGCCGCCATCCCGCCGCTCGTTCGTAGTCCAGCCTTCAGGCTGTTCCCCCCCGGCCCCACCACCGCCCACGCGTCCCTGAACCACAGGCTGAAGCCTGCACTACAAACGCCGCAATTCCGCCGCTCGCTCGTAGTCCAGCCTTCAGGCTGCTCCCCGCCGTTGCGGATGCGGGAACCCGGGATAGCGTGCCGGACCGGGAGAGTTCCCGGTGGTCACTGCCAATTCTCCCCGCCCATGCCCGTTCACGTTCTTCAGCGCCGTCAACTGGTCTCCGCAACCCTGGCGCAGGCCTGGGACTTTTTCTCCGATCCGCGGAACCTGCAGCGCATCACGCCCGCCTCCCTGGACTTCAGGATTCTCAGCGACCTGCCGGACCGGATGTATGCCGGGATGATGATCCGGTACCGGGTGCGCCCGCTCCTGGGGATTCCCGTGACGTGGGTGACCGAGATCACGCATGTGGAGGAGGGGCGGCGATTCGTGGATGAACAGCGGGTGGGTCCGTACCGCATGTGGCATCACGAGCACGAGTTTCGGGACGCGGGCGGCGGAAGGGTGGAGATTCTGGACCGGGTCACCTACCAACTGCCCTTCAGTTGGTTCTCGGAGCCCGTGCATCGGGTTCTCGTCCAGCCTCGCCTGGACGACATCTTCGACTTCCGGACCCGGGCCGTGGAGAACGTTTTCCCGGAGCCAGCCGGGGTTGGGGAAATCCGTTCGACCTGAGACGAAACCTCCCGTCGTCAGCGGGAGGTCCCCGCGATCCGTGCCTTCCCGAGGATTTTGGTCGAGCGGTGCGGGGATTCTTGGCAACCTCTGCGGAACGCCCGTTTCACAATGGTCTGCCGCCCATGAACCCGATGCCTTCGAGTCCGCTCCCTTCCGTTCCCATGTCGCCGCGACTGCAGTCCACACCGTTCGCACGGTGGACGAGCCTCCTGCTGGCCACGCTCCTGTTGTCCGGCTGCAAGCCCGACTCGGGGGCTTCCGGCTCCGGTGCCGCCAAGCCCGCGGGGAAAAAGAAGATCGCCTTCGTCAGCAATGGCGTCGCGTCGTTCTGGACCATCGCGGCGGCGGGCGTGAAGGCCGCCGGGGAAAAGGTCGGCGTGGATACCGAAACACTCATGCCGGTGGAGGGCATCAGCGACCAGAAGCGGATCATCGAGGATCTGCTCACCCGCGGCATCGATGGCATCGCGGTCAGCCCGATCGATCCCGTCAATCAGACCGAACTCCTGAACCGCGTGGCCAAGCGCACCGGACTCGTGACGGCGGATTCCGATGCGCCGGACAGTGACCGCGCCGTTTACATCGGCATGGACAATTACCAGGCCGGACGCCTCTGCGGGGACCTCGTGCGCGAGGCCATGCCGAAGGGCGGCACCGTGATGCTGTTCATCGGACGCCTCGAGCAGGACAACGCGAAGCGCCGCCGCCAGGGCGTCATCGATGCGATTCTCGGGCGTCCGTCGAATCCGGGGAACTTCGATCCGCCGTCCGCGGTGATCGAGGGCAATGGATTCAAGATTCTCGGCACGCTCACCGACCAATTCGACCGGGCCAAGGGCAAGGCGAATGCCGAGGATGCGCTGGCCAAGTACCCGGACCTCGGCTGCATGGTGGGCCTCTTCGCCTACAATCCGCCGCTCATGCTCGAAGCACTCGCCCAGGCCAACAAGCTGGGGAAGGTCCAGGTGGTGGCCTTCGATGAAGACGACGCGACGCTGGCCGGGATCCAGAAGGGCACGGTCCACGGCACCGTCGTCCAGAATCCCTACATGTACGGCTACAAGTCCGTGGAGATCCTTTCCGAACTGGCCAAGGGAAACACCGCCGTGATTCCCGCCGGGAAGTTCATCGACATTCCGGCGCGCCAGATCCGCAAGGGGGACGTCGATGCGTTCTGGGCCGAACTCAAGGTCCGCACCGGCGCGAAATGAGTCCGGTCCGGCGATGACGGCGCCCGTGCTGCAGGCCGAGGGATTGACCAAATCCTATCCGGGCGTCCGCGCGCTCCGGGGCGTCGGACTCTCCGTTCAGTCCGGCGAAGTGCTCGCTGTCATCGGGGAAAACGGGGCGGGCAAGAGCACGCTCATGAAAATCCTCGCCGGGGTCCAACCACCGGACTCCGGGGAGATCCGCATCTCGGGCGCTCCGGTCCGGCTGCGCTCGGTTCAGGAGGCGCAGGCGCTGGGCATCGCCCTGATCCACCAGGAGCTGAACCTCGCCGAAAACCTGGATGTGGCGGACAACCTGTTTCTCGGACGCGAACGCCTCCGCCACGGGTTGATCGACACCCGCCGCCAGCACGCCGAGGCGCGTCAGCACCTGGCCAAGGTGGGGTTGGACGTCGAACCTTCGGTGCCCGTCGGGACGCTGAGCCTGGGACAGCGCCAGTTGGTGGAGATCGCCAAGGCGCTGTCCGTGGATGCCCGGGTGGTGATCTTCGATGAGCCGACGTCCAGCCTGTCGAGTGGCGAGGCGGCCAACCTGTTCCGGGTGATCCGCGATCTCCGGTCCCGCGGCGTGGCCGTGATCTACATCTCGCACCGGCTCGGTGAGGTGAAGGAGTTGGCGGATCGTGTCGTGGTCCTGAGGGACGGCGAGAACGCGGGCGAGCTTCCGCGGGACGAGATTCATCATGCGGCCATGGTGCGGCTCATGGTGGGACGGGACCTCACGCAGTTCTACGCCCATCAACCGCTGTCCCCGGGCCGGCCGATGCTGGAGGTGGACGGACTCCGCACCGCGGCCAACCCGCGGCACCCGCTCCAGTTTCGCGTTCACGCCGGGGAGATTGTCGGCGTCGCCGGACTCGTCGGCGCCGGACGCACGGAAATGCTCGAGGCCCTGTTCGGGGTCACGCCTGCGCTGGGAGGCGTGGTGCGGGTGGACGGCGTGGAGTCGCGTCCGGAATCCCCCCAGGACGCCATCCGCGCCGGACTCGCCCTCGTGCCCGAGGACCGCAAGCGCCAGGGGGTCATCCTGGAAATGGCGGTCCGCGAGAACGTGAGTCTGGCCGCCCTCCGCCGGGATTCCCCGCGCGGGTTCCTCAACCGCCTCTGGGAGAATTCGCTCGCCGCCGAAACCATCCGGAACCTGCGGGTCAAGACGCCCTCGCCGCTCCAGTCCGTGCAGTTCCTCTCCGGCGGCAACCAGCAGAAGGTCGTGCTGGGAAAATGGCTGGCGCTGAAGCCGAAGGTGCTGCTGATGGACGAGCCCACCCGGGGCATCGACGTCGGCGCGAAACACGAGATCTACCGCCTGATGGAGGATCTTGCCCGGGAGGGCGTGGCGATTTTGTTTGTGTCCAGTGAACTGGAGGAGGTCCTCGGCCTTTCCGACCGCGTCCTCGTGCTGCACGAGGGCCGGATCACCGGGGAACTGCCGCGCTCGGCCCTGAATGAGGAGGCCGTGCTGCACCTGGCAACCGATACCTCCGCCTGAACCCGCAACGCCCTGCTTCCGCTATGAGAAAAATCCTCGGCATCACCGCGCTGCTGGTCGTCGTGTGCGTGCTGACCGCCCTCGCCAGCCCGAGCTTCCTGAGTGGATACAACCT
>JAEUHD010000204.1 GCA_016793645.1 Verrucomicrobiales bacterium
CATGTACGAGATCTGATGCCATCAGATCTTGCGGCCCCCGAAAGGGAGGCCGCTGCGTTCAACCGCCGGATGCGAGAAAACCGCTTGTCCGGTGGTGTGGGAGGGTGCCGGGGCGCAATCCCCGGCACCCGACCCGAACGAGCGTGGCGTTGGTAGTGCAGGCTTCAGCCTGTCTTCGGCGGCGGCGAGGGGCGGTGGGTTGGAGGGGGAGCAGCCTAAAGGCTGGACTACGAACGGGCGTTGGTAGTGCAGGCTTCAGCCTGTCTTCGGCGGCGGGGGGCGGCGGTTCTCCGGGCGTGTCCTGCGTTGCGCTGCCGCGTGGGGCCTTCAAGCTGCCGGGGTCTGAACGACCATCGTTTTCGTTGCGCCACGCCACCGCCGGCGTGGCGCGTTGGAGCGGACAGCACCGGACATGCACGCCATAACCTTCCTGCAGGACCTCGCCGTGGTGATGATCGTCGCCGCGCTGGTGACGGTGGTGTTTCACCGGCTCCGGCAGCCGGTGGTGCTGGGCTATATCATCGCCGGGGTCATCATCGGGCCCCACACGCCGCCGTTCCCGCTCATCCACGACGAGGACACGATCAAGACGCTGTCCGAACTGGGGGTGATACTCCTGATGTTCTCGCTGGGTTTGGAGTTCAGCCTGAAAAAGCTCCAGCGGGTGGGCGGAACCGCGTTCATTGCCGCCTTTCTGGAGATCCTGGTGATGGCGTGGGTCGGTTATGAAATCGGGCGTCTCTTCGGCTGGAACACGATGGACAGCCTCTTTCTCGGCGCGATGCTGTCCATTTCGTCGACCACGATCATCGTCAAGGCCCTGGCCGAACTCGGGAAGTCGCGGGACTCCTTTGCCCAGCTCATCTTCGGCATCCTGATCATCGAGGACATTCTGGCCATCGCGATGATCGCGCTGCTTTCCGGCATCGCGATGACGGGATCCCTGCACGTCGGCGACGTGGTGCACACGCTGGGGCGCCTGTCGATCTTCCTGGTGGCCTCCCTGGTGGTCGGGCTGCTGGCCGTCCCGCGGCTGCTCACCTACATCACCCGGTTCCGGAGCAACGAGATGTTGCTGGTGACGGTGCTGGGGCTGTGTTTCGGGTTCTCGCTGCTCGCGGTGAAACTCGGCTACAGCGTGGCGTTGGGCGCCTTCATCATCGGGGCGGTGATTGCCGAGTCCCGGGAAATCCACCGCGTGGAGCATCTCATCGAGCCGGTGCGGGACATGTTCAGCGCCATCTTTTTTGTCGCCATCGGCATGCTCATCGAACCGCGGATGCTGGCGGAGTACTGGCTGCCGATCCTCGTCATCACCGTGGCGGTGGTGGTGGGCAAGATCCTGAGCTGCTCCTTCGGGACGTTTGTCGGCGGGAACGACCTGCGCAGTTCGCTCCGGGTCGGCATGGGACTGGCGCAGATCGGCGAATTCTCGTTCATCATTGCGTCCCTCGGGTTGACCCTGAACGTGACCAGCCGGTTCCTGTATCCCATCGCCGTCGCGGTGTCGGCCCTCACCACCCTGCTCACGCCGTACCTCATCAGGAGCGCCGACGGGATGGTCACCCGCTTCGACCGGCATGCGCCGGAGTCGGTGGTGAATGCGCTCGCCGTGTACACCGACTGGCTGGGACGGCTGGGGCGGCGCCCGTCCAATCTGGCGACCAAATTGATGCGGCGGTGGGTGCTGCAGATGCTGCTCAATACGGCGCTCATGGCGGCGGTGTTCATCGCGGTGGCATTTGTGGGGCAGCATCCGCCGGAGGCCTTGAAGCGGTGGGATCCGGGTGGGGACTGGCTCAAGGCGGTGCTCTGGCTGGTGGCCGTGATTGCGTCCCTGCCGATGTTCATCGCCACGTCGCGCAAGCTGCAGGCGCTCGGACTGCTCGTGGCCGAGACCCGGGTGACCGAAAAGGCGGCCGGGGAACGCACCGCCGCCATTCGGGCCATCGTGGCCCAGGTCGTTCCCATCACCGGCACCGCGATTCTCGGTCTGGTGGTCATCGTGCTGAGCTCGACGCTGCTGCCGACGATCAAGGTCTTCCTCGGAATGCTGGTGCTGGCAGGGCTGATCAGTTGGCTGCTGCGGCGCTCGTTCATCCGGGTCTACTCCAAGGCGCAGATCGCGCTGGAGGAGACGCTCGCCGAACATCCCCCGGCGGAACCGGAGCCGGTCCCGGCAAAACCGCTGCCGCCGCTGCTGCGGGAAGCCGACCTGAAGACGATCACCCTCGGGGCGTTGTCGCCGGCCGCCGGCAGGCGAATCCGGGACCTGCAACTGCGGACCCGCTGTGGTGCGAGCATTGTCGGCATCGAGCGGAACCTCACGAGCCTCGTGAACCCCGGTTCCGAGGAGGAACTGCGGGCCGGGGATCATCTCCTCCTGCTGGGCAGCACCGAGCAGATCCGGTCGGCCGAACAGTTCCTCAACGGTTGACCCGAGGATTTCCGGGGACCGGCCGGGTCATCCACGACGGATCCTCCGGTGTCGGGGCGATTCCGTTCGATTTGCAGCCCGCCCTTCCCGTACCGTTCCGCCCACCAATGGCCGGCTCCCACCATGAATCCGTCCCGCCCGAAAGGGCGTCCGAGATCCTGGCGCAGATCGGGGTGGAGCTGGCGTTCGTGGAGCCGGGACGGGATACGGGGCTGCTGCCGTTGAACAGCGGGGTGATGGATCTCGAGGAATTCGTCCAGCCTTCGGCGCCTCCGGTGCTTGCGGCGGGGATTGCGGTGGCGCGGGGATGGCTGGACCGGATGCTGGATGGGCCGGGTACCTTCAGTTCCGAGTCGATCCGGGAGTTTCACGACTGGCATGGCTGGATGCAGGCGGCGCTGGAGGCGTGGGGGCGCGGCGGGATACTGCAGCCGCTCCCAGGCGCCTGGGGTCCCGGGGCCGCCGCCGCGTCGCAACCGCAGAGGCCGTCGCCCGGAGTTTCCGGAGTCGCGAAGCCTCCGGCGCTGGCTGGGACCGTGCCGCCCGGGGACGAACCGGGCATTCGGCTCAATCTGACGGACGACCTGGAGCTCCTGCGGGAGTTCCACGCGGAGTCCGGGGAACTGCTTCAGAACATCGAAGCCGGGGTGCTGCAACTGGAGGAGAATCCGCGGGACGCGGCGACCCTGAACTCGATTTTTCGGGCGTTTCACACCTTCAAAGGGGGTGCCGGGTTCCTGCATCTGGATGCCCTGCGGGATCTCGCGCACCAACTGGAGTCGGTCCTGGATGCCGCACGGCGGGGCGACCTCGCGGTCGACGCCCGCGTCATCAATCTGATCCTGGCCGGCGGGGACGCCCTCAAGCGGTTCACCCAGGAGATCGGGGCGCAGCTCCAGGGGGTGGGCGCTGGAACGCCCATCGTGGTGCCAACCCGGGAAGTCCTCGCCCGCGCCCGCGCGGTTCTGCGGGGGGATCCGGAGGCCGGGATGACGACGGCACCGCCTGCGGCACATCCTGCGGCCTCTCCTGCCGTGGCACCCGCAGCGTTGCCGGCCGGGTCCGATGCGGGCATCCCGACGGCGGTGACGCCCGCGGGGTCCGTTCCGCCGGTTTCCCTGGCCGGGCACCCGGCCCCTCCGGCGCTGTCATCGGCCGTGCCGGGAAGCACACCGCGGGTCCCGGACGCGGTGTCCGAGGGCGCGGCGGCGTTCATCAAGCTGGATACGCGCAAACTCGACACGCTGGTGGAGTTGGTGGGCGAACTGGTGATTGCCCAGTCGATGGTGGTTCAGCACCCGGAGATTCAGCGGGTGGCGGGGCGCGAGTTGGCGCGCAATCTTCGCCAGTTGGCGCGGATCACTTCGGATCTGCAACGGACGGCGCTTTCCCTCCGGCTGGTTCCCATCCGGCCCACGTTCCAGAAGATGACCCGGCTGGTCCGGGACCTGGCGGCGCAGCAGCACAAGCAGGTGCATCTGGAACTGGAGGGGGAGGACACGGAACTCGACCGCACGATTGTCGAGGCGCTGGGGGATCCGCTGGTCCACATGATCCGCAACTCCGCGGACCATGGCATCGAGCCGCCCGCCGAGCGGGTGGCGTCCGGAAAGCCGGCGCAGGGCACCATCCGTCTCAGTGCCGCCCATGAGCGCGGCGGGGTGGTGCTTCGGATAGCCGACGACGGCCGGGGACTGGATCGCGACCGGATCCTGGCCAAGGCGCGGGAACGCGGACTGGTGGCTCCGGGCGCCACCCCGACCGAATCCGAGATTTTCGCCCTCATCTTCGCCCCGGGTTTTTCCACGGCGGAGACGGTCACGGACCTGTCGGGACGCGGCGTGGGCATGGATGTCGTCCGTCGCAACCTGGAGACCCTGCGCGGCAAGATCGAGATCGAGTCGGCGCCGGGGAGGGGCACGGTGTTCACCCTCGTGCTGCCGCTGACCCTGGCGATCATCGACGGATTGCTCGTGGGAGTGGGCGACGAGCGGTACATCCTTCCGGCCCTGTCGGTGCGGGAATCGTTCCGGCCGCGTCCGGGCGCGGTGTCCGCCGTGCAGGAACGCGGCGAGGTGGTGGGCGTGCGCGGACGGTTGACGCCGCTGCTCCGACTCGGGCCCCACCTGGGCACCCCGGCGCGGGCGGTGGACCCGGCGGATGGCATCGTGGTCGTTGTGGAATCCGGCGACGCGGTGCGCGCGGTGCTGGTGGATGAACTGATTGGCAAACAGGAGGTGGTCATCAAGAGTCTCGGGACGACCTTCCGGAGCCACAACCTCCTCGCCGGCGCCGCCATCCTCGGGGATGGGCGGGTTGGACTCATTCTCGACGCGGATTCCCTCGTGCGCATCCCGGTCTCCAGCCTGAACGGCGGGGATTCGGTGGGCGCCCCTTCGACTCCATGAACACCGGTTCGAATTCCGACACCCGAACGGCGGCCGAGCCCGGCCGCTACCTGACCTTCACGCTCGGGAGGGAGTCCTATGGTGTGCCCGTCCTGAGCGTCCGTGAGATCATCCGGGTGTGTCCGATCACCCCGGTGCCGCGGGTGCCCCAATACATCCGCGGTGTCATCAACCTTCGGGGCAAGGTGATTCCGGTGCTTGATCTCCGGGCGAAATTTGGGATGTCCGAGGGCGGCTACGGCGAGCGTGCGTGCATCGTGCTGCTGCAGGTGGGTGTCCCACCGGTTCCCGTCACCCAGATCGGCGTCATGGTGGATGGCGTCGAAGAGGTCGTGGCGCTCTCGGCGGCGGAGCTGGGGGCGGTGCCGGATTTTGGCGGTTCGCTGGACACGCGGTTCCTGATGGGGCTGGCGACGGTCCGGGGCGCCGTGAAAACGCTGTTGAATCTCAATGCCATTCTGGCCGAGGAGGGCACGGTTTCCATTCCCGTGGTCTCGCCTCCGGCCCCCTGAATCTCCGACACCATGAACTCCTGGACCATCTCGCGCCGGATCAGCGTGGGCTT
>JAEUHD010000291.1 GCA_016793645.1 Verrucomicrobiales bacterium
GCCCGGATCGTGATGCCCTTCTCCTTTTCCAGATCCATGGAGTCCATCAGGCGCTCCACCTTGGTCTCCTGCTGGTTTTCGCGAAAGGTGCCGGACTGCTTCAGCAGACAGTCCACCAGCGTGGTTTTGCCATGGTCGACGTGGGCGATAATCGCGATGTTACGAATGTGCAGCATAAGGACCCGCCTCGTGAAGGCGAGCCGGGAACCATGGCGAGCCTGTGGAGAAGGTCAAGCCCGGGAGATCACGCCGTCCGGCACCCCAGGGTCAGCAGGACATTCGCCCAGAGCGCCTGGTCGCCGGTTTGAACCGTCAGCACGTGGTCCGCGGACTCCACCGCCTTGTAGAAATCCCACTTCTGGATGGGTTCCAGGGCGGCGGTGTTGCCGGCCTCGGTCAGCACTTTTCGGAACTCGGCCCAGCACGGGGGCTCCCCGAATTTGGCGTAGGGATCCTCAGGCGGGATGCCCATCGTGTTCACGATGTCCACGGGGACCGCGCTCAGGATCGCCCGAAGCACCTGCACCACGGTCACGCATCCCGGGGACAGGTTCAGGGAAATGACCTGCGCGTTGGGACCCTTCTTGGTTGCGGCGGGATAATTGCCGTCCGCGATCAGGATGCGGGAGTGGTGCCCGGCCCGGCCGAGGATCGCATTGATCTCGGGGTGGATCAGCGTGTGCTTGAGCATGTCCCTAGGAAACCAAAGCGGAGCCCCGGATGCAAAGCTCCGGGACGCGGTCAAATCTGGTCGTGGTCCTCGGATCGCCGGGACCCCGGCGGAACGACGTCTCGGGAGATTCAGGGGGTGTGGAACGTGATATCGACTGCGGGACCACTTCAAAGTTTATCATTGCAAACCAAAGGGGTGCCTTGTTAAGTTTACATCTGTGACCCAAGAACCCAGCCCGCTCCCGGTGCGCCGGGAATTCCCCCGAATCCAAATATTCCGGCTTTGGCTTGCACTTCTGGTGCCGACGCTTCTGGGACACGGGGCCCAGCCGGGTTCCCTGGATCCCGCCTTCGATCCGCCGGCCAGCCATGGGGGCCCGCATCCTTTCCTGGTGGTGGTGGGGTCGCACCTGTACCTGCGCAAGGACAAGACGGTGCAGCGGTTGACGGAGGACGGCAGGCTGGACCCGGGTTGGCATTTGAAGTCGCCTTTGGAGAATCGCCCCAGATCCCTCACGCCGCTTCCCTGGGGTGGGTTTGTAGTGAATGACGCGGTCCAGTCCTACCTGGAGCAGGCGGATGGGACCTTCGTCCGAATGAGTCTTCTCGGTGACGATTGGTTTCCGCAGGCGGATGGGTCCTTTCTGGCTCATCAACGCGGAGCCCGGGTTTTTCGTCAGGATGTCGAAGGACGTGGCGTGGCCGGCTACACCCTCAACGCACGGTTCGAATCCGTTTCCTTCGTCAACCCGTCCGGAGGGAGCGTCGTGGGCACCGGCCTTTACGGCCCGCGGGTCGTGGTGGCCGATCACCAGGGCCGATTGATTGCGGGGGGCCACTTCCTCTCCGTCGGGGGGGTGGATCGCCCGGGATTGGTTCGGCTGTTGGGGGATGGGCGTCCGGATCCCGGCTGGAATCCCGGACCCAAACTGGGCATCGCTGCCACCAATGCCGCGGATCCGGACATTCTGGCGAATCTTCCGTTCCCGCCGCCCACCAACTTCATCACCGCCCGGCCCTCGTGGATGCTGATGGGTACCGATGATTCCGTGGTGGTCGGCATCGAATACGTCTCCCCCCAATCGGCGCCGGATCGCCGGATTGCGGTCATTGATGCCCGAGGGGAGGTCCGGTCCGTGTTTCCGTCGGAACTATTGTCCGGGCTGGCACGTTATGCTGTTCAAGCGGACGGGCGCATTCTTTTGGCGGACGATTCGCTGACGACGTGGCACGGGATTCCGGTGCCCCACCTGATTCGGGTCGAGCCCGATGGCACGTTGGATTCCACGTTCCAGGTGGCACTGGATCCTCCGGACGCTGCGGTGTCGTCCATGACCCTGGATGACCAGGGCCGTCTTTGGATCAGCGGTTCCTTCACCGCGGTCAACGGCGTGGCTCGTCCGGGTCTCGCACGACTGTTCGCGCAGGACCCGCCACCGGCTCCTCCCCGATTGGAGCCCTCCATGACCCGCTCGCGCATTGCCGAGGGCGAAACCCTCCATTTGGCAGCCCAGGTTGCGGACGGGCCCGCCTCCGGATTTCAATGGTATCGGGATGGAGTTCCGATTCCGGGTGCCGAATTTCCGGGATTGCGTCTTCCGGTCGGGGCTGGGGTGCTACCCGCGGAGTTTCAAGTGAGGACATGGAATCTCCACGGAACGAATGTCCTGAGTTTAGGACGAACGGAGTTGGCGGTTCGCAGTCCTCGACCCGGGGTTTCGGCGCCTCCGTGGAGTCCGCCATTAACCGTGGGACCGATCACCCGCCTGGTTCCCTTGCCGGATGGCCGGGTTCTCTTTGGAACCGGGTCCCGAGGCGATCAGGTTTATCCCATGGTGGGACGACTGACCGCCGAAGGTCTCCTGGACCCGACTTTTGGAACCGGGGGGTTGGTGGAGGGGGCGGGACGCGTGGAAGACCTCGTCCTGAGTTCCGATGGTTCAGTGCTCGTGGTCGGAACCTTCACCTCCCTGGCGGGATCCCCGGCCTCGGGCATCGCGGAGTTGTCACCGACCGGTCACCGGGTGGAGCGGAACTTTCCTGAACTGGACATTCCCTCAGTGACCACGGCCCTGGAATTGCCTCAGGGAGGATGGATCCTCGCTGGCCGGTTCAACCGCGTCGGCGGACTGTCGCGCTTCCGAATGGCCCGCCTGAAGCCCGACCTGTCCGTGGATTCGACGTTTGATGCGTCGGCAACCTTTCAGCCGTGGCAGGTGGTGGATGTGCTCGCCCTGGATGTGCAGGGGCGGTTGTTGGCCGCGGGTGCCAGTTTCTCGTCTGAGGGCTCGCTGACGAATCCCGTGCCCTATGGATTGGTCCGGTTGCTGCCCGCGGGAACACCCGACCCGGACTTCCAGCGTGCGGCGGCGTGGGGGCGCTCCCTGTTTGTGGAACCGGAGGGAACCCTCGTAACGGGATTACCCCTGCAACGCTGGAGTCCCGACGGAAGGCTCTTGAAGACGTTCGTCGGTAATCCAGAGAACTCCTATTTTTGGTTCCCTCCCGATCATCGGCTGGTTCGGTTGCCGGATGGAGGCTTCATGGGCGCTTTGGATACCGTCTCCGGGCCTTTGACCCCGTTGCGCCGTTGGCTCCCGGACGGACGGGTGGACGATCATTTCCAGGATCCCCTGGGCGCCTCCCAGTTGCGTCCCTCGGTGACCGCGGCTGCGGCGCTCCCGGATGGGTCCGTTCTGGTCGCCCTGGCGGACGGCCGCGGAGGTTCGCCGATTTGGAAGGTCGCTCCGGATTCCGACGCCCACCTGGAGGATCCCCAGGGGGCTGGGGGCGAGCTGCGTGCCGGACTCTTCACCCAGCCGGGCCGCCGCTATCAGGTCCTTTCGCAGAATTCCCTCAACGATCCGCCCAAGCCCGTCGGAGAAGTCCTGGAGGGCGATGGGTATCTCAGCCCCGTGACCGTTCCGTCGACGGGGGCACAGGGGTATCTCCGTGTCGCCCGGTTGCCGTCGGAGGACTAGCCGCTCCACCCAAGTGCCGTAAGGCCGGACCGCACACGTCACCCGGAGATCCCTGGCTTCACCCCAGTGAATCAGCGCCGTCGTCGTCGACAGGCGGGACTGATCGTCGGGTCCACTTCCGGGTGGGTGACGGTCCGTGGTTGATCTTCCGGGCACGACGATGCGATCAACGGGAGCCATGTCCGAGGGGCCACTTTCCTTCTCTACGCGAAGTCCTGCGTGCGCGGAAGGTCCTGCGTCGACGTCAGGTATTGCACCGTCTGGCGCGACATTGGCCAAAGTGCTCGGCGGGGCTGCCGCCCGACACCCCCGGAAGCCGTTCCTCATCGACGCCCATTCCGGGCGTGAGATCACGTTCGGCGGGCTTGAAACCTCGGCTCGGCGGTTGGCGGGTTGGTTTCACTCCGAGGGACTGCGGCCCGGGGACCGGATCGCCCTGTGGCTTGAGAATGGCCTGCCCATGGTAGAGTTGTTGTTGGGAGCCTTCCGGGGCGGACTGGTGGCCGTCCCCATTCCTCCCGCAGCCGGGCCGTCGACCATCGATCACGTCCTGAAACATTCCGAGGCCGCGTGGATCGTGACCTCTCCGGATGGAATGACGGATCTCTCGGCGCGCGTACCGGATGCCGTCCGACTTGTCGCGATTCCCCCTTGGGAACCGTTGGGGGAGACGCTGTCCGGATCGGAACCCTCCGAAGTCCCGTCCCCCGGTGCCGGGGACGATGCCCTGCTGATCTATACCTCGGGCAGCACCGGGGTGCCCAAGGGAGTCCTGTTGACCCACGCCAATCTGGTGGCCGCCGCAGACAATGCCGCGGCCGCCCATGCCCTGTCGCCGACCGACCGGAGCCTGTGTGTGCTTCCCTTGGGGCATCTCAATGCGCTCACGGTCACGATCCTTCCGAGCCTGGTCTCCGGCGGATCGGTCGTGCTGGCGCATCGATTTGACCCCCGGGGATTCTGGGACTGGATGCAGTTGTTCCAGTGCACCTGGTCGGCACTGGTACCGGCCCTTGTGGGGCAACTCCTCGAAGTTCCCGCGAGCACAGATGGGGTCCAGATAAGGCCGGGACCCCAGATTCGATTCATCCGATCCTCGTCCGCGCCGCTTTCCACCCATCGAAAAGGGGACTTCGAACGGAGGTTTGGACTTCCGGTGCTCGAGGCCATGGGTTCCACCGAAGCGGGAGGCGCGGTCTTCGCGACACCGTTGCCTCCCAGGCCCAACAAGGCCGGATCCCCCGGGGTTGCCTGGGGATTCGAAACCCGGTGGGTCGATCCCGACGGCCGTGACGTTCCCGCGGGGTCCCCGGGGGAATTGCTGCTGCGCGGACCCAGTGTCATGAGGGGCTATTTTCGCGACCCCATTGCGACGTCGGAGGTGCTCTCGCCCGAGGGTTGGTTGCGCACCGGGGATGTCGGACGCCTGGATGACGATGGGTATCTGTTCCTGATCGGACGGACCCGGGAGATCATCAACAAGGGTGGCACCAAGATCGCTCCGCGGGAAATTGAGGAGGCACTGCAATCCCATCCGGCCGTCCTTGAGTCGGCAGTGGTGGCCGTTCCCGACGAGTTTTGGGGAGAGGAGATCGCCGCCTTCGTGGTGCCACGGCCCGGGACCCGGATCTCGGAATCCGTCCTGCTGGATCATTGTGCCGGTCGGCTGGGTGCGCTCCGGACTCCCGCATGGATCCAGTTCCTTCCCGAATTGCCCCAGGGCCCCGGAGGGAAACCTCTCCGACGTCTCCTTTCGGATGCGGCACGACAGGCTCCACCGAAGCGCCCCGGTCCCGCGGTTCACCGCGATTTCGAACCCCTGCTCACCCAGCTTTGGAAACGGGTGCTCCGTGTGGAAGACGTCCGTCCCGGCGATAATTTCTTCGCCCTCGGCGGTCATTCGCTCGCCGCCATGGAGTTGCTGGCACAACTGCGCAGGGAACTGGGCAGTGGACCCTCGCTCGCCGAGTTTCTCCGCAATCCCACCGTGAAGGGACAGGCGCAGCTCCTGTCGGCCCGTCCCGACCCCGCTCCTTCCGCGACGGCCGGGTGCGCTCCCGGGAGTCCGCCTGGAACCCCCTGGCCGTTGACCCCGGCCCAGCTGGGAATCTGGTTTGAAGTACAGGCACGGCCCGACTCCTTCGCCTACCACGAATTGGAGGCCGTGAGTCTCCGAGGCCATCTGGATACGGAGGTTCTTTGCGAGGCGTTGTCCTGGGTTGTTCGACGGCACGAGGCGCTCCGGAGCCGAGTGGGACTCCAGGAGGACCTCCTCGTTTGGGAGCCCATTGCCGACGGGGCGTGGACGCCGCGAATCCTGGATCTGAACTTCCTTCCGGCCGACCAACGCCTCGGCGCGGCGAAGGGTGAATTGCTCCAACACGCTCGGCAGCCCTTCGATTTGGAACGCGAACCGGGACTCCGGGTGCTCCTCATCCGGATCAATCCCGACCACCAGATCCTGGGCGTGGTGTTCCACCACTTGATCTGTGACCGCACCTCCATTGGGGTCTTCGCCCGGGACTTGTCACAGGCTTGCCAGGCATTGCTGGCGGGGCGATTGCCGGTCTGGCCGAACGTGGGGCGGAGCTTCGGGGAGGTCGCCACCGAGCTGAATCAGAGACTCGGAAGTGCCGACGCGGGAAGGGATCTGGACTATTGGAGGAAGACATTGGACGGCCTCCCCCCCTTCGCGGGGTTTCCCGGTTCCCGGGTGGCCTCCGGCTCCCGCTCCGGGGACGGCGAAGCGGGCAGGGTTCTGCACCCGCTGGGCCCGGACCGAAGTCACCGGGTTCGCCAGACGGCGCGGCGATTCGGCGTCAGCCCGTTCACGGTAATCCTGTCCCTTGTCCAGCTTCTGGTGGTCCGCGAAACGGGACAGGACGACTTTGTCATCGGAGTGCCGGTGGCCAGCCGCGATCATCCGGAATGGCGTGACCTGTTCGGTCTGCTGGTGGATTTCCTCCCATTCCGGGCGCGTCCGGGTCCGCCCGCCGAATTTTCCCGCCTCCTGGAATCGACCCACGAGCACCTGCTGGAAATGCTGCAGCACCGATCCGTGTCCGCGATTCAGGTGCTTGCGGCGCTGGGGCGGGCCGATGGCTGTGAGCCCTCCGACTTCTGTCGACTCGCGGTGAATTGGAGGCACCACAGCTCGGAGCTCCGTTCCCTGAGACTGGCGGGCATGGAGACGAACTCGTTTCCGGTGCATGCCGGCGGGTCGAAGTTTGACCTGATTCTCGGGGTGGTGGATCGGGACGTTGAACTTGAACTGGAGGTCGACTACGCCCATCGCCACTTCCCGCAGGAGTCTGTGGCCCGTTGGCTTCGAACCTGGGACCAACTGCTGGATCAATGCCTCGCCCGCGATGCCTGAAGGGTATCGGGATTTTTGGGAATCGCATCCGCACGGGGGAAACCCGGGTCCGTGACGGGGTCCAATCCCCGGGGGACCGGCGGTGCGGACGCGTCCGGGCGTCTCCCCGGGGATTTTTCTTGTCCGGTCCCCGCCTCCGCGGGTGCATTACCGTGGAGACACGATGACGGACCACGATCGCCAACTGCTGCGCCGCTATGCCGATACGGGGTCGGAGGATGCCTTTCGCGAACTCGTGAACCGGCAGGTGGATCTGGTCTATTCCACCGCGCTGCGCTCCCTGGCGGGGGACACCGCGCTCGCCGAAGACGTGACGCAAACGGTCTTCGCCGATCTGGCGCGCAAGGCGGGCACCCTGCCGGACGGGGTGGCCGTGGCGGGTTGGTTGTATCAGGCCTCGCGATTCGCGGCGGCCAAGGCGGCCCGCGGCGAACAGCGGCGCCGCACCCGTGAGGCGGTGGCCCTGGAGACTCTCATGAACCCATCCGAACCCGAACCCGACTGGGACCGGATCCGGCCGTTGATCGATGAGGCGATGGAGTCACTTCCTGCCGCCGACCGGGACGCCGTGGTCCTGAGGTTTTTCCAGAGGCGTGACTTGAACGAGGTCGGCGCGGTGCTCGGCCTGAGTGATGACGCGGCCCGGAAACGCGTGAGCCGCGCCTTGGACCGATTGCGCGATATCTTGTCGCGACGCGGCATCACCACGTCCTCGGGTGCGCTGGCCATGGTGATCTCCTTCAACGCCGTCGGTGCCGCGCCCACGGGTCTCGCTGCGCTGGCCGCCACCTCGTCGCTCGCCGCCGGGAGCGCCACCGGCGCTGCAATCGCTTTCAAACTCCTCCCCTCGATGGTGATGACCAAAACTCAAACCGCACTTCTCACCGCCGTGCTCGCGGCTGGCATCGCAACGCCCCTCGTGATCCATCAGCGTGACGAGGGGCGGCGACTGGCCGCCCAGGTTCAGGCCCTGCAGGCCCAGTTGGCCGAACGCACCTCCGATACGGTTGCCCCAATGCCGCCGCCGGCCCGGACGGATTCCCTGGACGCCGAGGACAAGGCTGAACTCCTGCGCTTGCGGGGCGAAGTGGCCCGATATCGTGCCCAGAATCCCGCCCCGATCCGGACGGGGGTCGCTGGGCGGGCAGGGCAACCCATTCGCGCCCGGGGACGCTTTACGCCGGACGCGCCGTTGTCCTCAAAGCCCGGATACGTACCCGCCGGGCAGTACCAGTTCGCCGGTTTCGCGACGCCCCACGATGCGGTGCAGAGTTTCCTCTGGGCCGCGCAGAACCCGGAGGCCGGCCAGTTGCTCGGCACGCTGGCCCTGCCCGAGGAAGTGCGACGGAACCTCCCGGTCAATGGACAGGAGGTGGCGGTCGGGTTGGGACTGCCCCCCGCGGTCCCCCGGGAGGGAGGCGAGCCCGCCCTCGACGTGGTCGGTCAAGCGGGAGCGGATCCGTCGCCGGTACAAAGTACCGGGTACCGGATCGCGTCCGAAGAGGACCTCGGTCCCAATGCCAAGCGGGTGGAGGTGGAACGGGAACTTCCCGACGGCACCGTGGTGAGCGAGGCCCATACCCTGAGGAAGCAGGGCGACGAGTGGAAGGTGGAGCCGGGAACAGGCATGCAGGTCTCGTTCGATACGGGTGACGGTAGGAAGATGCTCTTCAATTCCGGCCCGGATACGGGGGGCGATGGATCCGACAATGTGCGCCAAACGGTCGAGATTCAGGCGCCCGGCGCCCCTGGGAAGTCAACGACGCCTTGAAGCGGTCCGGACGGCAGACGGTTCAAGGAAACGGAGATTGCGAAACGCGCACCCCGTACAGGGTCACCGTCTCGTCCGCGGGCAGAAGTTCCTCGAGGGTCACGGGGATTCCCGTGCCGTCCAAGGTGCGGATCACCTGGGGTGGCTGGTCCAGGGAGCCGACCCGCCGCACGAGCTCATAGTGGCGCCCGAAGACGCTGTCCCACTCCACCTGGACCCGTCCGAACGGATCAGCCCTGAGTCGGAGACGCAGTAAGGACGCCGGCGAGTCTGGCAACGTTCCCGCGATGATCTCCTCCAGGGAGGTCCTGCCATCCCCGTCGGAATCCTCGTCCGCGCCGCCCAAGGTCGAACCGAAAAAGGCACGCTCCCAGTCGTCATCCAACCCGTCGAGATCCGCGTCCGATCCAACCACGGTCCGCGTGGCGGCGCTTCCAACGCCCGCCCGCCGGCTGACCTCCCGAGGGGCATTCAGAACGTGGAAGACGATCCGGTTCGTGTTCGCGGCGAGGGTTGGGCCGTGGGCGGATCTTGATTCCGATTCGGAGGCCATGACCCGCCGGGTGACCCCGACGTCGAGATCGCGGACAAAGACATCCTGCCGCCCGTTGGTGTCGTCGGCCACGAGGTCGGTCGCGTCGCTCCGGAAGGCGACCCGGCGACCTCCCGAACTCACCGAAGGACCGCGGGAGAATCCGTTGCCGGGACCCGTCCCATGACGGTTCACGCTGATCAGGGTGGTGGCACCCGTCTGGAGGTCGTGCAGGAAAACGTCCGAACGTTGCGCCAGTTGGGGCGGTTCGGTGGACACCATCCTTCGGGTGAACACCACGTATCGGTCATCCGGGCTGAAGGCGATCTCCCGAATCTCCCGAAGCATCCAGCCCGTATCCGATGGATGATGGACTTCGATGAGTCGTGACGATCCCTGGTCGGATTGCCATACGGCCTGAATGGGTTGGCCGGCGTCAAACTGTGTCTCGGTGATGCACTGGGTGCCGGTGGAGTTGATGGCGATGCCGAAGTTGCGATAGGGCGCCGCCGGCCCTGGATATCCCAGTCGGAAGTATCGGTCCTCCGCCAGGTCCAGAACGGACGCAGCCTGGAAGCTTGGGTTCCGAAACGCGACGCGGGCGCCATTTGCGCTCAGTCGGCACTGGGTCACCCGGTCGCGGCTGGCTCCGCTGCGGATGCCCTGGACGGGAATCAATTCCGGGGCCCCGTCGGAGCGGACCTGCCAGACAAAGGCCTGATTCTTTTCGTACACCTCGAAGAGGACCCGTTTCCCGTCGCGGCTGATTCCCGGATTCATGGCGGCCCTCTGGGCGGGCAGTTCCGGTCCCTCGGAAACGCGCCGGGTCGTTCGCGTGGCCCGGTCCCGATGAAAGACCTCCAGCGTGTCCTGGAATTCGCCCGCGGTCAGGTTGGTGGCGAGACTGAGGAAGGCCACGGACATCCCGTCCGGAGTGATCACCGGATGAAACGAAGCGCGGTTCCCCGGTCCCGATCCGTCCGCAGCGACACTGATCAATTCCAATGCACCGGTGGAAAGGTCCCGCATGAAGATGTCGGAACTCCGATTCGTATCCCCGGGAATCAAACTCTCGGAGTAACTCACGAAGAACACCTTTTGGCCGTCGGCCGTGATGAGGCAGGGGTCGGGGCCCAGTTGGGCATCCGCTACTTCGGGTTCCTCCCGAGGGACGGCCGCGGACACCAATTCGACGGACTCCGTGGTGAGGTCCCTCAGGACGAGGTCCACGGCATCGTTCTGGTCGCCGGGGACGAGATGGGAATCCCCGGTCTCGACCAGCACGCGGGTTCCATCCGGAAGGAATTGGGGAGACGAGGCGTCTGCGGAGACGCGGGTGAGAGGGCCGCTCTCCAGCCGCCGGACATAGACCGCGCCCGCGTCCAGTCCTTCGCCTTCGGAGCCGGGAAGTGAAAGATCCAATCGGAAGGCAATCCATTCACCGTCCGGACTCAAGTCGAAGCTTCCGGAGCGGAGTGCGTTCGAGCGAATGGAGATCGGCGCTGGGGTCCCGCCTGGTGTCCAAACCCAAACCGAATTGGTCGGAATTCGGAACCCCCCGATGCTGGGCTCCGAGCTCCAGCCCAGAACCACGCGCCGGCCGTCTGCGGTCAACGCGAACGAGTTGAGGCTCACACGGCCTTGGGCCACCGATCCGGCGTCAACCAGCGTCGTGGATCCGGCCTCCAGGTCGGCGGCGACGACGACGTGCTTTCCTCCACTTGTGGCGAGGCCCGCGACGAGGGTGTGGCCGTCGTCCGAGAAACGGTATTGATCGGCGTTTCCCCGGACCGGGGATTTCAGATAGCTCCCCGTGCCCGTCGCCAAATCCAGAATCACCAGGTCGGATCCTTCCGTGGGGATTCCACTCGGGGAGTTCAGGGGAAGACGCCGGTATGCCAGCCGCCGGCCTGTCGGGTCCACCACGGGCACCATGGAATCCGCCAACGGCTGGTTTGGCCCATCCGGCGCGCGACTCACCCAGTCCAGTTCCCCTGTGGAGATCCGGTAGCGATAGACATCCCTTTGATGGTTGGTGTCGTCTGCAACCAACGCATTCTCGCTGTCGAAAAAGACCCACTGACCTTCCGCCGTCACCACCGCATTTCGTGAATCCCCCAGGTTTGGGGCGGCACCCGATGAATCTTCCTTGGGCGTGCTGAGACGACGCATGACGCCTGTCGTCCGGTCCTGCAGGAACACATCCAAGCGCCCGTTGGTGTCCCCTTCCACCAGATTGCTGGCCGCACTTTCGAAGGCCACCCAGCGTCCGTCGTCGGAGATGGATGGAGACCGCGACGACCCGTTACCCCCGTCGTTTCCTCCCAGGGACGCGCTGATCAGGAGGGTTTCCTTTCGCTCCAGATCGCGGACGTACACGTCGGTGATCGGACCGTTGTGGCCATCCGCCACCAGATCATCCGCCTCGCTGACGAAGGTGAGATATCGACCGTTGCCGCTCACCACGGCGCCGCCGGAATTTCCGGCCGCCGTGCGGGACGGGGTTGTCGGACCGGCCAGCAGGGGCACCAGGGAGAACACCGCCATGAGTGCTACGAGATCCCCCTTGGCAAAGGCTCCCTGCGAGTTGCGATCCGCGCGGTGTGGGCTCCGGGTCATTGCGGTGTTGCGGAGGTCATTGGGATCCACCGCTTCGCGTCAACGGATAGCACCAAATTCGATTGCGGGTCCGTTCCCCCGCCAACTGCCGGTACGCCTTGTAGTCGAGCCAATCGACCCTTCCATCCGCGGCCGCCACATGTCCGCCTCCGTCATGGAGAGAGGTCATGGATTCCCCGCCGAAGGTGCCGGCATCATTAAAAAAGAATCCGTCGGTCGCGCTTTGTTCCCAAAGAAGGGCGTCGTCCGGGCGAAACCACGACAGGCGCACGGTGGAGCCGGCGGGACCTGGGTGGGAGCCGTAGCCGATGGTGGCGCCGTTGGCATTAAAGGAGGAGAGCTTCCAGGGACGGGCGATCCACATCCGCCGTGTCGGATAGGAATCCCACCCTGCGAAATCCTCAGGGCAGAGGTAGGCATCCTCATCCAGAACGTAGGGCCAGACCTGACCCATCTTCAGGAACGGGAGTTGGGCCTCCCGTGCCACGGAAAACGTTCTTCCCGCCTGGGATTGGGGTGCGGGGCGCGCCGAGGAGAATCGACCATCGCTTCGGGTCGCGTAGGCCCAGCCGCTCGGACCGGTCAGATCCGCGCCCCAGGTTGGATGGGGTGCATACCCCTGGTTGTCCGCTGCGTAGAGCAGGAATGCCTGCCCCAACCGCTTCAAATTGCTGAGGCAGGTGATCCGGTGGTTCCCGGACACGCCGGAGGCGGTCATCGGGACGGCGAGGAGGATCACAAGGGCCAGCAGGGCCAGGAGGGCGACGAGGTCGGTCCTCGCGAAGGCGCTCTTGCCCGTGGCAGGGTTGCTGGATGCGCTTGGATTCACTTCCGGGGCTGGTCTTGAATAATGCTTCTTGGGATCCCGTTCACAGTCCAGCGCGAAGAGTCTGACCCGGGTACGTCCTATTCAGGCCGTGACGTCTTCGAATTTCACAAAGGCTGACGAACGACCCGGAACCACTCCGGAGGCGACCGCACGGTTCCAATCCCCTCGGGACTCCCCGAAGGCGGCATGAGTCAGCTCCAACATGCGGCGGGAGAGGGGTTGTCCGCTGCAGGTGTGGCGACCGGCGCCAAAGGGCAGGGAGTTCAACCGGTGCAGCGGACACCCGGAAGCCTCGCCCAGGAAGAGGTACACGACGTCCCCCTGTTCGAAGGAGTGGCCCTCCACTTCCGTGTCCTCCACGCACCGGCGCATGACAAAGCTGGTGGGCGCGAGCGAGAAATCCACCTCGGGCGGTGGTGATCCGGATGCCGTTCCGGACGTCACCTGCCGGTGCCACCGGTTGGCGGTCCAGTTGACGGTGGCGACCGTCGGGGCGGTGCCCATCATGAGGAGCGTCAGGAGCACGATGAGTTCGGCCGGACTCGGCTCGCGAATCCGGCGAACCGCCGCGATATAGGAATCCACCCGCTGGTTGCAGGCGTGCAGGTGGGCGGGCCTGGGGAAGGGGAGAAAAATGTCCACCCCGAACAGCACCTCCTCGTCCACCGACACGTTGGTGCCGCTGATCTCCTGCAGGCAGGCGCTGAAGTAATGGGCGGTCACCGCACGGGCGATCCTGAACGTGCTGGGTCGTTCCGACGCCAGGACGCCGTCCACGAGCGCCGCCACCCCGGCCACGGGCATGGCATCCAATCTCCGGACGCATCGGGCCAATTCCGGACGGAGCAGTCGACTCCGGTCTCGGTGAACCTCTCCATTCAGGAACTCCGGATTGTGATCCATGAAGTAGCGGATCCATTCGGTGCGCCTCGGATCGCACAGGGCCAGGTAGTCGTCGAGAAACCGCATCTGCTCAAAGGCCCCGTCCTCCAGAATCCTCCGGGTGATCCCGATGCGATGGACGAACGCAGCCCGGGGACCGTCGCCGTCCCGGTCCATGAATTCCACGGACGCGGGCCGGTTGGGGAAGGTGTCCTCGGTGCGGAAGCCGACCACGGACTGGAGGGCGTGCAGAATTTTCAGGATGCGCATGCGGAGGAGGAGCGGGGGGTGCCCGCCGGGTCGGTCAGGACTGTGGTGCGGACGGCGGGCACTTCCGGACGGCGGCGATGAACTCGGCGACGGTCATGCCGCTGCGGAGGATGCCGTCGTCGATGGAGATCCCATAGGTTTCCTCCACCGCCATGATCAGATGCATGAGATCCAGGGAGTCCAGTCCGGTGTCCTCGAACCGGCAGCCCAGAAGCTGTTCGGCGCTTCGGGGACTGGATTCACCTTCCTGAAGGCGTGCGATGACGAAGTCTTGGAGGTCCATGGGTTCAGGGTTTCTGGTGGGAACGGGTCTCAAACGAAACGAGTGGGCGGGTGCCCGGGATGGCATCGACGGTGGGCTTCGACCTCACATCGGATGCCGTGGGACTGTCCGGATCCGCCGGCGAAGGCGGGTTCTGGAGAAGGCTTCCAAACACTTCCCGACCGCAATGGTCCGGATGCGCCTGCAGCGCGGGGAACAGTTCGGAAACCAGGTGGGCGGCTGCGCGAGACACGTCCGGGACGGGGCCGAGAGACGCCTCGGGCACCGGACGGCCAAGTTCGATGCGGAACCTCCAAGACCCAAGGCTGAGCTGGGTACATGGGATCAGTACGGCTCGTTTTTGGGCGGCCATGCGGATGGCGCCCGTCGCCAAACGAAACTGCCATCCGTCCGTCAGGGGAACGTCCACCGTGCGGCCTGCCCGGACGTCCACCGCCACCAGAAGCACGGCCCGTGCTCCGAGGGAGGCCACCTCCCGAAGTTGGTCGGTATAGAGCGCCCCCGGGATCTCGGGGAACGGCAGATGGCGATCCTTCAATCGATGGATGTAGGGACGGTTCCGGGCCACCCCTGCCACCAGTGGAATGGCGGGGATCCCCTGGGCGCGCAGGCAATGGGAGATCAGGACGATGGGGCCGAAGTGACAAAAGGCCAAAACCACGGGTCGTCCCGCCGCCCGCGCCGACTCCAGGGGGCCGAGTCCGGTGATCTCAAATCGTTCCCGCCATCGCGGAAGCCCGAGCCGGTCCGGAAGAAATGCGGGGACCCGGTCGAGATGATGGCGGAGGCTTTGGGACCACGACCTGAAGCGGTTTCTGCGATCCGGACCGAGGCATCGGGGCCAGTCCCGGGTCCATCGCAGGCTGTTGGTCGGGAGCAGTGCCCGCGCCCCTGCCCAAGGCAGCAGTATCCATCGAAGTGCCTCCACCGGCAGCAGGCGGTCGAGCGTTCGAACGGTGTAAAAAACACCGAAGCCCACCGCTTGTTTGAGCACCCGGGAAATGATGATTCATCCTTTGAACGAACGTGCGACTGTCAATGGAAATGCTCCCCGGTCCGGCGCTCATCTTCTGGGTGAGGGAATCCCCTGGAGGATTCGGGTGGAGTTGGGCTGCGATTCCGGGGGGGCACC
>JAEUHD010000201.1 GCA_016793645.1 Verrucomicrobiales bacterium
GCCGCTTCTGGAGCATCCGAACCCGGTTCCCTTTGAGCGCTGGGTGCGCACCGGGCGGCTCGATCCCCAGCGGTGGGAGGCCCGTCTCGGCGCACAGTGGCGGCAGCGCGCGGGAAGAATCCAGGTGGAAGGATTCGGGACGGGATTTGGCGGGCGCTCCTTCGTCATGCAGCGGAGTCCGGCTCCGGACGGGACCTACGAGGTGTCCGTTACCGTGCGGCTCAAGGATGAATCCGGGGCTGCGGGGCTGATCTTTGGCGGGAGCGATGGGGGAACGCATTACGGCTTTTATCCCACCGGAGGCCAGTTGCGGCTGACGGCCTTTGAGGGTCCGGAGGTCAACGATTGGCGCATCCTCGGCACGGTGCCCAGCGCCGCCTATCGGCCCGGGGATTGGAATCTGCTCCGGGTTCGACTTGAACCCGCGCGGATCCGATGCTGGGTGAATGGAACCGAGGTGTTCTCCGAGACCGACCCGGCGATGCGGGGGCGTCGTGTCGGCCTCGCCAAGTTCCGCAACACCTCCGCGGAGTTTCGCGATTTCGCGTGCGGCGCCGAGGTGGCTCCGTCCGTTCTCCCGAATCCCTCCCTGTTGGGAATGCTGGGGACGGGCCAGGACCCCGATCCCGCGACACTCTCGGAACTGCGGGCTCATCCGGCCGCTGCGCGTCTTCTGATTTCCGACCGCGCCCGGACCCTGGAACGGGAGGCGTCGCGCCTGCGGGAACTGGCCGTCCGGCTTCACCGTGAACAGGTCCGCGATCAACTCGTGGCGGAACTCTCCAAGCCGGAGAACGACGTGGATCTTCCCCACGCGGCGCTTCTGGTCGCACGTCTCGATGACCCGGACCTCGATGTGGACGTCTATCGGCGGCAACTCGACGAGCTGGGATCCGAGGTCCGCACCCGGATGGATCCGGGCATGACCGGCGCTGATCGGGTTGAGGTGCTGAGGAAGTTTCTGTTTGAGGAGAATGGCTTCCATGGAAGCCGGCACGACTACCAGAACCGGGCCAACAGCCGATTGAACGAAGTCCTCGACGACCGTGAGGGATTGCCGATCACCCTCAGCCTCGTGTTTCTCGCCCTTGCGGACCGGGCCGGAATCCGGGACGTCTCCGGACTGCCGCTGCCCGGGCATTTTCTCGTCCGGTATGCGCCGCCCGGGCAGCCACCGCGCCTTCTCGACGTCTTCAATGGCGGCCGGGCGATGACCCATGCGGAGGCGGACGAACTCGGATCGGAGTTCAGCCAGGTCCCGGTGCGCTCGGAGTTGATGCCGTCCGCCACCAAGCGGGCGATGATGGTGCGTCTGGTGTCGAATCTGCAGTCCTTCACCGAACGGGACGAGGGACCCGCGGAATCGCTGCGCTATGCGGATCTTCTGGTGGCCATCGCGGGAGAACCGGCCGCGGAGGCGCAGCAACGCATCCAACGAGCGCGGCTGCGAAGCATCACGGGCGACCTGCCGGGTGCCCGGGAGGATTTGCGGTGGGTTATCGCCGCGGCCCCACCCGGCGTTGATGTCGAGCGCCTTTCCGCCCTCCTTCCCCCCGGCGAATAGGAATCCTTTCAGGGAGGGATGGCGTGCCGCCGTCCGTGGACAAGTCCGGGGTTGCGCGGCGGGGGGCCGAAGCGGGTTGGCCTGCGGACGGTCATGAGTTGTCAGTGCTCAGTTTTCAGTGTTCAGGAACGGCGGGCGAATGGTTGTCCCTCCTGGTTCATTTGCAGTCCTTCGCCCGCGGCCATTGCGCCATCGACAGCAGATTTGAGTCAGGTTTTGCTGCTCGAATCCCTGCAGGAACTGGGTTCTTCCATGGATGGCAGGTTCAGACTGCATTCTTCGTCCCGACCATGATTTCAACGCGTCCCAGCAATCCCGGAGATGCCGAAGCCGTCTCCGCCTGTGTCGATGCCGTTGCCCGGGAGCGTCGGTATCTGGGAAACACCTCCGGGTTCAGCGCGGAGGATACACGCGCGTTCATCAGCTCCCTGGCAGACAGCGGAGGGATTCAGATCGTGGCGGTCGCCGACGCCCGGATCGTGGGCTGGTGCGATGTGACGCCGATTCCCTTTGAGGGAATGCGCCATGTGGGCCGTTTGGGCATGGGCTTGCTGCCTCCCTTTCGGGGGCGTGGTCTGGGACGCCGACTTCTTCACGAGGTGCTGGGCCAGGTGTTTGCCGGGACGCTGAGGCGGGTCGAATTGGAGGTGTATGCGTCAAACACAGCGGCCATTGGCCTCTACGAGCGGGAGGGATTTGTGACGGAAGGCCGGAAGCGGCTCGCACGGATTTTGGATGGGGCTACGAATGATCTTTTGGTCATGGCACTCTTGCGCGACGAATGGCCGGGATTCCAGATTCCGTCTCCAAGGACGGCCTGACTGCCAATATCTGGGGTCTTGTCAATCGGGGCGGTGCGGGAGAGCCTGAATCCCAACCGGTCGTCCCCTTCCAAGCTCCTCAATCGCAAAAGGAATTCACAACAATGGATACGTTAGGCGTCATGGGATTGATGTTCGGAATGCTGGGATTCCTGTTCTCATTGAACGCGCTCAGCCAGGTCTCCGAATTGAAAAAGGAACTTCAGAAGCTTAAGCCGGGTCCCGGTCTCTAGGATCCAACAACCGATTTCCTGTCACCGCACGGCGGGTGTGGTGGACATGACTTCGAAGTAGGGGTCGGTCAGGGTGACAGGTTCAAGAATCGGCGTTATCGCGCCATGAAGCCACAGACCAAAATACGCATCCTCGCGGTCGCGCTCATCGTGCTCTTCGGCCTCGGCACCCTCGTCGCCCTGGTGGCCCTTGTCACCGGCAGAGCGGACTCCCAAATCACTTTCGCAGCCCTCACCGACCTCGGATTCATCGTTGGAGGCGTCGGTCTCCTGAAGCTGCGACGCTGGAGTTGGTGGCTCACGATTGTCCTTTGCGGTGTCAGCATCGCCCATCTGTTTTGGCGGATGTTCACGACCCTAACCCCTGGGACCGCCACGAAGGAGGCGGAAATTGCCTCTTATGCTGTTGCTGGATTTTATCTTGGAATTGGGTTTTTCCTCACCAGCGATTCCGTAAGGAAGGTTTTTGAGGGAGATGACACCAACGCCTAACATAAATGGGCGTAAGGCTGCGGGGTGAAGCGATGGCGGCAACCACTCCCCGGGTTGAACCAGCCGGGGAGGACAACGAAGGGTTCAAGGTGCAGGTTCAACGATTGGTCACTGGTGCGTCGGGATCCGGCCCGCGTTCCCGCGGGTTTTGGGGATGGAGTGGCCCTCGGACGCCACGCTTGAGCCGTGCGGGTCCTGCCGTGCGGAGAAGGAGGGATGGATTTCGCTTTGCGGGGGCCGTGGGTTTCCCGCATCAAGGGCGGCGTGCATTCTCCAGCTTCCGGTTTCCGCCGAGGCGCCATGGCCGCTTTTGGAGTGTCGGCGGCGGGCTTCCTTTTGGCGGAGCTTCCGGTCGGCTACGCGGGCAAGCCCTTTGCCGATGCGGTGTATCGCGTGGGCGTGCCGTCCATTCCCGGCATGGTCCAATGTGCCCTCTATGACCTCGGTGGCGAGGGTGTGGCCTATCACGATACCGACGCCCTGAACAACGGGAGCGGGAAACTGAATCTGGAGTCCGGACACCAGCGCGCCCATGCGGGTCCCTACATCTGGCAGTTCCGGAAGGACGAAGGGGTGGACCTCTCGTTCGTGAAGGACTGGGCGGACCTGAACCACACGAACCTGGTGAGTCCGCATCTGAACCAGTTCTACATCGGTTGGACCGAGAACGGGGAGTGGTGCAACTACACGGTGAATGTGCGCGAGCCCGGACGGTATCGCATCCGGTGCCTGTATGCGTTCCAGACCAACACGGTTTCGTTTGACCTGAATGGCACGCCTGCCGCGACCTGCCGCCTCCCGGTGGCCACGCCCGGTTATCATTATTGGAATCTGGCGGACATCGGTGTGATTGAGTTTCCCCAGGCCGGACTGCAATTGCTGACATTCCACTACGGCAAGGGGAACAACTTCGCGTACTTCGAGTTTGAGCCGGTGAAGCCGTAAGGTGGATCCCTTCCGTTGTTGAGGCGTGGGAGGG
>JAEUHD010000202.1 GCA_016793645.1 Verrucomicrobiales bacterium
GAACCGGTGGCTGCGGACGTATCCGAATCATTCGCTGCGGGAGAACGTGGTGATGCTGCTGGAGATCGCGGTGCTGATCGTGGGCAGCCGGGCGTTTCTGATCCAGCCGATGGTGATCCCGACGGGTTCGGCGCAGCCGACCTTGTGGGGCGTGACGGCCGAGGATTTGCGGGACGTTCCGGGAGGAACGATCCCGGCGCTGCCGAAGCGGATCTGGGAATCGGTGATGGAGGGGGTGAGCTACTACCACATCCAGGCGCCGACGGATCTGGAGCTGACCGGATACGACGAGAAGCCGAAGATGATCCTGCCGTTCGTGAAGCGGCAGAACCTGCACACCACCGCCGGGGATATTCCGGTGTGGTTTCCGCCGGAAGGGTTCGCCGTCAAATTGGGGCTCGTGGACGAATCCGGAGCGCCGAGGCGGCGACGTTTCCGAAAGGGGGAGGACATCGTCCGGGCCCGGGTGGTGACGGGGGATCACCTGTTTGTGGAGCGGGTGGCGTACAATTTCCGGCGACCGAAGCGGGGCGAAATCATTGTCTTTCGTTCGGAGCATCATCCGGGGATGACTCCGGACACGCACTACATCAAGCGGTTGGTCGGACTGGGTGGGGAGACGGTGCGGATTGGCGACGACCGGCACACGTTCATCAATGGGCGGCGGTTGACGACCAATGACTACGGTTTTGCCGGGGTGTACTCGTTTGACTTGGCGAAGCCGCCGCGTCCCGACGTTTACTCAGGTCACGTCAATGGGACCGTGTGGAGGGAGGCGACCCGTCAGGGTGCCGGAGGCCTTCGGAACTTTCCCAACGCCCGGGCCGAGGTGACGGTGCGCCCGGGGCATTATGTGTGTTTTGGCGACAACACGATGAACAGCCAGGATTCCCGCTACTGGCCCGTGCCCGACGTCCCGCAGGAGCAGGTCATCGGAAAGAGCTGGATGGTCTTCTGGCCGTTCCTGCGGAATGGGAAATGGAATGTCGGATGGACGGCCGATTGACGTGGCCATCTTGTCGGAGAGGGCGTGGTGTGCTTGCCTAGCTGCATTCAAGACATGAGATCAACGTCGCATTGGAAGGGATGGGTGGTTGGACTGGCTGTGGCCGTGGCGGGATGTTCCACGGTTCCGGAAACGGGCCGGTCCCAGATGAACCTGTTCTCCTCGGAGCAGGAAATGCAGCTGGGGTTGACCGAGTTCGACAAGATGAAGAAGGAGGTTCCGATCTCCAAGGATCCCGCGGCCAATGCCATGGTGCAGCGTGTGGGCAAGCGGATTGCCGCCGTCGCGCAGCTTCCGGGCGCGCAATGGGAGTTCGTGGTTTTTGAAAGCAAGGAGGCCAACGCCTTCTGCCTGCCCGGCGGCAAGGTCGGCATTTACACGGGCATACTGCCCATTTGCCAGGACGATGCGGGATTGGCGGCGGTGATGGGCCACGAGGTGGCGCATGCCGTCGCCCGTCACGGCGGGGAGCGCATGACCCAGGCGCAGGCCCTCAGCACCGTGGGCCAGGTGGGTGGCGCCCTCCTGGGTTCCTCCAAGTATTCGGAATGGGCTCCGCTCGCCACCCAGGCGTACGGAGTGGGCGCGCAACTCGGCGTGGCACTGCCCCACAGCCGGGCGCAGGAATCCGAGGCCGACGAAATTGGCATCCTGTATATGGCCCGCGCCGGCTATGATCCGCGGGCGGCGGTTTCCTTTTGGGAACGGTTCGCCGACTACAACAACGCTCGTGGCGGATCCTCAACGAGCTGGTTCCTCAGCACCCATCCGACCGATGCCGCACGCATTGCTCATTTGAAGGAATTGCTGCCGAAGGCGGAGGCGGACTATCAGGCCGCGAAGGCCAAGGCGCCGGCTTCGAAGAGCAATCCGTAGCAGCGCGGGCGGTCCGTTACGGCTTCAATGCCCACCGGAGCTGGGGGCCGACGCGGGGCGGATGGTGGTGACGGCGGTTAATCCCATCCGGAATGGGAAGCCGGGTTCCGGGGGGTCCAGGACGATGCGGACCGGCAGGCGCTGGGCGAGGCGGACCCAATTCAGGTCCGGACGCGACTCCGAGAGAATTCCCGAGGAAACCGACGCATCCGTCTGAACCGCCCAGCCGACGCCTTCGACCACGCCGCGGAAGGAACGACCGGGGTAGGCCATGAGGAACACATCGACCTCGGCACCGGGACGGATGGATTTGAGGTAGGTCTCGCGGTAGTTGGCGATGACGTACCATTTCCGGGTGTCCAGAAGTCCGAAGAGGGGTTGACCCACCTGTGCGTAGCGTCCCACCGCGAGATTGAGATTCGCGACGCGACCGTTGAACGGGGCGACCACCCGGCAATACTCGACATTCAGCCGGGCGGATTCGACGGCGGCCTCCGCGGCCGCGATTCGAGCAAAATAGGTGCCGGTTTTGCCGAGCAGGAACTGTTGCCGGGCGAGGGATTGTTGCGCGGCCTCCAGTTGGGCGGTGGCGGTCCGCTCATCCGTCCGAGCCGAATCCACGGTGAGCGCCTCGATGGCCTGCGTCTTGAGCAGCGGTTCGTAGCGGCGAACGACATCCGCGGCCTGGGCCAGTTGGGCCTCCCTCACCTTCACTTCAGCTTCCGCAGACGCCACGACATTCGACATGGCCTGAAGTTCGCTGCGGGCGACGTTCAAATCCGCTTCCGCGGCGTCGAGTGCGGACTGATAAGGACGGGGGTCGATGACGAAGAGCAGGTCCCCCTCCTTGACCTCCTGATTGTCCACCACGCGCAATTCCACAAGGGGCCCGCTGACGTGGGGCGCGATCCCGATCAGGTTGGCGCGCACCTCCGCGTCGTCCGTCCGCGGAAACTCAAAATTGACCCGGGTGACCTTCCAGGCCGCCGCGACGGACGCGAGGAGGACCAGCAGGCCGATCGACCGGCCCACCCAGGGGAGGAGTCGCGAGGATGGGACTTCCGTGGCCATGGGTTCAGGGGGCAAACAAGGCGAGCCAGGTGGCGCAGGTCAGCAGCAGCGTCAGCGCTGAGTACACCAGGACGAGCGGTCCGAGGTGCGGCTCAATCTTCAGGGCGGCGAACAGCCACCGGAGCAGGATGGTGAGGAAAATCCCCGCGCCGAGGGCCAGCACCCAGGCGGGAAAGAACGAGCCGTAAAAGTTGACGACGGGGTCGCATCCAGTCGTGAAGGGCGCGAGGAGACCGAGGACGGCGAGCCGTCCTCGGCATCCGATGCGGGACGGACTTCCAGGGGCTTCGTTCACCGGTCGTTCCACGGCGGGCGAGAGTCCGCAGGGCGACGAACTCCGTCAACGTCGTTGACCGCCCGGGGTTCCTGCGTCTGGGCCGGTTCCATGGGATTTTCTTTGGTGCCTCCGTCCCCGCGCGACGTTCCGGGAGCGCTTTCGGTCCGCGTGAACTCGATCCGGGTGGACTGCTGCTCGGGATCCCGGTGCTGACCGGTGATCCGGATGGCCGGCGACGGCGGCAGCGTCGCGTTCACCAGGTAGACGCTGATATGGGTGAGGTGGCTATTCCGATAGGTCAGCGTGTGGCCGCCGGGGGAGAGCGGGGGAAACGTTGCCGCCAGTTGGATCCGTATCGCTCCCTGACCCGCCCGGATGAGTTCCAGTTCCGGGAATTCGCGGCCGGTGACGCGAAGCGGATAGGGGGTGCCATCCAATTTCAACGAGATCGATCCGAGGACCGCCGTGGCGTAGTCATCCGCTTCAGTTGGGGAAATGACGCCGTCGGCGTCGCGATCCATTCCGGGGAGGATCTTTGGCGCCACCGCCATGCCCGGTGTCAGGACGAGGTCCAATTCCAAATGGTCGGGCCAGAGGGTGACGAAGGTGGCCTGAAGACATTCGTCAAGACGATGCGCCTGCAGGATCGACAGAGCGATGCCCGTGACCACGGGCAACAGGAAGGCCAGTCCCTTCCACCGTCGGGGGAGACGGCATGCGGCGACTGGCGTCACGGCGTGGCGAACTGTTTCCCGTACTCGTTGGTGGGATCCCGGTAGATCGTGTGAATGTGATTTACCGCCGAACCGCCCAGGTTCTGAGGCGCGTACTCAATGACGAGCGTCGGGCCCTGGATGCGGAAGTACGCGGCGCTGCCCGGCGCAGTGGGCCCGCTCCAAACAAAGTACGTTTCGTCGAAATGGCGGGAAACCTCGGCCAGTTTCGCCGTGGCCTGGGGCTCGGGTCCGATGCGGATCCACTGGCTTGCAAGATCGAGCAGGAGCGCCCGCTGTGCGGCGTTCAGGCGGCTGGCTGGAATTCCCTCCGGGGCGAGTTTGATGCCGTCGCGTCCCGGCCCGAGGACAAGGTCGTGGAAACGCTCCCCGAGAATGGCGACTGCCTTCTGCGATGGATCGAGCGAGTTGATGAAACGGAAGGCCAGGTCGTTTTCCATTCCCAATGGTCGGTAGGTCTTGCCGCCGCGGGTGTAGGACGCGGGTTGGGTGGCAGTGAGGCTCGGGGTGAGGACGGCGTTGGTGCCCGCGAGGGTGAGATTCAGGGCGAGGTGATGTCCTCCGAACTGGAGCAGCCACGGTTGCGTGGGCGAGGGGGTGCCGACAAAGGAGATATAGAACTCGTTGGTGCCAAAGATCAGTCCCTTCGGGCTCCCGCTGGTGTCGGTGAGGACCTGGTCCGCGGTCATGATTTCGAGGACCTTGTCATAGCCTTGGGGACTCAATGCGGCCTTCAAGGTGGCGAGGGCGGCCGTCCGCTGCTGGTCGTTGAGGGCGCCGAACCGAATGCCCGCCCGTTGGTAGATGCCCGTGGGGAGATTGGACCAGTTGGTTCTTTGGGCGGCATCCCCGAATGGAAACACCGCGCGCGACCGGGCGGTCTCGTCGAGTGTTCCCAGGAATGTCTGGGCGGCTTTTGCCGCGCGCGCGGCGGAGGCGGTTGAGTCGGGTTCGGCGCCGAAAAGCAGGGTTCCGGAGGCCGCGGCGACGACGAGTCGGATCAGGAGGATTTGGAGACGCATGAACGCGGATTGTGGGGATTCAGGGTTTGGCGCCAATGGCGATCAATTGGCTTCGGGTGCGGAAGAACAGGACACCGTGGTCCAAGGCTGGTGAAGCCATGCAGGTTTCCCCCAGCGGATTGAACCGCAGGACGGCAAACTCGGGCTTTGCGGGAACCACGTAGACGTTTCCGGTTTCGCTTGGGAAAAACAGATTCCGGCCGTCGGAGACTGGGGACGCGGTGTAGCCCGCCCCGGCGGCAAGGCGTTCGCTGTAACGAATGGCGCCGGTGTCGGCGTTAAAGCAGGTTACGACACCGGTGTCCGCACAGCCCCAGATCCAGTCGCCCACGCAGATCGGAGTTTGCATGTAGTTCCCCTGCCGTGGATGGACCCAGGCGATGGCTGCATTGGTCATCCCCGGTTCGGCAGGAGTGATGTCGCCCTGGGCGTCCGGACGAATGGCGCGCATGGGGCGGAGCTTTCCGTGGGCGCTGGTGAACAGAAGCAGGCCGTGCGCAAGGATGGGCGTGGGCACGGGGATGTCGCCCCCTCCGTTGAGCCACCAGAGTCGGGCCCCTGTATCGGGATCGTAACCGGCGGTTTCCTTCCAGCCGTTCACGGCAACCTGGCGCTTCGAAACGGATGCAAAGACGGCCGGGGTTCCCCACGTCGGAACGTCGTTGCGCGCGGTGCGCCAAAGTTCGCGGCCATCCTCGGCGTTGAACGCTGCGAGGAAGGAACCCTTCTGGACGTCGCAGAGCACATAGACCCGTCCCTCGTGGAGCACAGGTGAACTGGCGAAACCCCACTGGGCACTCGGGACTACATAATAGCCGGAGTCCATCGGCCCCAGGTCCCGCTTCCAAGCCAAGGAACCATCCGGATGAAAACAGAACAATCCCTCCGAACCGAGAATCGCCACAATATGGCGTCCATCGGTGGCGGGAGTGGAATTGCACGCGCTTGCTTTCGGGTGGCGTTTGGATTTGGGAACTCCCTCGTGCGCTAGGGTGTTCCAGAGGATCCGACCGGAACTCTTCTCAAGCGCCATCAGTCGCCACTGGTGCGGTGTTTTCTCGGAGACGGGGTCGATGTCGCCATAGAGACCCACTTTGAGGCTTTGAGTTTTCGCGGTCACCGCGGTGAGGGCATAGACCCGGTCGTCCCACGTGATGGGAGACGCATGGGCCAGTCCCGGAATTGGAGTCTTCCAAAGGACGTTTTCGCCCGTCTCCACATTCCACGCAATGGGTGCGGGACTGGAATCATCGACTCCGGACGCCCCGGGGCCGCGGAACTGGGGCCAGTTGGTGGCGAGGGCGCAGAGACCGAAACTCATGCCGATCAGGATCCGCAGCGTCCGGTCGGCGAACCGTCGTCGTGCACTGATTATCGTGATGAGCGCCGGAGTTCGTGTCATGGGGAGGCGGGCAGGGCGACTTGCTTCGGTGACATCAAATAGGCCAGCAAGTCGCGGGCTTGGTCGGGCGAAAGGCTTTCCAACATGCCTTCCGGCATCATCGACTGTCCGGAGGTCTCCATCGACGCAATCTCGGAACGCTCCAACGGCATGAGTTCCCCCTGGGTTTGGAGCGTCACAATGCGGTCGGTTTGTTTGCGGAGAATTCCGTTCAGTACCCGCCCGTCCTTGAGATTGATCGCCACCATTCGGTAGTCCGCGGGGACCACGGCGCTGGGGTCCACGAGGTTCTCCAGGAGATAGTCGAGTTGGGAACGCCCGGATCCGGTGAGGTCCGGACCGACGTCCGCGCCTTCGCCGTAGAGTCGATGACACGGAGCGCACAGTTGAGAGAATGCCAGCCGGCCCTTGGGAAGATTGGCTCCGGCCAGATGTTCGGTGGTCATCTGCGTTCGAAAGCGATCCACCGTCGAACGCCGGGAGGCATCCGAGGTTCGGACGCTCCCCCAGACCTCGGAGAGACGGTTGGAAAGTGCCGCGTCGTTCAGCCGGGCAATCTGGCGCGCGAGAAATGGCGTGACGTCCCCCTTGGGAACCTGACGTGCCACGACTCCGTCCAGAAGAATGCCTGCCGTCGCCGGGCGGCTGGCCAGGGCGGCCAGAACGGCGGCGCGGTCGGGAGCGTCCAGCCACGGATATCGTCCGGCCGCGGTCCGGGCGGCCTCCGCGTCCCCGGATTGGATCAACGCCACCAGCGCTTGCGTCCTCAGAACTGGGTCATTGGACAGTTGGCGGAGCAGGGGTTCGAGGTTCGGCGCCCGGCTTTCGATCAGTGTCCGGAGGGCAGCCCGCCGGTTCAGGGCGGGGACTGTGTCGTTGAGGACGAGCGCACGGAGGTCCTCCAGCGCCCGGCCGTCGCCGAAGAGAATGGTGAGATCCCGAACCCGATCACGATGGGCCGCGTCTCCGGTGGTGGAGGCGGCCGCTGCGAAACGCGACCACGACGGGGGCGCGGGAGCCCTTCGCCATCCCTTCAGCGCCTCGGTCATGCCGCGGACGATATCCTGCTGGTCCTCCGGCGGGGACGGAGTGGCCTGGGTGAGCAGTTGGTCGAGGGCGGCGGGATTCTTCTCAATATCCTCCGCCAGCCAGCGGGCCACGTTTTCTCGGATGAGCGGAACCTTGCCCGAAATTGCCAGTTCCACGGCGGTGCCGGGACGGGCGGCCACGAGATCCTCAATGCCGTACCAGATCAGGAATCCCTGATTGTGGTCGTTCCCGGTTCCCGGGTCCTGGAGCAGGGCCGAAGCGAGGGAAGTGCGGGCGTCCAGAGGGAGATGCTGCAAGGCGGACGCGAGATAGAGTCGGACGATGGAATTGGAGGGCTCGGTGCGGGCCAGGTTCAGGAACGTATCGACAGTGCGCGATTGGATTGCCGGGGAGGGTTGGCGGGCTCCGCGGGGCCAGACATCGTCGGCCAGGAGGCGGACTGCCCAGCTCCGGATGTACTCGTTGGCGTCCCTGGTAGGGTTGCTGATTCGTTCCAGGAGCCACTCCGGCCGGGCACCGCCAACGGCGTGCAGGGCCCAAATGGCGCGGAGGCGTCCTGGGGTCGTGCGCTGCCGGCCAAACTCCACCTCCAGTTGGGAAACCACTCCCGAAGCCTTGCCCGCGGGCCGGCGGTTCACCAGGACCTGGCGTGACTGCCGGGACAACCATTCGTTCGGATCGGCCACCAGGGCCACCAACGCGGCGTCATCCAGGGCATTGAGATCCGGGATCGCCGGAGCCGGGGGAGTCCCGTAGGTGATTTTGTAGATCCGACCGGAGCCGCGATGGATTCCATCCTGGTCATGGCATTCGCCGGTGTCGGACCAGTCCGTGACGAAAACGCCGCCATCCGGGCCCTGGACAAGATCCAGTCCGCGAAACCAGGGGTCTCCGACGCTGAAGAGATCCGGTTCGTGGCGTCCGACGAATCCCAGTCCCTCGCGCTGGATTCGTTCCTGGTTGGCCCGTCGGCCGTGGAGGTTGATCGTGAAAAGGCGGTCCCGGTATTTGCCCGGCCAGTTTGTTCCCAGATAGAACAGGAGACCTGAATGGGCGTGGCCGCCGCCGAGGGAATCGCTTCCGGATGCGAATGAGCTTCCGTCGAGTGCCGCGCGGGACTTGGTCCAACCCGCGCCGGTATCGAAATGAAAATGGTCCGCATGTTGGGCGATCAGGTCATAGCTGTGGGGATCCGGATCCTCTCCATACATGCGTTGAAAATGGGACCCGGGAATGGCGTGCCAGAGGTGTCCAATGACGGTGTTGATGAAGAACGGTTCACCGAGTTCGTTCCAGTCGAGTCCCCACGGGTTCGTGGTTCCCTGCGCCACGGCTTCGACCACGCGGCGTCCGGGGTGGTAGCGCCAGATGCCCCCGGCCATCACGACCCGTTCACTGTCCGGCGCGCCCGGGCGTCCGGCCTTGGCCGTGCTGGAGATCCCGACGCGTCCCCAGAGCCAGCCGTCGGGTCCCCACTTGAGTCCGTTGGCAAACGTGTGGCGGCTTCCGGTGGTGGTGTTGAATCCGTCCAGCAACACCTCCGGTTCCCCATCGGGAATGTCATCCCCATCGTGGTCGGGAAGGAACAGGAGGCGCGGGGGTGCGATCACGTAGACGCCACCGGGACCCGGTTCCGCGCTCGTGACCAGCTTCCCCTGATCCCAGAAGACGGTGCGTTGATCGAAGCGGCCGTCATGATTGGTGTCGGCGAGGATGAGGATCCGGTCCGAGAGGTTGGTGGCGAATCCGGCCCTGGCATCCGCGTAGGTGTAGTTCTCCACCACCCACAGGCGTCCCCGCGGGTCCGTGGTCAGCGAGATGGGCTGGCGGACGTCGGGTTCCGCTGCGAAAACGGTGATGCGGAACCCCTCCGGAAGACGAAAGCTGTCCGCCGCGGCGGCGGCGGAGATGGGTACGTGCTCCGGTGGATCGGTATCATAGGGCTCCGGGAAGTCCACGGCACCCGCGGCACGGACCCACGCGGCGATCAGTGCAGGGAGCGTCCATCGGAGCCGACGAAGAAACGGTTGCATGGATTTGGAAGGGCGCCGCAGGGCGGTTTGTGGGGAAGTCGGGCAGGCCCCGGTTAGGCACTAGCGACCATGTTCCGGGGCCACGGCACCCGCATCCCCCCAGATTCCGTAATCGTCGAAGTTGTACGTGCTCATGAGGGCCGCCTCTCCGGCCGCCTCCTGCTGCTTTTGGGACTTCGAACGCAGAGTCTGGTATTCCTGATACTGGGCCTGCTGTCCGACGTAGAGGACGTTCTTTTTCAGATCCGGGAACAGATAGAAGTTCGTCCCGTTCCGGGGAACGAGGGAGATCATGCCGGAGGGAAGGTTCCTCAGTTGGGATTCCTGTTTCGGGGTGCTGGCGGGAACCGCACGGAATCCGGCCGAGACCAGGAGGGTTTCGATTTGTGGGGACGACGCACACCCGGCGGCCAGGGCCAGAAGGGCGGCGAGCCGGAGGGCGCCGGAGCGGATCGGAGAACGCTTCATGAAGATCGTAGTGAGGGAAATACCCCCCGCACGCATACCCGTCCCGGCCCCGGCGGGTCAACTGGCGAGCCGGGATATCTCTCGCCCATCCTGCTGCGGTGGGTGGCGCGGCCGGAGGGAAGCGCGGGCCGGTGGTCCTTGCCGGACAGGATGTCCCGACTCCGCCCGCTTCGGGATTGTCCCGACCGCCTTGACGGACGGCCTTCCGCTTCGATTCGCGACAAGGCTTCATGAACCGTCCCGATCGTCGTGCCGGAAATGCGGAGTGATGTTCAGACCCGGTGGGTGTGACTTGTCCGGATGGCGGTTCTGCTGGTAGGCATCGGGGGTGCATTGGTTTCCCGCCTCGGTCTTCCTGGCCGTCCTGACGGTCCAGGCGGGGGGCGTCTATTGGACGGATCGCGGGACGGGCCAGATCCGGCGGATGCACTTCGACGGAGGTGGGTTGGTGACGGTGGACCTGTCGGGCGCCGTCACCTCACCCGGGTCCAACCTTCGAGGGCTCGCCGTGGACGCCGCGAACAACCAGATGTTTTGGGCGGACAACGGATCGGATACCCTGCGCCGTGCGCGTCTGGATGGCGGGGAGAGTGTCCTCCTGGTGGGGGCACCCGGGGGGAGTTCCTTCCCGGCCGACGTCAGACCGGATTTTGTCCACCAGCGCCTTTATTGGTGCGACCGGGACCGGAGGACTCTTCAGCGGGTTGAATTTGATGGCACCGACCGCAGGGATGTGGTGGTCGATGCGGCACCGTCGGGTCCCTACTTTCTGGATGTCGACTCCGAAGGGGGGAAACTCTATTGGGGGGATTTTGAGGGGGGAGCCATCTACCGGTCGGATCTGGACGGAGGCGCCCGGGAGGTGCTGATCACGGGGAACAATCAAACCCGGGGAGTCTGTGTGGATGCCGCGGGGGGCTGGCTTTATTGGGCCAATCGGGACGACCGGCGGATTCATCGGTGTCCGCTGGGGGCATTTGCCGCCGGAACGATTCCGATCACCAGTCCGGCGGTGGAAACCCTCTACAGCGGCCTCGACACGCCCCACGGCCTGGTGATCGATGTCCCGGCCGGGATGCTGTATTGGGCGGACACCGGATCCAATGTCGGGTCCGGACTGGGGGAGCATTCCATCTGTCGGGGCGATCTCAACGGGGCGCGGCGGCCGGAGGTGCTGGCGGCGGGGAGCGAACCGTGGGATGTCGATCTCGACCGGCGTTGCACCCGTTATGCCGAGTGGCGGGCACGCTTCTTCCGGCGCGACGCGACCGCGGAGCAAACCGATCCGGAGGCGGATCCCGACGGCGACGGCAGGGCGAATCGTTTGGAGTACGCCCTGGGATCGGTTCCTCTGCGGAGTGAAACCGAGGCGGCTCTCGTGCCGGGGCTTTGGGAGGAGCCCGGGGGGGCTCGGCATGCGGAGTTCCACTTTCGCCGGAACGCAGCCGCGGACGACCTGGAGTTTTCCCTGGAGGAGGCGTCGTCGCCGGACGGCTGGGCCGACCTCCGGCATCCCTCCCTGACGACCACGGTGTCCCCGCTTGCCGACGGGTTGGAGGATGTGACCGTCCGGCTTTCCGAACCGCTGGGTTCAACACCCCGCTTCTACCGGTTGTCGGTGCGGGCGCGGTGAGGATTTCGGAGGGGCGAAGAAACTCAGTTCAGCCACGGGCGCGCCTGCTTGATGGAAAAGACGTTGTCCCCGGTGATCTTGAACTCGATCTCCATGGCAAAGGGTTGGCCGGCGGGCACGGCGTAGAGGAGGCGAAACTGGGCCAGGATCCGGGTGAGGGCTGAGCGCATTTCGTTCAGCTGGGACAGGGTCAGGAGCATGGTTCCGGAGGGCACGAGGCTGGAGTAGCGAACCACCTGGACCGGCCCGCCCTTGGACGGCATGAGAATCTCCTCCGGAATGGAATTCGGATCAGGATTCGTCACCAGGTCCTCCCCCACCTGCGTGTTGAGGTAGTAGTTGTTCTGGGTTTGGTAGAGCGGGTCGAGGGTCACCGCCACGCCATTGGCCTTCTCCCCACTGAAGTTGGGATGAACCAGCACCCCCATGGCCGCGGAAAAATGGTCGATGCGATGGAAGTCCCGTTCCTCGAAGGCCCGGTAGTTCCAAAGACTGGCGTACACCTGCTGGATGGTTTTTGAGAGATGCCCCTCGTCCGGATGGTGGGTGAACGAGTCGTACAACCCGGCGCCGTTGAACTCCGACAAATCCTCATTGTTGGTGCTGGACCGGCAGCGGATGGACGACTCCTCCGGCGGAAACTGTTCCTGGAGTTCCGAGAGGGCTTCCCGCATCCAGGCGGGCATCGGGGCCTTCCTGATCGCCTTGCGGAGATCCGACAGCCTCGCCTCCATCACCGCGGGATCATTCCGGAACGAAGGGTCCTCGAGGAGATTGCTGACGACGGTGTAGAAGCCGTTGAACTTCATGAACTCGTCATAGAAGTGGAACGGGATCCCGAAACCGTTCGGGATCACGCCCTCCGCAAATCCGAACGCCGGCTTCCGCATCGCCGCGAGGTTGGCCACCTTGGCGCCGAACGCCCGGGCGTCGGTGAACTGGATTTCGTCGAGCGGTCGGATCCCGGTGATCGAGAGGTCGCGTCCTGGAAACTGGGGATTCTGAGGCCGGATGGAATCAAAGTAGGCGTTGACCTCGTCGACGCTCGCCTCCCGGATTTCGAATCCGTCCGGGGCCACCTTGTAGAAGACGTTTTTCCCCAGGAGGGGGGCAATGAGGGCGTTGCTGGACGCGTTGACGATGTAGGCGTTGGGCGCGTTGTCCTGGATGGCGCGCAGATTGACGTGGGACAGCGGAGTCTGCGGAACCTCGGTGATGATTCCCGCCACGCGCGAGAGTTCATTGGGCAGGGAACGGTAGAGCACCACGTCGCGGGCGGTGGGAACGTCGCCGGGCCCCATCAGGCGCAGGCGTCCGAAACCTTCGGACAGGTTGAGGGGGAGGAATCCGATGCTTTTGAAGAGATCCTGCTCACGGACGATGGCCACCCGGGAGTGGTCGTAGAGGTCCTTCTCCTTCTCAGTCCGGCTCACCGCGGGACCGATGGGATTGTATCCCAGGTTGTTTCTCACCACGGGCGCGTTGGCTCCGATCAGTTCAATGGCGCGCTGAATCTTGTGAAACGGGAACTGGTCGTTGGGTTCGAATTCGATGGTGTAATAGCCGGGTTCACCGCTGGGTCCGGAATACAGGGGACGGAAGACCATCACTCCCCGCATGGTCGCGGCGTTGGGATCGCCCGGCCGGCCGGATTCGCGGATCCCGATCGCCTGCATGAAGGCGGGATGCGAGCGGTGGGTGACGGTATTGATGAAGAACAACTGCGGATGGTCGCCGTTGGCCTCCTGGATCTGGAACTTGACGAACTCCAGTCCCTTGAGCTGCGTGTCGATGGCTACCTGATCCCCCTGGTAGGAGAGTTCCCGGAAGGTGGCGCGGTCCGGAATCCGGGCGCATCCATTGCGAAACTCGATCCGTTTTGATGGGTTCAGCGGGCTGCGCTGGATCGGATCCGCCATCTCCGTGAGATCGTCGATGCCATCGCTGTCCGTGTCGGCCGGACTCGAGACGGGGTGTTCCAGGACCCGGTAGTATCCGGCGGGTCCCCCGGCCCCCAGGTTCTCCGTCAGGGTGGTTGTCGCCGGTTGCCCGCGCTCAATGGCGACCGGCCAGTTCGTGGAGAAATCGGGAGTCCAACTGCGATACAGGACGTAGTAGTGGTCGGGGGTCGATGCAACGGTGAACCGCGCGCGTCCTTCCTGGGTGATCCCGCTGAAGGCGAGGGATGCGGCCGATCCACGGGAAACGCCCAGGAGGAGCGCCATCGTGGGAAGGAGCCAGGCGAGGCCCCGGGGGTGGGGAACGGAATGCATCCGGGGGAGGCGGGTGGACATCGGAAGGAAAGAGTGCCCGCGAAGGCGGTTGGTTACAGGTCCGGACGGATGTTCCCGGGCGCCGGCGCGGGTCATCGGAACCGTCGACGAAGGAGTGGTCCGGAGATGACGACCTCGTCCGGAGAATTCGAGGATTTCGAGGTCATTCGCGCACCACGGCCAGCCGCTGGATTGGCAGTTCGTAGAGGTCGCCGTCGCCCTCGTCTGCTGAGATGACGAGCGTGTCACCGTCGAGGGCGATGCCTTCCGCCTCGTCGTCCTCCGTGGGAAGCCAGCGCACGGTTCCGTCGAACCACTTCTCCTTCTCCTTTGCGTCAAACACCCAGACGCCGGTGTACGTCAGCAACGCGAGGCGACGTCCATCGGGTGAGGCGTCCGCACCCGTGACCTGGCCCCGCGTGTCAAAACGGTCGAGCTTTGTCAGCAGATTGATTCGATGGGGCTCGGTTGCATCCAGTCGATAGAGTGTGGTGCCGGTGTCGCTGCGGTGCTTGGTCAGGATGTAGACATGGCCGTGCGCAAAGAACAGAGCCTCGGCGTCGAAATTCCGCACCGGGGACGGCCATTCCGTCTGGTCCGGATACGCGAAGAACACCTTTCGCACGACGCTGGTCTGGCCCACCGAGGGATGGGGCTCGAAGATGTAGTAGAGGCAGAGATCCCGGCGGTCGTTTTTGTCGCTGTTCCCGAAGTCGCCAATGATGAGGTGTCCCGCGTCGTCGGTGGTAATGTCCTCCCAGTCGACGTTGACCGCATCGGGGATGTGGACGCCATGAGCCGCTCCGTAGCGCTCTGCAGGATAGATCCGTCCGTCCCGATGCACCGGAAAGATCCGCGGGCCGTCCCCGGAATCATTATGCGCCCAGAACACGTCCGGCCACAGCCGGCTTTTCACCAGTCCGGACGGTTCCAGGTGGGCGGGGATTTCCAGTGCGGCGTAGGGCTTCAGCGCGACCGGCTTCAGATCGGGAAGCTGGACCCGCTTCATGGGTTCCCCGGGCTGGGCGAGGAGTCCGGCCGGAAGGATCCAGAGGAGTGACCGAATCTGGCGGGCGAAGGAAGGGGCACCGAGCGGCGACATGAATTTGAAGTTGGCGGTGCCAACCTCGCCTTCAAGTGAAAACCGGAATGCTCTCCGCGTTCAGCGCTCCGGAATCTCGTTGAGCCAGTAGTAGGCGACCGGATGCAGCAGCGGCTCCGCGGATTTCGAACGTACCCCGGGGAGCTTGAGTTCGTGGACGTGTCCGGGGGTGAGCTTGACCTTGAGGCGGACGCTGCGTCCATCGGGGCCGACGGTCGCGGACTCAATGGGCGGCGTGGCCTTGTCCACTTCGGGTGATCCGTAGCTGCTCTGGTAGATGTAGGTGTAGTTCTCGAACTGATACGATGCCGGGTTTCCTGCTGTTACCGGGTCCAGGGGTTCCGTGAAGGTCAGTTCGAAGCCGTCCGGACGGACCCGCATCTCGTGGATCTCGAACGGCGTCTTCCCGCTCCAGAGCAGTCGCTGCAATGCGAAGGGTTGGCCGCCGCGGGCGCCCCAGCCACGGTCGGTACCGCCCACGAAGAGGGAACCATCGGCGGCCATTTCGAGGCTGAGGCATCCGGAGGCGAATCCTTCGCGGAACGGAAAGCACGCGCCCTGATAGACGCCGTTCACCTGTTCGAGGAAGACCCGCATCACCAGGCTCCAGGTCTGGTCGCCCACAAAGAGCTGGTTGGTGAAGGGGCCGAATTTGCCGCCGGTGAAATCGTTGGCGATTCCAGACGCGCTCTGGCCGAGTTTGTTGTAGGGGAATGCAATCGCGGGTGGGAGGAATTCCGGGATTCGGGTGCGCTCGACGGCAATGCGGCTGCCGCTCACGGGTTCCTTGGGAGCCGCACCAAGATTGGTGGCCTGGGCGTACCATTTGAATCCGCCAGGGTGCCCGACGAATCCGCCCGGTTTCAGCGGCTTCAGCCAGCAGGTGCCATTCCAGGGTCCCTGGTTGTCGGTGTAGAACATGTCGCCCACGGAGTTGGTGGCGATCCCACCCGGGGAACGCAGTCCGCTCGTCGTGGGAATGACCCGGCCGTCGGGAGTGATCCGCAGCGCCCAGCCACGGAAGAGATTCTCGCTGGTGAAGGAACCGGTCAGGCAGAGCGCCACCCAGATGTTGCCGTCGCGGTCGGGTTTCGAGCCAAAAGCATACTCATGGTAGTCCCCGCCGATGCCCCAGCCGTCGGCCACGGTTTCCACAACGTCCGCCCGGCCATCCCCGTCCGTGTCGCGCAGGCGGGTGACCTCCCCGCGCTGCGTGGCATAAATCCAACCGTCGCCGGAACTCCACAGTCCGAGGACCTCGTGAAGTCCCGAGGCGAACCGGGTGAAGCGGACGTGGTCGGGCGGATTTCCAAACGCGCCGTCCACCAGGTAGATGTCGCCCAGTCGCGTGGAGACGGCGAGTCGTTGTCCAGGCAGGATCTGAATCGCGCCGGCCTCGAGGACGATGTCCTTCGGAATCGGAAGGGTCAGCATCGGGTAGTAAACGGACTCGCGCTCCGCAAGGGAGGCGGGGGCTGCGGTCAGGATGGTCGTCAGCAGGGGGACGAGCAGGCAGGCGAACCGATGCAGGGAGCGGGGAAAGCGGGGGTTCATGGAAAAGAGGGTTGGTGGTGAATGGGTCTGTGCGTTACCAGGTGATTTCCTCCACCAGTTCCCCGGGAACCGCGACGGGGATTCGAAGTTCGCCCTGAACGATCCGGGCCTCGCCCGCGCCGCCCCGGAAGCGCAGTCGCAGCGTTCCGTTGACGAGCCAGGTGCCCTCGGGGCCGGGCGTGACCGTCCCGGTTGCGGCCCGGAACCATACCGGACCGGGGGACGCGCCGGTGAAGCGCAGGGTGCGCACGAAGGTCATGTCCACGTCTCCGGGCTTCGGTGCGAAGGCGTCCTCGATGGAGATTCCACGGAAGCGATACAGGAACACGGGACGTCGCTTCGCATCGAAGCGATAGCCGGAGAACTGGTATCCCGCTGCGGTACCGGTTTCGGTGGGCCAGGACGCGTCCCCGTCGGGCAGGATGGCGAAAGGGGGGCCGGGCGGCAGAGAGACGGGGTGATCCCCGAGCGGGGGTTCGAATCCCTCGCCGCGACCCGTGGAATGACGGGCGGTGTCCATGAAGCTGCCCTGCCAGACCAGGGCCGGACGCAGCGTGGCTGCATCGAAGGCCAGGTTGGCCTTCTCGGGATAACCGACACCGATGGCGCGCGATCCCGCCCCGGCAATGAAGTTTCGGTAGATTTCCGGTTCGCCTGCCGGGATCAGTTCCTGGCGTCCGCGAACCAGTCCGGTGGGCACCTCCGCCTTGTCGCCCGCGGCCAGATAGGCCCAGATCGCCTGGATCTGGGCGTCGGTATTGCCCCCCAGCAGGGAATCATTCACCGCGTGGCCTTCGGGCCAGAAGCTCGGCATCCGGGTTCCCGGCCGGAGCGCCGCCGGATCGGGGAGATAGCGGCGGAACCAGTCCCATTCGAGTCGTTGCCCAAGGGTTCCGAGCCCCAGTGCGGGAATCCCCAGGGACGGGTATTGGGCGAAGGTATGGCACGCGACGCAGCTCAGTCCGTCGGTCCCGACCAGCTTCCAACCGAATTTGGCGTCGCGCGTCGTGACGGCCGGATCCGCCGGTGCGCTGGCGTTGCGGTCCGCGGCACGAACCTGGGCGGGGAGCGATTCCAGCGCAGGAGAGCCGAACACCGGCATGCGGGTGGCCATGTAGGGACGCACCTTGGTTCCCTCCCGGAGCACCTGGTTCAACCACGCGGGTTTCAGCTTTGCTCCAACACCGGTCAACGCGGGTGGGATCCGGCCTTCGTCGCCCAGATCCGCCTCGCCCACCACCTGGAACCAATCCGAACGCCCCTCCGCCACGGGCCCGCCGAGGCCGTCCCGGGAATGGCAGGCGTAGCAGTTGAGGCGGGTCAGGGTGGATTCAACCTGGAGCGCGGGCGACGGTGCGGATGCCAGGGACTCCGGATGGGCCACGGTCGTGCGCAACGCATCCCGCTGGGGGACACTCAACGTGTATCGCGGAATTCCGACGGAAACGGTTTCGGCGAGACATCCCCGGGTCGCCTTCGCCTTCAGGGACGGCAGGGGAGTGGCGGGTCGTCCCTCCGGGAGGCCCTTGCCGGCATGGCACGCGCCGCAGTTGAGTTTTGCGAACCAGTCCCGTCCGCGGGCGGCGCGCGCCGGATCCCCGGTGAATTCCCCCTGGCCCAGGGGAACCAGGGGACGCGCAAAATGTTTCAGGACGCCGGGGGGGATGGGCTGGCGCTGGAACCCGGGTCCGGACCATTCCACCGAGAATTCAAAACCACCGCCGAGTTGAAAAAACAGGATCTCGAGGGAATGGAATCCCGGGGTCAGGGCCACCGTTCCGGAAACCGTGTTGCCCCCGTGTTCGCCGTCGTTGTTGACCACAAGCCGGTCATCCACCCGGATCTGGGAGCCGTCGTCGGAGGAGGCCCAAAACGTGTAATCGCCCGCCGTGGCAATCTCGAGGCCCCCGGAAAAGCGCAGGCCGAAATTGTTCTCCCTCCGTGCGGGTTCAGCGGTGATGCGGTCCGTGGTTCCGGAGGCGACGGGTTCCTTGCGGGCGAGGTCGGCGCAGCGATGGAACTCGCCCTCGAAGAGGTCCCACTTGAGTCCGCCCACCGGCGCGCTTTTTGCCGCCGTGGATCCAGCCAGTTGTTCCCGGAGCAGGTACACCGCGAGGTCCGAGGCCTCCGTCGCGGTGAGATTGAAGGAGGGCATCCGGCCGGAGGGACGATGCAATGCGGGGCTCCGGAGGAACCGGGCCAGTTCACCGGCGGGATACTTCCGGGCGAGGTCCCCGAGGGGGATGGAGCGGGCGGTGGCCGCGGCAAGAACCTCGGCGCTGGCGGCGCCCCGTTCGAACGGAGCATGGCAGGCCACGCAGCCCAGGGAATGGTACAGGGTTTGCCCAATGGCGGCCCGGGCGGGGTCGGCGCTGACCGCGTCGGGGGCGCCCGCGGGTTGTATGGACACCAGGAACTGGGTCAGCGACTCGATGGCATCGGCCTGTTCGGCGGCCGGGAGTCCGTGGAGCAGGTCGGGCATCGCGGTGCCGGGCTTGGAGGCGGCGGGGTTGGAGAGCCAGGACCGGATCCACTGTGGGGTCAGGCGAAGTCCCTCGGTTCCCAGGCGGGGAGCGGTGCGCGATTGCAACCGGGCCGAGATCTCCAAGGGCGCGGCGTGGCAGGCGACGCAGTTCAATTCGCCGAGCAGAAGCTCGCCCGCGTCCATTCGCGCACCGGTGGGAACGGGAACCGCCACGGGGACGTCCGCGGCGAGGAGCGTCGTCAATCCCAACAGGGCAAACACGCCTGCGGACAACCGGAAGGGAAGGGCATTCACGGGCCAACGGGGACGGATCACGGCGAAACGCTATTCAGGCGTCGGAGCGGCGTCGAGGGCGGTGGCGGGGGGATTGAGGATTCCCGGGGGCGGCGGTTGGGATGCCGACGGACAGGCGATTCTTCCGGTACCTGGGAAGCCACGTGTCCGGAAGGACTCCGGAACACGAAGGGTACGATGCCGTACCGCGGAGGCGTCCGAGGCCGGGTTTCAGGAGCAGAGGTTCACGAAATCCGCCTCGCTCAGAATGGGAATCCCGAGTTGACGCGCCTTTTCGATCTTGGATCCCGGCTCCGCTCCCGCGAGGACGTAGTCGGTCTTTCTGCTGACGGAGGATGCCACGCGACCTCCTCTTCGCTCGATTTCGGCGGTGGCCGCTTCCCGGCTGAGGCTGGGCAGGGTTCCCGTGAGCACGAAGGTTTTTCCGGAAAGCGGTCCTGTGCTGGCGACGTCCGGCGGTCGGTAGGTTGAGGAGCTGAGGTTAAGCCCGGCCTGGCGGAGCCGGCCGATCAGATCCCGGTTGCGAGGGTCGGCGAACCACTCCTCCACGCTTCGGGCGATCACGTCGCCGATGTCGGGAACCTCGCACAGTTGGGACGCCCCCGCCGCGGCGAGGGAATCCAGATCGGGAAACGCCCGGGCGAGCGCCTTGGCGGCACCGGCCCCCACGTGGAGGATTCCGAGCCCAAAGACGAGTCTCCACAGGTCGCGGGACTTCGACACTTCAATGGCCTCGATCAGGTTCTTCGCGGACTTCTCGCCCATCCGCTCCAGATCCTGAACCTCGGGAGCCCGCAGGCGGTACAGGTCGGCGACGTCCCGGACGAGACCCTGCTGGACGACCTGGGCGACCAGCACGTCCCCCGCACCATCGATATCCATCGCTCCGCGGGAGCACCAGTGTCCGATGCGCCCGCGAACCTGCGCGGGGCAGTCCAGATTGGGGCAGCGCCAGTCAACGCCCTCGCCGTCCGCGGTGCTTTCCCGCGTGACGGGCGTGCCGCATTCCGGGCACGTCCGGGGCAGCGTGAACAGGACCTCCGCACCGGTGCGACATTCCGGGAGGGAGCGGATGACGGCGGGAATGACCTCCCCGGCCTTCTCGATCACGACCTGGTCCCCGATCCGGATGTCCTTCCGGCGAATCTCCTCCTCGTTGTGCAGGGTCGCCCGGGCCACCGTGCTTCCGGCCAGGAAGACGGGTTCGAGTTCGGCCACGGGGGTCAATTTACCGGTTCGGCCGACCTGCACCGTGATGCTTCGCAACCGGGTCTGCGCCTGTTCGGATGCATACTTGTAGGCCATCGCCCATCGCGGTGCCTTTGCCGTGAAACCCAGGCGGTCCCGCAGCGAAAGCCGATTCAGCTTCACGACGGCGCCGTCGGTTTCGTAGCCAAAGTCACGGCGGATCCGGTCCAGTTCGGAGATGGCGTGAAGCACCTCGTCCGTGCTTCGCGCCACGGTGACATGCTCCGGGATTGGAAGACCGAGTTGTCCGAGCCATTGCAGCAAACCGGCCTGGTCCGCGGGCACCTCCACGCCGGAGACCGCTCCGATCCCGTAGGATACCAGGGCGAGGGGACGCTGCGCCGTGATCCGGGGATCCAGTTGTTTCAGCGAGCCCGCCGCGGCGTTGCGGGGATTGGAGAAGGGTTCCTCGCCGGCGGACTCGCGTTCGGCGTTGAGTCGCCGGAATCCGGCCAGTGGCAGGTAGATTTCGCCGCGAAGTTCGAGCAACGCGGGCGCCTCCCGAAGCTTCAGCGGAAGGCTGCGGATGGTTCGCAGATTGGACGTGACATCATCGCCCGTGGTGCCGTCGCCCCGGGTTGCGCCCTGGACAAAGACTCCCTGTTCGTAGCGCAGGGAGATGGATAGGCCGTCCACTTTGGGTTCGACCGTCCATTCCAGGGCCTCGCCGGGGAGTTGTTTCTCGGCGCGGGCGAGGAACGCCTTCACCTCGTCCGGAGAGTAGGTGTTGTCGAGGCTCATCAGCGGGACCGTGTGTCGCACGGACCGGAATCCCTCGGACACGGATCCACCCACGCGCTGGGTGGGGGAATCGGCGCTGACCCAGTCGGGGTGGCGGGCTTCCAGATCCTTCAGTTCCCGCTCCAGCCGATCAAACTCGGCGTCGCTGATGACGGGGCGGTGGAGGACGTAGTAGGCGTGCTCGTGGCGGCGGAGTTCCTCCACCAGCTGCCGGTGGCGGAGTTGGTCGCGTTCGTGGGATGCGGACACGGTCAGGCGCCGGGTTGGATCAAGGCCTCCACGCGGGCGACGTCGGCGGGAACGTCCACGCCGATGCTGTCGTGGTGAACCCGGGCGACGGTGATCGGAATCCCGTTCTCGAGGGCGCGGAGCTGTTCCAGTTTCTCGGCCGCCTCCAGCGACGAGACCGGCAGCGAAACGAGGCGGAGGAGCGTGTCGCGCCGGAATCCGTAAATTCCGAGGTGCTTGAGGAAGGGGAAGGTGCCCAGCTGCTCCTCAGAAGGGCGCGAGGAATGATCCCGGAGGTAGGGGATTGTCCTGCGGGAGAAATAGAGCGCCTGTCCCGCAGCGCCCACCACCACCTTGACCACGTTGGGACTCTCGAACTCGGCGACACTTCGGATCGGCGTGGCCGCGGTGGACATTCCGGAGGTGGACAGCAGCCGTCCCACGGCGTCGATGACGTCCGGATCCATCAGGGGCTCGTCGCCCTGGACATTCACGTAGCCCTCGGCGTCCAGTCGGGCGGCAACCTCGGCGATCCGGTCCGTGCCGCTCGGATGGTCCTCCCGGGTCATTTCCACGCGGGCGAATTTCCGCGCGACCTCGGCGATCCGGGGATCGTCGGTGGCCACCACCACATCCTGGAGGGAGCGCGCCAGGCGGCAGCGTTCCACCACCCGTTGGAGGAGGGGACGTCCGGCGATGGGGTGGAGTGGCTTCCCGGGGAACCGCGTGGAGGCGTAGCGGGCCGGGATGACGGCGATCAGATTCATGGGACCCAGGCGCGAGGTCGGCGGCGCGGGGAAGGCGGACCCTGGACGGGAGGGATTGTGGAACGGCAGGCCTGCGCTCCGGCGGGATTCACGCCGTCAGTAGAGCCACTGCCACGAGCTGTTCGGGTTGACCGAACCATGCAAATCCGTGTTGGGGCCTCCTGAGGACGCCACGAACTCGGCGGCGTCCTCCTGGATTCCCAGCCGGATTTGTACGGTGAGCAAGCCGTTCTCCGGCCCCTGGACCAGATGGCAATCCACGCGCTGACCTGAAACCTTGTAGGTCGCCGGGGTGGTTCCCGACACCGATTGCTGCTTGCCGTCCACGCGGAGATTTCCGGAGAAGGTCACCGGCGTGGAACTCGTAACCGCGATGACGAACTCGGTGGGGCGCTGCGGGTGGGTCTGGCATCCGGTTCCGGCAAGAATTCCGGTCAGAAGCAGAAGGAAGGGAAGGGATGATTTCATGGGAGGGACTCACCGGGCCTGACGGACACGGACGGTGTACGTGGCGGCCTTGTTGTTGAGCGAGGTGAAAGTGAGGGTCTCCATCCCGTTCTCGGTCAGGATGACGTTCTCCCAGGGCGTCTCGTCGCCCGTGGAAAATCCGGTCGGGTCCTTGAAGACGCACTGAACCTGGACCTGGATTCGCCGGTTTTCCCGGTTTTGGAGAATGCAGGACACCTTGAGCCGGCCGTCGTCGAGGCGGGTTTCCTGGAGTCCGGCGCTCGTGACCGACCGCTGGGCGCCCGGGTCCATCAGGACGAATTTCGCCGTCAACTCCTGGCGGGACTTCGAATTGTCGGCCGGAGCGTAGGCACCCTGGTGACTGGCGCAGCCGGCCAGCAGCAGGAGTGCGAGACCCAACGGGAATCCATGTCGCAGTGGTTTCATGGCGGAAGGCTATTGGTTCTGGTCACTCAAGAAAAGCACCGTATCCCGGCCGTGGACGACCTGGAACTTCACCGCCCGGGTCACCAGCGTTTGTCCGGCCGGGGACTGAAACGCGACGGTGGCCGTGTAGTCCCCGGCAGGGAGTCGGACGGCGGCGAAGCTGAGGAGATTGGGAAGATTGTTCCACTGTCGGGTGTCGGCTTCCGGAGTGGTGGCGGCACTGACCACCTTGGTCACCAGTCCCGCGAGGGCGATTCCGAGGCCGGCGTTGCGGGCGGCATTGGAGTCACCGGCGATGGCCACGGCGCTGCCGGCGATGATGGCGGCGGTTCCCGCCGTGTCCGTGGCGCTCTTGAACACGGCCTTTCCCTGCAGGACGTGGTCCATGACGCGCCCGCCGCGGGTGGTGGCCTGGAAGGTCAGATCGTCGAACGCGCCGACCCGGACGGTCTGATCCTGGACCGTGATCACCGCAATGGGATCCGGGGCGGTGCCGGGACGGAACTTGAGTTGTTCCCCGTATTGTCCTGCGGCGTACTTCGTGGGGCCGCGGCCCATTTCGAGAAAGAAGAGGACATTCGCCTGCGGGTCATAGGGAGGGGGTGGGTTGAGCCTGGCGTTGGTGGATGCCCGTCGCCACGCATCCTTTCCGTCCCCTCCCAGTTTGGCGGTGGCCAGTCCGTCGAGATAGTCCAACAGGACCCAGTCACATTGGGTCTTTCCGTTCTCGGGATCGGTGTCCTGGACGGCGGCGCTTCGGAATGCGGCCCTCGCATTGTCGGGTTCCCCGTCCATCCAGTACAGGATGCCGCGATAGTAGTAGGCCATGGTCCGCTCGTAGGGCTCGCCCCGGAAGGTCTTCGCGGATTCCGGATTGAAGTAACCCCGGGACTCCCGGGCCGTGGCATCGCCGGCGGACGACGAACCGAGGGTGAGGAGTGCCGAATCGAGAAGGGACTTCGCCTGCGCATCGTTGCCTGCGCGAAGCGCCGTCAATGCCGACTCATAGTCGGTGAGCACCCGGTTGCGCCGCGCCTGTTCCTCCGGACTGACGGAGGCGCAGCCGAGGGCGGCGGCGAGCAGGACGGCCGGGACCAGAGAGGATAGGATGCGTCCGATCACCGGTAGGCGGCGTCTTCCACCGATTGCTTCTTCACCTCGGCGGATTTCTCCCAGACGATCTCGCTGGTGCGCGGATTGATGAGCTGGAACGAGTACAGGACGTAGTCGCTCACGCCTCCCTTGGCCTGGGTGGTCAGGCCCTGAAGTTTGCCGGTCAGGAAGAAATCCGCGCCCTTGAACTCCTGGACGTTGGGGTTGCTGTTGGAGGTCACCTTGCCCTCCTGCTTCAACGCGCGTTCCTGCTCCAGCGCGGTCATTCGATCCCGGGCGAGGAAGCGGATTTTTCCTTCGGCCTGATCGTTGAGCAGCGCCCGGATCCGGGTGGTGAACAGGTCCTTGTTGATGGGGAAGCGGGTTTCGTTCTCGACCGGCAGCAGGACGATGCGCGGGGGCGCCGGGGTGAAGTCGCGGATTTCGGGAGTGCCCAGGAGACTTCGCGCCATCTTGTCGGTGACGGCGACGAGGTCCTGGGACTCAATGCCCGAACCGGCAATGAAGCCCTGTTCATCGGGCTTGAGGACCGTGACGGGGACCCCGGAGGGATTCTGCACCCCGGAAGCACACCCACCGGTGAGCAGGGCAAGGAGAAGGACTGCGGAGGCACCGCGGGAGAACTGCTTCATACGCCCGGAACTGAAGTTCACTTCGGCGACCCGGTCAACTGGCGAAGCATCAACGCCGTCCATCGGCGGTGGGCCCGCGCAACCGAAGCTCCGGTCTTTGGAGAATGGATCCCGCGACATGAGCCCGTTCCGAACGGCTTATACCCAGTTCAGGGGGCGCCTCATCGTTCATCATAATTGCTTGTCAATACCTGCTTCCAAGATAAGATGCGGTTCCGAAATGAAGCGAGATCCTCTTAAACAATTCGTAGTCCTGCGCGAATCCCTCCTCAGTCGCCAGGCGGAACTTCAGGCTGAGCTCAAGAGCATTAATGAGGCTCTGGGAGTCGCCGGTGTGGCCGTGGCGGCGGTGGCGGCGGCACCTGCTGCTGCCGGGAAGCGTCGTGGCCGGGCTCCCGGAACCCGGGGTGGGGGCCGGCGCGCCAAGAACAGCATTTCCCTCAAGGAGGCTGTGATGACGGTCACCAAGTCGAAGCCGCTGGCGAAGCCTGAGATCCTCAGTGCCGTTGCCAAGCTGGGATATAAGTTCGCGGCGAAGGATCCGATGAACTCCCTGAACACACTGTTGTACACCGACAAGCAGATCAAGAATCACGGTGGCAAGTTCGGGCCCGCCTGAACCTGCGGCCCAGTCATGTTGAGCCCGCCTTCATGGCGGGCTTTTTGTTCCCAGCCTCCGGATTCAGACCACTTCTCCCCGTGCTCGCCCGCCGTGTCATTCCCTGTTTGGACGTTCATGACGGCCAGGTCACGCGCGGTGTCCAGTTCGGCCGTGCGGAGTCCGGCGGACTGCGGAACGTGGGGGATCCCGTGGAGCTCGCCGTCCGGTACAACAACCAGGGCGCTGATGAAATGGTCTTCTTTGACATCACCGCCAGTTCGCAGGGAAGGGCGAGCATGGTGGATGTCATTGAAAGGACGGCGGACCGCTGCTTCATGCCGCTGACCGTCGGGGGTGGGATCCGGTCGGTGGACGACATGGGCCTGATGCTGCGGGCGGGTGCGGACAAGATCAGTTTGAATTCCGCGGCACTGGCGCGGCCGGAATTGATCCGGGAAGGGGCCGCGAAGTATGGCAGCCAATGCATCGTGGTCTCGATCGATGCGCGACGTGCGGGTCCCGGGCGATGGGAGGTTTTTGCCAAGGGAGGGAGGGAGTCCACCGGGCTGGAGGCCGTGGAATGGGCGGTCCGCGTGGTGGGGTTGGGTGCCGGTGAGGTTGTGCTCAATTCAATCGACGCCGACGGGACACGGGACGGATTCGACCTGGAGATCACCCGGCGGGTCAGCGAGAGCGTGGGGGTTCCGGTGGTGGCCAGTGGTGGCGCCGGGCGGCTTGAGCATCTGGCGGAGGTGTTGGTGGCGGGGCGGGCGGATGCCGTGCTCGCGGCGAGCATCTTCCATTTCGGGGATTTCACAGTCTCGGATGTGAAGGAGTTCCTGGCCGGAAGGGGGATTCCCGTCCGACGCACCCCACCAATCTGAAATGAATCCTCTTGCCCAGACCGCCTGGTTTCCCGTGGTCATGTTGTGCGCCAGCAATGTCTTCATGACCTTCGCCTGGTACGGCCACCTGAAATACAAGTCGGCTCCACTGTGGATGGCGATCCTTGCGAGCTGGGGAATCGCCTTCCTGGAATACCTGATCCAGGTCCCGGCCAACCGCTGGGGCAGCGTTTCCTTCTCCCCCTACCAACTGAAGATCCTGCAGGAGGTCATCACTGTGGTGGTCTTCATGGTGTTCGCCTTTTTCTATCTCCAAACCCGGCCGCAATGGAATCATGTGGCCGCCCTGCTGTGCATCATTGCCGCGGTGGCCTTTGGATTCCTGCCCTCCCGCTAATCCCACCCCCAATTTTCGTGAAGCTACTTGAACCATTGAAGTGGACCGCAGACGGCCTGATTCCGGCGATCATCCAGGAGCGGGGAACCGGGCGGGTGTTGATGATGGCCTGGATGAACCGGGCCTCCCTGGAAAAGACCCTGGAGACCCGGAGAACCTGGTTCTGGAGTCGTTCGCGGAAGAAATTCTGGATGAAGGGTGAGTCGAGCGGCCATGTGCAGGTGGTTCACGGGATTTCCATGGATTGCGATGGCGACGCGCTGTTGATCGAGGTCGAACAGACCGGCGCCGCCTGTCACGAGGGCTATCGCAGCTGCTTTTTCCGGAGTGTCGATGAGACGGGACTGGACTGGAGGATTACCGAGCCCCGGTTTCAGGATCCGGGGGCCATTTATGGGACGAAGTCGTAGGTTCCCGGCGCCGGAACATGGTGATCCTTCCCATCGACGATCTGATCCCCGTCGGCACCTCCGAGTGGTGGATTCTGGCTGGCATCGCCGCCTTCGGCCGGGGTTGTGATCTGCTGTCGACCTATATCGCCACCCCCGGCCTGGTTCTGGAGGGAAATCCGGTGGCCCGACGGCTGGGATGGCGATGGGGCCTTCCGGTGAACCTGCTGGTCGTGCTGTTGGCGGCGGGGTGGCCGATCCTGGTCGTCTCATTGGCCACGACAAGCTTTCTGGTTGCCGCCCGCAATCTCCAGTCCGCCTGGTTGATGCGGTCCATGGGGGAGTGGGGCTATCGCCGGTGGATTTCCGAACAGTTGCAGCAGGGACACCGCGGCCTGGCCTGGGGATGCCACCTGGGTGAGGCAGCCCTGTTCGGCGTGGTCGGGCTGGTCCTCGTCTGGTTCAGTCGATGGCAGCTGGTTCCGTTTGGCGTCGGACTCGGGATTGCCAGCTATGCCGTCGCCGTGGCCGGGTTTACGTCGCTGTCCCTGTGGCGCTCCCGACCTTGAGCCGCCGACGGCGCGACCGGGCTGGAAGGGGATTGGGACTAGGGCACAACGGCCCGGTAGTACCTCCGGGTGGTTTCCGAGGCGCCTGGGTCCGAAATGACCAGGGGTGAACCCGTCCCGTCGACCGTGCGCAGGAGGTTCCAGGCGGGAGGATTGAGGGAATCCGACGACTCAACCCGGTATCGGATTCCCGGAATGGAGGGCAGGACGATCTCCGGCACGGTGCCATCCAGTTGGATCGTCATCACGGCGGTCCGCGGTGGGGTGACGTCGATGGTCACCCGCAGGTCGGTGGACATTCGGGGAATGCCGTCGTCCCGCACGCGGATTCGGACGACGACCGATCCCACCTGTGTGGTCATGGGATTCCATTGGACCAGGCCCGAAGGGCTCACGGTCAGATTGGCGGGACCGGAAACGAGGCTGAATGTCAGGGACTGGGACGGATCGGGATCGGACGCGGAAATGGTGAATCGGAGGAGGACACCCGGCGTCGCCGTCAGACCGGCGACGGGGTCCACCACAGGAGCGAGATTGGGTGATCCACTCGATTCCGGGGAGGGATCTGTCACGCGGCTGGATCCTGCGGGTCCTTCCGGATCGGGAACGGCGGATCGATCCTCGGGCACACCCGAGTATCTCAGGTAGTCCACGATGGCGATTCCTCCGGGCTGCGGTCGGGAGATCAATACCAGACCGGAGACCGGATCGAGGGAGAATCCCGCATGCCATTCGCCGGGGGTGGTGGCCTCAGGCCGGGCGTCGGCAAAGAGGATGGTATGACTGTTGGGGGGAAGTACGGCTCCGGCGGGGAACGTCCAGAGACCCGGATTCTCCGCGGAATTGCTGAGGGTCCATCCCGCAAGACTCACGGCGGTGTCCCCGCGGTTGGCGAGTTCGATCCACGGACGTGGCACGCCGTCCGTTCCGGACACCCCATGGGCATTTCGCGGTTGGATCTCCGTGATCCAGACGGGCGGAAATTCGGGGAGCGCGAGGGCAACGTTGTTGCTGGATCCCGGAGTGAATGCCGGGACGGATCCGCCTTCGAGGTCCAGGGAACATCCGAAAACGATGTCGGAACTCGTCCCGCTGACCTGATGAACCTCCGCGGCGAGAACGTTGCGCCCCTTCTCGAGAAGATCCGCGGGCAGGACGAACGGGCCGGTCAATGTGGCGTTGTCCACGAGGGAGGCGGGCGTGTTGAAGTCCACCACCGAGGCCGGATCGATATTCTGGCGGTGCAGTTCCTTCCCGTTCAGATAGAGGACCACCCCGTCATCGACGATGGTGTTGAGAACGAGGCGGGCTCCGGAGGGAACCGTGGGGAGATTGAACTCCGTCCGGAAATAGTAGGTGTTCTGTCCGAGGGTGAGTTCGGTCGACTTGGGAGCCGGAAGCGCGGAGGTTTCCACATAGAGGAGGCCGCGCCCCGTCGGCCAGGTCGCGTCCGGATAGTCGGGAAGACGCCAGGGTGAAGCGAGGGGACCCGACTGGTGGTACCGCCATTCGTTGGTCATGGAAACGAGGCTCCGAGGACCATCGTACGTCGTCGCCGATGACCAGTTGCCGACCCGGGAGTTGTCCCTTCGAACATCGATCACCTGGAGGGAGGCGCCGTTTTCCCGGGAACCCACCGGCCAGGGAGCGGCGGCCTCGTATCTGAATTCATCCAGGCCCTCCGGTCTGGACCCGTCCGAGGGAAGTCGCAGGTGGAGATGATCCCCGTCGGCGCCGAGGTCGCCCGTCCAGACTCCCGCCACAACGGGAATCGATCCGTAGGCCGACCGGAACGCGGTGAGATCCCGAACCACGCAGACGGCGCTGCCCGGGTTCAGGATGAAGGGCTCGGGGAAGTGGAAGCTCATCTGGTTTCCGGCGAGGACCAAGCCACCCAGATCCCATGGAGTCCGCGCAGAGGGATTGCTGATCTCGACATACTCGGAACGGGCTGCGGCAGGACGGTGCATGACCTCACTGATCAGCACCTGGAATCGGGGAACCGTAATGACGGTGAAGGGTTGCGACGCGGTCCGGGCATCCGGTCCACCGTCCGTCACCCGAAGGATGAACTGATTGGTGGAGGCACCGGCGTCCGGGTCCGTCTGCCACTGGAAAAGGCCGGTGACGGCATCGACCTGTGCCGTCGTCCCGAGGGCTTCGACGGAATAGGTCAGCGCCTGGGGCGGAAGGTCGGCATCCTGTGCGCGGGCCGTCACCGAGACCAGATCCCCCTCCTCGACGGAGATGTCCCCAATGGGGTCGAGGATCGGCGGTTGGTTGTCCTCCTCGACGGTGATCCCGAGCAGGAACTGATCGGATAGTGCCGCGGCGCCCGCCTGGGTGACGCGGATCAGGAGCTCGTGGCTGGCCGGGCCGTCCTGTTCCCGGGTGTTCCAGGTGAGGACGCCGGTCGTCGAATCGATGGCCACCCCCTCGGGGGCTCCGGCGGGGAGGCTGAAGCGCAGGGGGGCGGGTGGGGAGTCCGGATCGGCGGCGCGGTTGGTGACCACCAGTCGCTGGCCTTCACGAAGGGTGATGGGCGCCAGTCGGACAATCTCGGGGGCGTTGTCCACTTCGCGGACGGAGATCGTGACGACCCTTTCGCCTTGGAGAGGGGGCGATCCATCGTCGGTAACCCGGAGGGTCATGGGATAGATTCCGGGACCCTGGGCTTCCGAGGGCGTCCATCGGAAGTCCCCGGTCTTTTCGTCCAGAACGGCTCCGGGAGGGGCATTCAGGAGTGAGTAACTCAGCGTTTGCCGGGGAAGATCCGGGTCCGTCGCCGTCAAGGAGAAGGTCAGCGTGGATCCTTCATCCACCGACTGGTCGGCGATGGAGTCCATCAACGGCGGTGTGTTGGATTCGGTGACGGCGATCTGGATCCGTTCGGCCGTCGTGCGGGCGGGGGTGCCGCTGTCGGTGACCCGGAACGTCACCGCGTAGATCCCGGGTCCCTGGGACTCGGTGGGTGTCCAGGTGAACAATCCCGTGTCCGGTTCGATCGTTGCCCCCGGGGGGGCATCGGCGCCGAGCCCGTAGCGGAGCGTCTGCTGGGGATTGGGATCCGAGGCCAGCACGCGGAACTGGAGGAGCGATTGTTCCGCCACCTCCCGATTCCCGATGGGGTTCAGAACGGGCGGCAGATTTCCTCCCTGAATGGCATTGGGGCCGCGGGGAGTGGGTGTGTCCAGCTCCAGCAGGGTGTCCGCCGCGCCGTCCGGGAATCGCCCGGTGGAAACGTCGTCCTTCTGGTCGGAGTATTCGAAGCCATCGACAAGTCGGCCGTTGGGGTCGTACAGGCCGATGGCTTCGCGCGTTGCGGACAGGCGGAAGTTCACGTGAAGGTCGCCGGGGGGAACGGTGTTCTGACCCGGCTCACCGTCGGCCCAGACGAGCAGGTAGCCTCCCGGAGGAACAATGACCCCGGACGGAATCCGGTACTGGTTCCAGTTGGCGAAGGAGTCGGTGAGGTAGTACCCGGACAGATCAGCGGGCTGCGTTCCCGCGTTGAACAGTTCGAACCAGTCCTCGAAGCCCCCATCCGCCGGATCCGCCAGCGTGGCGGTGTTGGCCGCCATGAACTCATTGATGGTGATCCGGACCTCGGGAATGGCGGGATTGTTGGAGGCGCCGGGGGTGACGAAGTCAAAGTACCGTCGTTCCAGTGGATCGCCGTCGGGGTAGGACCCAAAACTCCGGTCGGCGCCGATGGTTCCATAGTCCACATGGTCCATGACGGCGGGGGCGGCGGGATTCCCGAGCCGGCGGATGAGCGAGATCCCTCCCCCCTGGGGTGCGGGTCGAAAACTGGCGTGCGGACTTCCCGGGGCGGATTGCGAGACCTGTCCGTCGGTCCAGACCACAAGGAACTGCCGGGGTTCCAGAGTCGTTCCGGATGGGAATCTCCACTTTTCCGGGAGTGCGGGATCATCCGTGAGGAAGAACTCCGCCAGATCCACGGCGTCGGCGCCGGCATTGTAGAGCTCGACGTAGGGATCGCGCTCGGAGGCGTTGTCCACGGGGCCCGAGACGTTGTTGGGCAGAACTTCGTTGATCCAGAGTCCCGTGAGTTGCGGGAGGGTGGCCTGAACCGAGTTTCGTGCGCCGGGGGTGGCGCTGCCGGGGGATGCCGGCGCCGTGGCCGCCCAATTCCCGGGGCGTCGGCCGTCCTGGGCCGGATCAATCTTCTGCAACGACGGACCCCTGCCGGCGGCGTTGGTGGGCCAGGGGTAGCGGTTCCCATACCGAACCACATCCACGAGGGTTTCGTTGGTGCCTCCCGAGGGATCCGGCTTCACCAGGGAGAGGCGTTCCCCGTCGTTGTCCAGGCTTCCCGGGAACACTCCGAAGACCGGGATCGAGGGACCATACGCCGACGCAAAGGCTGCGCGATCGCGCGCAAGGACCCAATAGCCGCCGGCAGCGAGGATGGATCCGCTGGGGAATGTGTATCCAACTCCGTCGAGGCGGAACTCGGACAAATCGAACGGAGTCGACGTGGAGGTGTTCGCCAGCTCGACGAAGGACGTGTTGGGGGCAAGGGGGTCATACTGGATTTCGTTGAGCGCCACGAAATCCTCGACCTTGGGGATCAGCCCGGTGCTGATGACCTGGACGGTGTCCGAATAGCCGCTGAGAGGGGATCCGAACCGATCAACACCCGTGATTTGAAGCTGGTTGGTCTGCTGGGATAGCGGGACGGTCATTCTCCAGGTCGTGTATCCGGTCCACTGGACGGGGTAGGGGACGCCGTTGACCGCCAATCCGGCCAGCGCCAAGGGCGCTTTTCCGGTCAGGACCACCGACGGGGCTCCCGTGACGACATCGCGTCCCCCGTTGCTGGTGATTTCCAGGGCAGGGACATCATTGGCCTTGATCGCGTTCAGGATGGTCTGGCGACGAACCTCCAGATAGGTCCGGGCGCCGGTGTTGTCGGAGGTCGGGACTCCGTTGTTGCGGAGCGCTTCGGCACGGGAGGTCACCTGGGCCGCGACCTGCTCGGGAAGCAGCGGGCCATTGACTGCATCCAGATACGCCTGCCACAGCCGGCGTCGGATCGTGAAGTCGTCAAACATCCGGTTGATCGCCGGATCCCCCGCCCCCCACAGGCTGTCCGTGGGTCCATTTCCTCCGCCATCCAGGGCGAAATCCACGTCCCAGGGGAAGAGTTTCCATCGCAGTCCATCCCGCCGGTACGCGTACATGTTCTTGCCGCGTCCCATTCCGTACGAGTCCCAGTTTCCCACGATGCGTTCGAAGGCGAAGGTTCGCATCCACTGGTCGACATCGACACTTTCCAGGACGCTGGCGGGATAGCTGCTGGCCGGGGCATTGGCCGCCTCCACGAGCCGGAGGAGGTTGGTGAAATTGTTGGCGGAGTCACCGATGGCGCGTTTTCTCCAGCTCCAGCGGTACCGGGCCGGTTTCAGCGGAGCCCCGGAAACGCCCGGTGGGGTGGTGAATCGCTCGAGGGTGGCGTCCACGTTGCCGAAGGAGGTGCCGTCATCCTGGAACTCAAACCAGTCCTCAATCTTGTAGAGTTCAGGATGGTCGCCCTCGCTGAAGAACCGGCTGGCGTAGTCTCCGTTGGGCTCCTCGGAGTCCTCCATGATGTCGCGGAACTGTCCTCCATCCACGTAGAGCCGGATGTACCGGCGGTGGAGGTATCCCGCCCCCAGCGCGCGGGCGATGGAGAAGCAGACCTGTTCCCGGAGATTGGTCGTGTCGCTTCCATTGTTGCCCGTCGAGGCCAGCACCAGCTCCCCGGCTCCCAGCAGGGGCTGGTCCTCGGGCAGGGCCACATACCAGTCCCCGGCGCCCCCCTTGAAGGGGCTCCCCTTGTCCTTGAAACCGGCGCCGTAGATGACGCGGGAATTTCCGTAAACAAAGGTCGAGTCGCGGAACAGGTTGTTGAGCGGGGAGGATGCATTGCGGGCGTTCCGGGTCGCGGCGGAGGTCCACAGGTGATAGTGGCCGAAGGTCCCGAACGGAACGGCGTCCCCCCATCGGATCAGGCATTCGTGCGCCGGGTGGTCCGCGGGATATTTGGAATTTCCGGGCGCGGCGGCTCCGTCCGTCGCCTCGACCCGGAAGGCAACCACCGCGCCGGAGGCCCGGCCGGGAAGCGTCCCGCTGTAAAGTCCGTCTCCGGCAACCGCGTCGCCCAAAGTCCCGTCATCGCGAAGGATCTGGGAGACCGTCGACGCACTCCCATCCACGCGGCCCAGGACACGCACCGCGGAGATTCCATCCGGGTCCGCCACCCGCGCCGTGATCAGGACGGACTCGTTGGCGGCGGGAAGGGCGGGGACGTGGGTGACCTCGGAGATGGACGGCCCGGCGTTGTCGACCCTTCGGCTGTTGGGGAGGCCCGGGCTGCCCAGATTCTCAGGGACCGGGATGGCCACCGGCATTTCCAGCCAATTGCCCCGGATGCGAAAGAGCACTTCCGGCCATCCACGAACCCAGCGGACCTTGGCGCGAATTGTCGCTGACGCTCCCTCCGACAACCCGGCCGACAGGGGCGTCCGGATCCGGTTGAATCCGGTGTCCCCCCGAGCCTGCGTCCTGATGTGGAGGCAGCGCGTGCCGGCGGCGGCGTCCGTGGACTGCACAGAGGACTCCGCATGATTCCCCTGGAAGGTCCATCCCGATGCCGTCGCACCGGAGCCGGATTCGAATCCGGGATTGCTGAGGAGGTTTGCCTGACTGTCGGAACGGAAGACTCCCACGTCGTCCACGAGGACTTCCCCGCCTCCCTGGAGTGTCACCTGAAGTTGGTTGGGGGGAAAACCGGTATTTCCGTTGTCCAGCCTCCCGGTCAGTGAGAATTCCGTCCAGCTTCCCTTGGCCGATTCGTCGGAGTCGGCCCAGTTGGAGGCCTGGAGCGGGTCGGCCTGGAGGTCGGTCAGTTCAAGACTGGAACCGCCGCCATCCGACCAGGTGCCCCAGGAGCCCCCGTCGAGATAGGTCACCTCGGCAATGTCGATGTAGATCCGCGACGTGCTGATGACCCCCACGTCGTTGGTGGACTGGATGTCATCCGGCCGGGCGAGCGCGATCCGCTCTCCCCGGTCCGAGAGGGTCCCCGAGTATCCCCCGAACACGGTCCCGGAATTGAGTTGGGGATATTTCGCACGCAGATGAACCGGGTCCTTTGCCACGACCAGGTCCCCGGCCGGGGGAATCTGCGTGCCGGGCGGGAATTCAAAGCCGATGCCGCTCGTAAACCGCCAGCCGCCGAGGTCGAGGGTGCGTTCCGAGCGGTTGTGGAGTTCGAGGTATTCATCCCGGTCATCGTCGCTGATGGGGTGGTACATGAGTTCGCTGATGACCACTTCCTCCCGTCTCCAGGAGGCGTTGGCGGCCCCCGGCGTGGGCTGCGCGAGGCGTCGGAGGGATTCCGCACCATCCGGTTGGCGTCCAAAGCTGACGCCATTCTCCTGGGCGCCAAACCGGACGGCATCCAGGACGCGTCCGCCGTCGGGACGGATCAGGAACAGGGTTTCCCCGGCGGCCTTCAGTCGGAATCCGAGGGCGTTCTGATCGAAGACGCGATGGGACCGGGGAGCGAGCGGCGGGCCGGGAGGGATCCGGAATCGGTTCGTCTGGATGTCGTCGGTGAGGATGCAACCGGCGAGGTCGAGTTCGGAGTTCCCGGCGTTGAACACTTCGACGAAATCGACCTGCGGATCGTCGGTATGGGCGAGAAGTTCGTTGATCCTGAGGGCGGCGAGCGGTTCGGGGCGGAGAACCTCCGGTCCTCCGGGAGTGCCTCCGGGTTCCACGCTGGCGAACCAGGCGCGGGGATCGGAGGGGCCATAACTCGGGCGCGCCAGGGTGAGCGAGTGCCCCGCACCATCCGCAGCCACCGGCCAAGGGGCGGAGGTGCCGTACCCGACTTCGAACAGGGTGTCGCCTTGTTTTGCCCGGAGTCCGACGACACCGCCCTCATTGGGGAGATGGCCCGAATAGGGACCCAGGACGCCGCGGATGCCGGAGGCGGACTCCAGTGCCGCGGGATCGGCTGCGACCACGAGATAGCCTCCGGAGGGAATTACGGTGCCCGAGGGGAAGGTGTACTCCACCTCGCCCATGAGGTGGGCACCGGACAGGTCCTCGAAGATGGCCCCCGTATTATGGATTTCGAGAAACTCGAGGTCGGGGACGGGACCAACGCGGTTGCCGCGGGGATGATACATGATCTCGGAGAACACAAGGCCGGTGGCCCGAACGAACGGTCCGGGCGGCTCACGATCCCGAACGAGGGGGCCCACCGTGGTCTGAACCGCCGGTCCCAGGTCGCGGAACAGCGCCGTGGTTGCCTGGCCGGGATTCTGGCTGGAGACCGCCATCCCGAAGAACAGGGTCGCCGGCGCCGACGCCAGCGTAACCGATCCCAGGGAGGTCCACGTCCTTCCATCCAGACTGGAGAATCCGGTGAAGGTGTTCCCGGAACGTCGAAGGCGAAGCCAGGTCTCCGGACCATTGGAGGGAAAGCCCCCGCGAATGCTCGCCGGAACCGGGACCGATCCCGCGGGGTTCCGGGATTCGAAGAAACATCCCAGCGAGGAGGAGCCTGAGAACACCGCGGCGTACCGGGCATTGGAATCCATGCGCTCGCGGGCCATCAGACCAGCCCGAAGAAAAGCGTCCGTATAATCCAGGCCGGCAAGCCGCACCTGGATGTCGAAGTCCCCCGTGCGTTCCTCGGCGGCAAACTGCACCTCGTCCGTGCTTCTGCCGAAACTCGAGCCGGCGCCACGGACATTGAAGCTGCCCGGGCCAATCCGCACGACGCCGCCGGAGATGGCCGGGTTCCCGAGGTCGGTGGGAACATATTCCAGCGCGGTGAAACGAAGCACGGTGTCCGGGGTGACCGCATTGGGGGTGCCGGCCCGATCCGTGACGTGATTGATCGTCAGTTCGTACGGGGCACCAAAGTTCAGGGGAGAGACGGCCAGTCGGACGTTTCGGCCGTCCGGATCGAGGGATGCCGACAGCACCGACCCGCCGCCGCTGATCCTGAAACTGCCAGGCCGCTGGATCGAAGCCTCCGACACCGGTTCACTGAACTGGATCCGGACCGTTTGGGCGTTTCGATTCTCTGCAAGCAGGGGGACGGGGCGGGTCGTGTCCGGTGTTACCGTCAGGACGGCCTCAGCGGAAAGGGCAGCCCCATACTGGTTGGTGAGGGAGACTGAGAATCTCGCGTTGTGGTCGGCGAGCGAGACGGGGGAGTATTCCAGCACACTGTTGGTGGCCCCTGAAATGATCTCCCCGTTGCGCAACCATTGAAACAGGGAGGGGCCGAGGGGATCGACCTGGACATCGAAGCGCGCCGAAAGTCCTTCGACGGCCGCGGTGTTCTGTGGTTCGCGAACAATCCGGGGTTTGCTGAGGGTGACACCCCAGGGCAGAAGACGCGACCCGGGTATCGGAGCTTCGTCGACCCCATCCGGACGCAGCCATCGGACCGCGAGGTTGTCCCCGCCGCCGCCCTCCTTCATCAGGGCCTCCACATAGTAGATCTGTCCGGACTTCAGGGGGATGGGAGCGGATTGCTGGTTGCCTTCCCGGGTCCATTCCCGGGAGGAAGTCCATCCGTTGACCGTGGCGATCCGGGTTCGACCTGCCGGGGATGCCGTGGTGCTGAGCCACAGTTCCCCTCCGTCGTCGGAGGCAATCCAGAAGGTGTAGTTTCCCGTGACGGGCGGAACGAGGTAGCCCCGAAGCCTCTGGCCGTAGTTCTCAAGAACGTCGGTGGGGGCCTCGAAGGCGTCGGTCACATATCCGGTGCTGGTCGGGGAGTTCGGGAAGGAGGGGGCCGAGGTCAGGTCGCTGACCGCGGTCCCACCGATTCCCTCGTAGACCTCCCGGAGCAATCCGCTCGAAGGCTGGGCTGCCGCCTGAAACCCCGCGAGTAGGGCCGCCAGCAGGAGATGGGGGAGGAGGACGTGAAGGAGTCCCGTCAGGGTTCTCATCCTCGGATCCAGGGGAAGCGCAAGCGTCCTTCGCGGCAACAGCATAAGAATGGGAAAAAGGTAGCATATCTTTTGCCGGGAAAAGTCTCGAATTCGCTTCAGGCCCGGATGGGGTTGAGGCTGGGCTCCTGTGGTTCGCCGGGGGATGTTGCCGAGCCATCGATCCGGTGGACTGCATTTCCCGATTGCGTCGGACACGGACTGTGAGTTCATCCGCGGCCGTGAAACTGAGATTTGAGCAACTCCCGGGTGGCGTGGTGGCCGCGGAGGGATTTCGAACCGGCGGCGTTTTTTGCGACATCAAGCGCCTGGGCACGGGCAAGGGCTCCAACAAGGGGCCCAAGCGGGATCTCGCGATGCTGGTTTCCGACGTCCCCGGTTCCGTGGCCGGCATGTTCACGACGAACCAGGTTTGCGCGGCGCCGGTGAAGGTTTGCGTGGCACGGGTGGCCAAGGGCGTGGCCCAGGCCGTGGTCATCAATTCCGGGAATGCCAACGCCTGCACGGGACGCCAGGGGATGAAGGATGCGCTGGAGATGACGCGCCTCGCCGAAAAGGCCCTCGGAATTGGCGATGGTCTGTGCCTGGTGGGTTCGACCGGCCGCATCGGGGTGGAGCTCCCGATGAAGGAGGTGCGGAGCGGCATCGCGGCGGCCGCGCGGATTCTCGGAAGCACCCCGGAGCATGCGGACCAGGCCGCCGAGGCGATCATGACCAGTGATTCGCGGCCGAAGCAGGTGGCCATTCAGTTTCGACTGGGGAAGCGCGTGGTCCGACTCGGGGGAATGTGCAAGGGGGCGGGCATGATCCAGCCCGGAATGAGCGCCAACGGCGCCCGGCCCGCGGCGCTGCCCTCGGGACTGCATGCCACGATGCTCGCCTTCCTGACGACGGATGCCGCCGTCGAGTCCCGGGCTCTCCAGGCGGCCCTGCGCGAGGCGGTGGCGCTGAGCTTCAACCGGATCACGGTGGATGGGGACATGAGTACCAACGACACGGTCCTGTTGATGGCCAATGGTCGATCCGGGGCGCCGAAGATCGGGACACGGAGTCCCGAATTCCGGAAGTTCCAGGAGGCGGTCACCCAGGTGTGTCTCGAACTCGCCAAGATGATTGTTCGCGACGGCGAAGGCGTGCACCGGGTGGTCACGGTCCGGGTGTCGGGGGCGCGATCCGTCGCCGAGGCGGATGCCGCCGCCCGTGCGGTGGGGAACAGCGCCCTCGTGAAGACGAGCTGGCACGGCGGGGACCCGAACTGGGGGCGCATCATGGACGCCCTGGGATATAGTCCGGCGACGGTGTCCGAGGATCGCGTGGACATCGGATACAGTGCTCCCGGCAGCCGGACGATCCTTTGGAGTCTGAAGCGCGGGCAGCCCACCCGGGCGACGTTTCGTTCCCTCTGTGCGGCGGTGGCCCCGAAGGAGTTTGACCTTCACATCCGTCTCAATCTGGGGAAGGGGGCCGCGATCCTGTACGCCGGGGACCTGACGGAGGCGTACGTGGACTTCAACAAGGGCGACGTCACGGATCCGACGACCCTCGGGGGGTAGCCGGCGTTGGCGTTGACCGAACGGGATCGGGCGTACGAGCATTCGCACACGCTCCTTCGTGAACCGCGCTTGATTGCCGCCGTTTGAAGGCCACCGAACATGCAAGATCTCATCGCCAAGGCCGCAACGCTCCTCGAGGCGCTCCCGTACATCCAGAAATTCGCGGGGGCGACCTTCGTCGTGAAATACGGCGGGTCCTTCATGGATTCGCCCGACCCGGCGGTCCGGGAAGGGGTCGCCCGGGACATCGTTTTCCTGGAGGCCGTGGAGTTGAATCCCGTGGTGGTGCATGGCGGAGGCAAGGCGATCACCCGCGCGTTGGACCAGTCCGGCATCCAAACCCACTTCGTCCAGGGACAGCGGGTCACGGATGCGGCCTCCGTTGAGGTCGTGGACCGGGTGCTGTCGCGGGAGATCAATCCGGAGATCGTCAATACCATCAACCACCTGGGCGGCGTGGCCCAGGGGTTTGCGGGCACGGACATTTTTACGTGTCGAAAGTTGTGGCTGACCGGTCCCACGGGTGAGCGGCTAGATCCCGGATTTGTGGGGGAGGTCATCCATGTGAACACGGCTCCGCTGCTGGAATGCCTGGAGCGGGGATTCACCCCGGTGATCAGTCCGACCGCGCGCGGCGAGGACGGGCGGATCTACAACTGCAACGCCGACGTTGCCGCGGGCATGACGGCGATCGCGCTGAAGGCCCGCCGGCTGGTGTTCATGAGCGATGTTCCGGGCTTGATGCGGGATCCCAAGGATCCGTCCACCCTGATTTCGCATTTGCGCACCGGCGAGGTGGACGCCCTCAAGCGGGCGGGTGTCGTGGACAAGGGGATGATTCCCAAGGTGGACAGTGCCGCGGCGGCGATCCGATCCGGGGTTGAGAAGGTCCAGTTCGTCGACGGACGCATCCCGCATTCCGTGCTTTTGGAGATCTTCACCGACGAGGGCGTCGGAACGGAAGTGGTGCCGTGACGTCCGTGGATTCCGATTCGGCCCGGTGGCCGCAGGTGGTGGTTCACACGGATGGCGGGTGCCAGGGGAACCCCGGTGTGGGCGCTTGGGCGTGCGTGCTGCAGAGTGGGGACCGTCGACGGGAACATTCCGGCGGAGCCCTGGCGACCACCAACAACCGGATGGAATTGTCGGCGGCCATCGGGGCGCTTCGGCTGCTCAAGCGGCCCTGCCGGGTGACGCTCTACACGGATTCGGACTATCTTCGTCAGGGAATCACGGGATGGATCCGGGGCTGGAAACGAAACGGGTGGAAGACCCGGGACCGGATGCCGGTGAAGAACCAGGACCTGTGGCAGGAATTGGATTCGTTGGCGGCCGTCCATTGCATCGAATGGAAGTGGCTCAAGGGGCACGCCGGGCATGCGGAGAATGAACGATGTGATTTTCTGGCGGGTTCGGTGATGGACCGTCTTCGCAGGGAAGCCGGGCCGGCGCGTCTTGCGGCGGCCTTGAAGGAGTTCGAGGCGGGGGCGTTGACCACTGCGACCTCAGGAGCGTCCTCGGCAGGACTTGCGCCTCCCTCCCGTTTGTCCTGAACTCGCGGTGCACATGCGCGATCCCTTGAGTCCGCCTCCCGCCATTCAGCACAACCAGCACGCCGAAATTCGGGAACTGTTCAGCCGTTACGTGGTTCCGAGCTATGGACGTTTTGATCTGGTGCTGAGCCACGGCGCGGGCAGCTACGTCTGGGATGTTTCCGGGCGCCGTTATCTGGACCTGGGTGGTGGCATCGCGGTCTGCTCCCTCGGACATGCCCACCCGGAGATCAGTGAAACGCTGGCGGAGCAGTCGCGCCGCCTCCTGCATGTTTCAAATCTGTATTTCCACGGTCCCCAGGGTCGGCTCGCGGAACGCCTGGTGCGGGAGATCGGTCCCGGAAAGGTCTTCTTCTGCAATTCCGGTGCGGAGGCGAACGAGGGACTGTTCAAACTCGCCCGGCGCTTTGGTCATGACGAGGGCCGCTTCGAAGTGATCACCGCAACGAATTCATTTCACGGTCGAACCCTTGGGGGCATTGCCGCCACGGGGCAGGAAAAGGTGAAGAAGGGATTCGAGCCCATCATTCCCGGGTTCCGCCACGTGCCCTACAATAATCTGGACGCCATTCGCGAGGCCCTGACTCCGGCCACGGCGGCGATCCTGATCGAGGGAATCCAGGGCGAGGGGGGGATCACGCCTGCGGACCCTTCGTACCTGATGGGACTGCGGCGGCTCTGTGATGAGCGGCGTCTGTTGTTGCTGATGGACGCCGTGCAGTGCGGGCACTTTCGGAGCGGCCGTTTTCAGAGTTTCCAGCGGATCCTGGAATCGGATCCGGGGGCGGCCGGGTTTCTTCCGGACGGCATTTCGATGGCCAAATCGCTCGGGGGAGGATTCCCGATCGGGGCGTTCTGGATTCGTGACCGGGCCCACGGGATGGATCTTTCGATGCTCCTGGGACCGGGCACCCATGGGACGACATTTGGCGGGACTCCGCTGGGCTGTGCCGTTGCCCTGAAAATCTTCGAGGTCATCGACCGTGACGCCCTCCAGAACCATGTGCGCGTGGCCGGGGATTGGCTGGACGGGGAACTGAGACGACTCGTTCGGACGTATCCGGGCGTGGTTCGCGGTTCCCGGGGCATGGGATTCATGCTGGGCTTGGAGTTGCAGCCTCGCGAACAGATTCCCGCCTTCGCAAAGGATGATCGGGCTTCCAGTCTTCAGTTCGTCCAGCGGCTCCATCAGGCGGGTCTGCTCACCATTCCCAGCGGAAGCCAGGTGATCCGCCTGCTGCCGGCACTGAATATCGGACGGGCGCAACTGGAGGAGGGGGTCGCCCTACTGGAAGGTGCCTTGAAGGCGATCAGTTGAATTTGTTGACTCTTTGGTAAAGAAATGGAAAGTGGGCGGTGTCCGTTGGGGACGTCGACATGGGAAGAACCAGTGATGCCCGGGAACGCCTTTTGGCCGCAGCGCTCGATCTGATTTGGACGAGCAGCTACGGCAGCGTGAGCGTGGATGACATCTGCGTTCATGCCGGGGTCAAGAAGGGGAGCTTTTACCATTTCTTCCCGTCCAAAGCCGATCTCGCGTTGGCCGCCTATGAGGAGCATTGGCGCCAGAAGCAGCCGGCTCTGGATGCGATCTTCTCTCCCCAGGTGCCGCCGTTGGAGCGCCTGTCCCGATGGTGTGGGAGTGTGTTTGAGGCGCAGGATTCCCTGTTTCGGAAGTTTGGGCACGTTTGTGGGTGTCCCTACGCCAATCTTGGGGCCGAATTGGCAACCCAGGATGACCGGCTTCGGGCGAAATCGGAGGAACTTCTGAACCGTGGGCTTCGTTATCTGGAGACCGCCATCGGCGACGCGCAGCGCGAGGGGTTGATTGCGGTGACGGACGTCAAAGCGGCCGCCCAATCCGTCGGCACCTGCCTGATGGGGCTGATTTTCCGGGCCAAGGTTCAGAACAATCCGGCCCTGTTGCGTGAACTGGAGCCCTCCGTGATGCGCATCCTGGGCACCGCGGTCCCGGCCTAGACCTCCATTGACACGATCATTTCCTGAGACACTTTGGCGCGAAATAATAGACGACCGGTCAACAATAAATGGAACGTATGAACGAAGAACCGAATCGATTCCCGAAGAGTGTTCCGACCTTCACCGATCTGGCACCGGATCGATGGAACCGCAGGTCCGAGGTGCTGATTGGAGCCTTCCGGAAAACCCTTCTGGGTGCCTTGCTGGACGCCCACGCCGGCGAATTGCCGGCGGACCTCCTGATGGGCGCATTGAATGAGGCGGAGGCACTGGCCAGTTTGACGCCGTTTCCTGAACTTTTTCTCCCGGCCCTTGCGGAGGAGAAGATTTCCGGGGTTCGTTCCTGGCTGAATCGTCAACGACAGATCCGGAATCAGGAGGTATCCCTTGCCGCCTGAACTGTCGGGAGGTCGGGGCTTCGGTTTCCTCCCCCGACTCCGAGGGCACGGGGTGGCTGGACTGGCGGTTTTCGTGTCCCTGCTGTGCACCGCCTGTCACCGCCCGGCTTCAGGACCGGCCGGGATGCCTCCGGCACCGGCGGTGACGGTGGAGCCGGTGCGATTCCAGGACGTGGTGGAGTTCGACGAGTTTCCCGCCCGACTGGACTCCAAGGAGACGGTTGAAATCCGGCCGCGGGTCTCGGGCTATCTGTCCGAGGTGCGATTTGAGGCCGGGGAACTGGTGAAGAAGGGGGACCTCCTGTTCGTGATCGATCCGCGTCCCAAGCAGGCGGTGCTGGACCGTGCGGACGCCGAGGTGCAGCGGGCCCGGGTTCGGATGGAGAATGCGACGCGGGAGGCGAAGCGGGCCGAGGTGTTGTTCGAGACGAAGTCCATTTCCAACGAGGAGGCGGACCAGCGCCGCTGGGCCAGGACCGATGCGGAAGCGGCGTTGAAGGCGGCCGAAGCGCAGCGCGAAACCGCGAGACTGGATCTGGAATACTGCCGGGTCCGGTCCCCCATTGATGGGCGCGTCGGACGTCCCCTGGTTACCGTGGGCAACAATGTCAGCGGCGTGGACGGGTTCACGACACTGCTGGCGACCGTGGTCAGTGTGGATCCCATGCTGGCGTACGGCGACATCGACGAGGCGACCCTGCTCAAATTCCGGGGATTGCTCCGCGCCGGCGCGCTGGAGACGAACCAGCAGGGCAAGGTGATCGTGGAAATGGGGCTCGGAAACGAGTCGGGCTTTCCCCACCGCGGCTATGTTGAATCGATCGACAACCGGCTGGATGCCGGGACAGGCAGTATTCTGGTTCGGACCCTGTTTCCGAATCCGGACGGACTCCTGTTGCCCGGACTGTTTGCGCGCGTGCGGGTGCCGGGGAGTCCGAGGCAACCCGCCATCCTGATTGGCGAGGAGGCGATCGGGACGGACCAGAATCAGCGGTTTGTCCTTACCGTCACGTCCAGCAACACCGTGGCCTATCGGCCGGTCAAACTGGGGACGACCATCGCTGGAAAGCGGGTCGTGCGGGAGGGGTTGAAGGAGGGCGATCCGGTGGTGGTCAACGGATTGATCCGCGTCCGCCCCGGAATGACGGTCAACCCGGTTGCCGCGACGCCGCCGACCAACGCCCGCTGAACGATCCGACGCCGGCGTTTCCCCGCATCCCATGTCCTTCAGCCACTTTTTCATCCGGCGCCCCATCTTTGCCGGCGTGCTTTCGGTCCTGATCTTCCTGGTGGGCCTCATCGCCATGTTCCGGCTTCCGGTTTCGGAGTACCCGGAAGTGGTCCCGCCCCAGATCGTGGTTCGGGCGGTGTATCCGGGCGCCAACCCGGGGACGATTTCAGAGACGGTCGCGGTGCCCCTGGAGCAACAGCTCAATGGGGTGGAGAATTCGCTCTACATGTTCTCCCAGGCGACGAGTGACGGGGTGATGACCCTGACGGTGACCTTCAAGCTGGGAACGGACATCGATCAGGCCCAGGTGCTCGTCCAGAATCGCGTTGCCCAGGCGCTGCCCAAGCTGCCGGAGGAGGTTCGCCGTCTGGGGGTGCTGACCATCAAGTCCACTCCCGATCTGACGATGGTGGTGCACCTGATCAGCGATGGCACCTATGACGACATCTACGTCCGGAACTACGGGACGCTGCAGGTGAAGGATGTCCTGGCGCGGATTCCCGGGGTGGGCCAGGTGCAGATTTTCGGGTCCGGGGATTATGCCATGCGGGTCTGGCTGGATCCGGCCAAGGTGGCTGCGAAGGGAATGACGGCGGGCGACGTGGTCGCTGCGATCCGCGAACAGAATGTCCAGGTTGCCGCCGGAGCCGTGGGCCAGCAGCCCGTCTCCTCCCCGGTGGGATTCGAGGTTCAGATCAACGCCCGGGGACGGCTGGTCACGGAGGACGAATTTGGCGAGATCATCATCAAGCGGGGGGCGCAGGGGGAGACGGTCCTGCTCCGGGACGTGGCCCGGATCGAACTGGGCGCGGGTGAATTCGCGCTGCGGTCCCAGCTCAACAACAAGTCGGCGGTCGCAATCCCCATTTTTCAACAGCCGGGCAGCAATGCCCTGGAGTTGTCGCGCAACGTCCGGAAGACCATGGAGGAGTTGAAGAAGTCCTTTCCTCCGGGACTGGACTACGTCGTCGCCTATGACCCCACCGTCTTCGTCGCCCGTTCCATCGACGCGGTCGTGCACACGCTGTTCGAGGCGATCCTTCTGGTGGTCCTCGTGGTGCTCCTTTTCCTCCAGACGTGGCGGGCCAGCATCATTCCGCTGGCGGCGGTCCCGGTGTCCCTCGTGGGCACCTTTGCGGTGATGTCCGCCCTGGGATTCAGCATCAACGCCCTGTCGCTCTTCGGACTCGTGCTCGCGATCGGCATTGTCGTCGATGACGCCATCGTGGTGGTGGAGAATGTGGAGCGGAACATTGCCCTCGGACTGAGTCCTGTGGAGGCGACGCGGAAGGCCATGGACGAGGTGACCGGCCCGATCATCGCCACCGCCCTGGTGCTGTGCGCGGTGTTCATTCCGACTGCATTCATCAGCGGACTGACGGGGCAGTTCTACAAGCAGTTCGCGATCACCATCGCCATCTCGACGGTGATCTCGGCCTTCAATTCGCTGACCCTCTCGCCGGCGCTGAGTGCGCTGCTGCTCCAGGGACACGACCAGCCGCGCGACCGGGTGACGCGGGGGATCGAGGCGCTGTTCGGTTGGTTCTTCCGTCCGTTCAACCGGTTCTTCGCGTGGTCTGCCGCCCGGTACACCGCGGGTGTGGCCCGGGTGCTGCGGGTGAGTGGGGTCGCCCTGCTGGTGTACGTCGGCCTGGTGGTGCTGGGAGTCCGGGTGTTCAACGCGGTTCCGGCCGGATTCATTCCCGACCAGGACAAGCAGTACCTGATCTGCGTGGCCCAATTGCCGGATGCCGCCTCGCTGGACCGGACGGATGCCGTCCTGCGCCGGATGACGGAGATGGCGCTGAAGGTTCCGGGTGTGGAGGCGTCCGTGGCGTTCCCGGGTCTGTCGCCCAACGGGTTCACCGCCAGTCCGAACTCGGGCATCACGTTCATCTGTCTGAAGCCTTTTGAGGAGCGGACGACTCCGGACCTGTCGGCGTCCGCCATCGCCGCGCGTTTGAACGGACTCTTTGCGGAGATCCAGGAGGCGCGAACGCTGGTCATCAACGCGCCGCCGGTCAACGGATTGAGCACCGGGGGAGGCTTCAAGCTGTTCCTTGAGGATCGGGGGAATCTGGGTTCGGGAATGCTGTATGGGACCACGTGGGGCATCATCGGACAGTGTTACGCCACCAACGTCCTCCAGGGTGTTTACTCCACATTCCAGATCAATGTACCCCGGATCGACGCTGATGTGGACCGGTTGAAGGCCAAGTCCATGGGCGTTTCGCTCGGCAGTGTTTTTGAGGCGATGCAGGTGTATCTCGGCTCCCTGTATGTGAATGATTTCAACCGATTCGGGCGGACCTATCAGGTGATCGCCCAGGCGGATGCCCCGTTCCGGGCGTCGGCCGACCAGGTGGCGCGCCTGAAGGTGAGGAATGAGGCGGGGCAGATGGTTCCGCTGGGGACCCTGGTGACGGTGAGGGAGGGGGCAGGGCCGGACCGGGTGATGCGGTACAACGGGCATCCCGCCGCCGAGATCAATGGTGCGCCGGCTCCGGGCTTCAGTTCCGGACAGGCCGAGGCCTTCATTGAGAATCTGGTGCAGGCGAACCTGCCCCAGGGAATGGCCTATGAATGGACGGAGCTTACCTACCAGCAGCGCATTGCTGGAAACACGGCCGTATATGTGTTCCCGCTTTGCGTGTTGCTCGTATTCCTCGTGCTGGCCGCGCAGTATGAAAGTCTGAGCCTGCCTCTCGTCATCATTCTTATCGTCCCCATGTGCCTGCTCAGCGCGATGCTGGGAGTGCTGTTGAAGGGAGGGGATAACAACATCTTCACCCAGATCGGGCTCATCGTCCTGGTCGGACTGGCCTGCAAGAATGCAATTCTCATCGTGGAGTTTGCACGGGAGCGGAAGGACGCCGGGGCGGACGTGGTATCGGCGGCCCTGGAAGCGTGCCGTCTTCGATTGCGGCCGATCCTCATGACCAGCATTGCGTTCATTGCCGGCGTGTTTCCCCTGGTCGTTTCCCACGGTGCCGGTGCCGAAATGCGGCAGGCGATGGGCGTCGCCGTCTTTTCCGGAATGATCGGGGTGACTGTCTTCGGGCTTTTTCTGACGCCCGTCTTCTATGTGGTGATCCTGCGGGTCGTGGACTCATTCCGCCGGAGGGGTCCGTCATCTGCATCGCCCGCCCCTGCGATCCCGGGCCGCTAAATTTTCCCCAAACCATGAGCACAATCCATTCCCTGTTCACCCCAGTTCAGATCGGAGCCCTCAGGCTCCCCAACCGCATCATGATGGCGCCGCTCACGCGGTGTCGGGCGGAGGGCGCCCATGTCCCCACGCCACTGATGGCGGAGTATTATGCGCAGCGGGCCTCCGCCGGATTGATCGTTGCGGAGGCCACCATGGTCCTGGAGGGCAATTCCTCCTTCTGGCGCGAACCCGGAATCTACTCCGAGGAGCAGGTGGCCGGATGGCGCATGGTCACGGATGCCGTCCACGGTGCCGGGGGACACATCTTCCTTCAGCTCTGGCACGGGGGGCGGTCCTGCCATCCGCTGCTCAATGACGGACGCCAGCCGGTCGCCCCGAGCGCACTGGCCATCCAGGGCGATGAGGTCCACACCCCCGAAGGCAAGAAGCCGTACGTTCTGCCGCGGGCGCTGCGCGATGACGAACTTCCCGGGATCATTGAGGGATTCCGGCTCGCCGCGGTTCGTGCGCAGAAGGCGGGATTCGACGGTGTGGAGATCCACGGAGCCAACGGATATCTGCTGGATGAATTCCTCCGCGATGGGACGAATCGTCGGGAGGGTCCGTACGGCGGTCCGGTGGCGAATCGGGCTCGGCTGCTGTTGGAGGCGACGGACGCCGCGATCGGTGTCTGGGGTGCGGGCCGGGTGGGGGTTCGGATTTCGCCGCTCAACAGCTACAATGACATGCGGGATTCCGACCCGGTGGGATTGACCCGTCATGTCGCCGCGGAGTTGTCAAAACGGCAGGTGGGATACCTCCACCTGATGCGGGGCGATTTCTTCGGGGTCCAGAAGGGGGACGTGGTCACCGCCGCGCGGCAGGCGTTTGCGGGCAACCTGGTGGGAAACATGGGCTACACCCCCGCCGAGGCAGGAGCTGCCATGGATGCGGGGACCCTCCAGATGGTGGCCTTTGGTCACCACTACGTGAGCAATCCCGACCTGGTCGGCCGGATTCAACGGGGAATTCCGCTGGTGGAGCCGAATCCGGCGACCTTCTACAGTCCGGGTCCTGCCGGTTATACCGATTATCCCGCGGCCGACTGAGGGCCGAATCAGAGTTCCCTCAACGCCGGGAGCAACGGGGCGGCCAGGGCACGACGGGTGGCGACCCAGGCCCAGGCCGCTCCGTTGGCCGCGACGATGAGGAGGGTCCAGGAAAGGGAACTCCACGGGATGCCGGATCCCGGAGTGAGAAGGGCAGGCATGACGGCGATGCCTGCCGAGACGGCTCCCAACCCGAGGCCCAGGAGCAACAGGACCAGATGCTCCCGGAGAACGAGTCCGCGAATTGCAGACGCTTCAAATCCGAGGGCCTGCATGAGGGCCAGTTCCCCCCGGCGGTCCTGGACATTCCTCAGCACGAGGACGCCGAGCCCGAAGCTTCCCAGAAGGAGCCCCAGGCCTCCCAGCACTTGGAACGTGTTCAGGTACGTGTTCTGAACGGAATTGAAGCGATCCAGCCGATCCCGCGTGGTGATCAGCTCCAGTCCCGCATCCGAAAGGGCGCGGGTCAACTGGGCGGAAATGGCGCCCGCGGAATCCGGAGGGGCATCGAGCAGGAAGGCTCGATGGCCGGTCTCGCTCGGGAACAGGCGGATGAAATCCGGGTCGGCGATGACGAGGTTTCCCTGGAGAATTGAGTTGGCCACGGCGCCCACAAGCCGGATCCGAAACGGACGGCCCCGCTCATCGGTGTAGTCCAGGCGATCGCCGAGGCGTTTTCCAAGGGCCCACTGGATGGAGTTGGCATCCCCCACCGCAGGGATTTCCTCGATGCCGTCCGCTCCCCGGGTCGGCTTCTGAAGCAGGACGTTCCAGCCGTTGGTCGTCGGTGTGCCGGTTTCCAACGCGGTGAAGGTGAACGCCTGTCGTTGGGCGAGGGAGTCCGGGGAGACGCCCAGCAGCCGGGGGCGCTGGGCCCGGTTCAGGTTCAGGCAACTGGCGTCGTCCCCGTCCCGAACCCGGAGGGGAACGACCGAGACCCGGGACATGGCCGAGGGGTCGAGTCCGTAGAACTCCCGGCCCCGGCGGGAATTGAGGTCCTGCGTGACGGGCAGGGACGACTCCCCCCAGAGCGCGAACCCTCCGGTCCCCGAACGTCGCTCGGTGGCGTCCTTCCCTGCATCGAGACGATTGGCCGCCACCGCGATGATCAGAAAGGTCGCGCAGGCGAGGAGGAGGATGGTGGCGAGGCATCTCCCGGGCCGCCGGCGAAGGGATCTTATGGCGATGGAGCGGAGCGATGGTGCGATGCGGGGCGAAACCCGGGACGCGCGGATCCACAAGCGGACCCCAAGGATTCCGCAGACCAGTCCGCTGGTCCCGGCGAGAAAGAACAGGGCCGGTTTTTGTCCGGAGTTGGATGCCAATCCCCCCGCGGAGGCACCGACGGCGGCGATCCCCGCCAGGACCGCCCCGCGTTGGACCCACGGAGATCCTGTGCGACGAGTCCCCGCGTCATCCAGGGTTTCGGTTCCGGACAGGAGGACTCGGGCTGGCTGCGCCACCCGGTTCCGGAGGGAAATCCACAGGGTGGCCGCGGCCACCAGCAGTCCCAGTGCAGCACCCGCGGCGACGGTTCCGATCCGGATAAAGAGCAGGAGCGATTCCCCCGCCACCGCCCCGGTCCACAGGGTGTTCAATCCCCAAAGAATTCCCTTCGCATAGGCGAGTCCCAACAGGGCTCCGGCGACGGTTCCGATCGCCGCAACGCCGAGTCCCTCCCGGAAGAGCACCTGTCGGACGCGGCGGGGCGGCCAACCGAGGGCCAGCAGGACGCCGGTTTCCTGCAGTCTCAGGTCGAGGGCGAACTGGAACAGCATGGAGGTCAGGAGGAGGGACGCGACGATGAGGAAGAAGCTGAACCCGATAAAGAGACCTCCAAAGTCTTGTCCCGACGCGGCGCCCCTCCGGGCGATTTCCGCGACGGGCTGCCAGACCATCCCGAGGTCGTCCGGCTTCAGTCGGGATCGGATCTCCTCTGCGATCTGCTGGCGGGCGTTGGCGGCGTCAGCGGAGGGCGGCAGGAACCAGCGGACCGCAGTGAAATCCCCGAACCGATTCCCCCAAATCCGGCGACCTGCTTCGACGTTGATGAACGCCTTGGGAGTTCCCCGCCACTGTTTCCAATATGCCTCGTCGCGATCCCGGATCTTGTGAACGAGGTCGAACCCGGCATCCCAATCCCGCGTGCTTTCAGCTTTGGCGAGGCCGGGAAACTCCGGCATGAGGGATCGGTCGGCGTGAACGCCCTCCAAGGGGATGACGGCACGGACGCGGAACTGATTGGTTTGTTCGACCAACGTTGTTCCAGAATCCGCCCGGTAGTACGCCACTTGAACCGCGTCCCCGGGATGAAGACCCAGGTCCTCAGCCAGCCAGGTGTTGACCAGGATTTCGTCGTCTTTGAGGTCCGCCGGCGTATAGGGAGGCCCCGCGGCGGTCACCATGGAGTAGGGGACCATTCGGTCCCCGGATGAAATCGAGTTGACCAGGTAGGTTAGGACGGGGGTCGGGGTGGCGACCGCGTTGGTCGAGACGGAGATCGCTGCAGTGGCGATCGGCGGGTCGATGAAGATCCGGCGGGAGGAGAGTTCCAGGAACTCGGGACCGGTCGCCCGGGAAAGGTTCGTCCCCAGGCGGAGGGAAGCTTCTGCGTCCTCGAGCGACCAGGTTTCCTCCAGGATCCGGGTCATTTCGCGGTTCGCGGATTCCGGATCCAGGGGACGGGAAAGATTGATCAGATCCGAATTCCAGAAACTTCTAATTCCCCCACTCCGCAACTCCGAGGTCTTGTGTTTCCAGCGATCAGACATTCGGGGAGTCTCCATGCGGGACAGCGGGCCCCCGAGCAGAAGATTGACGCGTCCGGGAAGTCCAGCAGCGACGGCCAGGGTGTCGTACGTAACAAAGGCATTCATCGGCGATCCGGATCCAGTGTGGAGTCCGAAGGTCCCGCCTTCCGCAGAGGAGAGAATGCGGTCGACTCGGACCCGCAGGGCGACGCTCTGATCGTCGCGGGGTGAGAGGATCGCCTCCCGTGAGAGGGCACCAGGGCGGTGAATCCGGAAAACGAGGGAGTCGCCAATGCCGACTTGAAGCTGGCGGGCCAAAGGTTCGCCGAGCCAGACGTTGTTTCCTGCGGGCGCGTTGGAACCAAGCCGGAAGGAAAGCGTGGTGATGAATCCAGGAGTGACCCCGTGAAGGCGTACACGGTTCGCTCGGGAGGTGCCGTCCTGGCGGGTTGCGGTTGCCGGTAGCACGAGTTCACCGGCGGGTGACCAGAACGGGCTCAGAACGTCACCGACCTTAAGTGCTCGGGATCCGATGGTAGGAAATCGCGAACGCATCCCGTCCGCCAGGTTCGTGGTGACAAACCGGTCGCGGAGATCCATCGCGGTGGCGATGCCAAACCCCAGTCGCTCCCGGACCCGCGTCTGGAGTGTGCCCCGGACCGAATCCCCAACGACGAGCGCACCGACCAGAACGGCGGCGGCCACGGCCGTCCCGGCGAGCAGCCCGAGATGGGACCGCCAGAAGTGCCTTCGGGACCGCCGGGCGAGATCTCGGAGTGTCATGACGTGACCAGGGCTCCGTCGCGAAGTTCCACGATCCGGTCCATCCGGCGTGCGAGGTCGGGGCTGTGGGTGACCACGATCAAGGTGACCGATTCATCCCGGTTCAATCCGACCAGCAGGTCTCCCAGAACCTCGGCGTTGGCCTGGTCAAGGGCTCCGGTCGGTTCATCCGCCAGCACCAGGAGCGGGGAATTGATCAGGGCCCGCACGACGGCGGTCCGTTGCCGTTCGCCCCCGCTGAGTTGACCCGGAACGTGATTCGTTCGTGAACCGAGGCCCACCCGATCCAGGAGTTGGCGCGCCCGGTCCTCCGCGGAGGCGGGAGAAGTCCCTGTTTCTGCGAGGGTGGGGAGCAGGACGTTCTCCAGAACGGTGCACTGGGGCAGGAGGTGATGGCTTTGAAAGACAAATCCGATGCGACGGTTCCGGAGTTGCGCGAGTTCGCGGGCGTCCAGCGTGGAGAGGTCCCGGCCGTCGAAGTGGATGGATCCCGAGTCGGGACGGTCCAGGGTTCCGAGAAGATTGAGGATCGTGCTTTTTCCGGATCCGCTCGGTCCGAGGATTGCAATGCGTTCCCCGCGGGCGACCTGGAGACGCGCACTTTTCAGAACCGGGACCGGGACCTCGCCGGGGTACGACTTGGACACGTTCCGGAGTTCCAGCAGGGGGACCACTTCGTTGGCCGACATTCGGACGGCAGGGTAGTGCCGGAACGAAATGGAATCCATGGCGGATCGCCATTCCGTGCGGGCAATGTCGTCCGGGTGCCGGTGTGCGGCCCCGTCCGGCTACGACAACCGGTACACGCGACGGGCGTTCCGATGGAAGTACTTTGCCGAGGCCCTGGGGCCCTTGGTGGCGAAGTACTCCTGAACAAGGTGAAGCACCGTCCCATAGGTGGCGAAATGAAGGCTCACGGGCCAGTTGCTTCCGAAGAGGACGCGGTCCTCCCCGAAGGGATGCCAGATGGCGTCGAGAACGGACTGGTAGACCGAAAGGTCCTGGGGCGCCGTGCCTCCGCGGCGGCCCGTTCCCTCCACCAGTCCGCTCACCTTCATGCTGACATTGGGGGCGTAGTGACAGGCGACCAGACCGGCGATCCATTCATTCGGTGGCGGCGTTTCTACCGGGACGTTGCTGCAATGATCCACGATGATCTGAAGGTCGGGGAGGGTCCGTCCGAGGTTGGCGGCCTCGGGCAGTTGTTCCGGGGGGATCAGGACGTCCACGGACAATCCCCGCCGGGCGAGGTGTTTCAGGTCGTCCTGGACGGCCCCCGGGGACTGCGCGGCGCGCAGGGTTTCGGAACCGATGCGTATTCCCCGAAAGCGGCGATTTCGGGCGAGGGCATCGAGCTGTTTCCGGAAGGTGGGCGCGCCGGGAGTCAGATTGCCCACGACGCCGAGGATCACGGGATTCCTGTCCGCGAGGGCAAGCAGCCACTCGTTGTCCTTCGGCCAGGGACTCGCCTCGATGACCACGGTGCCGACCACGCCGAGCGGTTGGGTGAGCGCCGTGAACTCCGCGGTGAGCACGGGACGGTAGAGGACCGGATCCCGGGCATCCGGCCAGGGAACCCCTTCAGCCCGGGTGGGATCGTAGAAATGGGTGTGGCTGTCGATGATTTGCGGCCGGGACGCTTCGGAGGTGGCGCACCCGGCGACCGTGGCGACGATCGCGGACTGGAGGAAACCTCGACGATTCATTGCAGCGGATTGAGGAGGAGACCGGGGAGGAATCCGAGAACGAGGGTCGCCCCGGCGAGCAGGAGCAGAGCGAACAGGGTCAGGGGGGCGACCCGCAGCGCGGGGGCCGGGGTGGCTGCGGGCAGCAGCAGCGCATGACGGACGATCTGCAGGTAGTAATAGAGGGCCACGGCGCTGGTCCCGACTGCGACCGAAAGGATCCAGAGCCGCCCGGACTGGGGTTCGCTGGAAATGGCCCGGACGAAGACGAAGAATTTCCCGAAGAATCCGGCGAGCGGCGGAATGCCCGCCATCGAGAGGACGAATACCGAGAGGCATGCCGCCAGGACCGGCGAGCGGCGTCCGAGGCCGGCCAAGCCCGGCAGGGTCGGTTCCTCGCCGGCCGCCTCCATCGCCGCCACCACCCCGAATGCTCCGAGCGCGGTGATGGCATAGGTCACGGCGAAGTAGAGCACGGCGGCGCCGGATTCCGGGCGCGGATCCATCAGGCCGAGGAGGCCATAGCCGCCCTGCGCGATGGCCGAGTAGGCGAGCAGTCGGCGCAGGTCGGTTTGACGGAGCGCGGTCAGGTTCCCGGCGACCATCGAAAGCGTGGACAGGACCGCGATCCAGGGGATCCAGCCCGGACTCCAGGGGATCCTGCCGGCCGAACCCGCCGTGTTCGCACCGAATCCGACGTGCAGCACCCGCAGGAGCAGGACAAATCCCGCGACCTTCGAGCCCGAAGCCACGAGGGCGGCTGCCGGTGTCGGTGCCCCCTGGTACACATCCGGAGCCCAGAGGTGAAAGGGGGCCACGGCAATCTTGAAGGCGAGGCCCGACAGGGTCATGACGAGGGCGATCCAAAGAAGCGGTTCCCGGGGAAGTGCGGCGAGGCGGGACCCGATCACACTGAGTTGGACGGAGCCCGTGAGTCCGTAGAGAAGGCTCATGCCAAACAGCGTGAGGGCGGCGGCGATGCCTCCGAAGAGGAAGTACTTGAGCGCGGCTTCCGTGGCGCCGGGTCGTTCCTCGTGAAGCGCCGTCAACACGTAGAGGGTCAGGCTGACGAGTTCGAGGGCGACGAACAGCATGAGCAGGTTGTCGGTGCCGATGAGCAGCATCATTCCGGCAGTCGCGATGAGCAGCAGGGCAAAGAATTCACCGGCATGGCGGGTGAACCGACCCGGCATGGCGAACACCACGGTTGCCAGGGAAAGTAGGAGCAGGACTCCCTTCAGGAACTGGGTTCCGGGCAGGGGTCGAAACGCGCCCGCCAGTGTTTCCACGGGGACGGCACCCATCCCCAGGACTCCCCAGGATGCCAGGAGTCCCACGGCGGCGCAGGTCCCCGAGTTCGCCATTCGTTCCGAAAGGGCGCGCCTGCCGAAGACGCGCAGGTCGAGCAACAACACGGCCAGCGCGGAAACGACCAGCACCGCTTCGGGAAGCAGTTGCCTGAGCAGGTCGAGATGCAGGGGGCCGTTCATCCGGGTGCTTGCAGGGATTGCGATTCACTCATGGGACCATCACGCGCCGGAGTCCGTCAAAGAAGGGGCCCGCCAGTGCCGGCTGGATCCAGTCCAGCACGAATCCCGGGAACAATCCCAGGCCCACGGTGGACACCAGCAGCAGGCCGGATCCCAGCACCTCGGGGACGGTGATGGGTGCGGGGGGCGCGAGGGCCTCCAGCGGAGGTGAGTCGTCGCCGCGGAAGAATCCGAGGTGGACGGCCCGAAGCACGTAGGCGGCCCCCAGGAGGATTCCAAATCCCGCGACCGCCACCAGGCGTCCGGAAACCGGCCAGGTGCCGAGAAGAATCTGAAGTTCCGCGATGAAGCCGCTGAATCCGGGAACTCCCATGGAGGCAAATCCGGCGAGCACAAACGTGACTGCGGCGAACGGCAGGGTTTTCCCGAGACGGTGCGCCCCGAGTTCCTCCAGGTCGCGCGTATGGGTCCGGTCATAGACCATTCGTCCGACCACCGCGAACAGGAGTCCGGCAATGATGCCGTGGGAGATCATTTGCAGGACAGCTCCGGACAACGCCAGGGGGGTCGCCATCGCCAGTCCGAGGATCACAAAGCCCATGTGGCTGACGCTGGAGTAGCCGATGACGAACTTGAAGTCGCGCTGCCGGAGGGCGACCAGGGCTCCCCAGACGATTCCGGCCACGGCGAGCACGCCGAATACGAATCTGGACTCCCGCGCTCCCTCCGGGAGGAGGGGCAGGGCGATGCGGAGACATCCGTAGGCGCCCAGCTTCATGATGACGCCGGCCAGCAACATGGAGGCGGCTGTCGGGGCCGCCACATGTCCCGTGGGCGCCCAGGTGTGGAGGGGCCAAAGACCGGCGAGGATGGCAAATCCGGCAAACAGGACCGGAAAGGCCCAGGCTTGGGTGGATGGTGGAAACGAGTGCCGGGCCAGGGCGGAAAGATCCAGTGTGTTGAGGCCGCTCGTGGCGTACAGGGCGACGATCCCGACCAGCACCGCCGCGCTCCCGAGGAACGAATAGAGGGCAAGCTTCATCGCCGCGTAATCCCTCCGGGTCGAACCCCAGCGTGCGATGAGGAGGTACTTCGGGATGATCGCCAGTTCGTAGAACACGAAGAACAGCAGCAGATCCCAGCTGAGGAAGACGCCGTACACGGCACCAATCAGCGTCAGGTAAAGTGAGAAGAACTCACCGGGCCGATCCTGGACATTCCAGGAGAATAGGACGCCCCCCACGGAGGCGATTCCCGTGAGGACCAGGAGGGATGCGCTCAGGCCATCCGCCGCGAGGTGGAACTCGGCGCCCCAGGTGGGGATCCAGGGCAGGCGCACGAGGGTCACGACCTCCGCCCCGGGCGTCCGCTGGATCACGGCGGTGACCGTCAAAAGGAGCCCGAGGCCGCAGGTGGCGAGGGTGATCCAGTGGGGCAGACGCGAGGCCGTTCGGCGCCACAGGAGCAGGCCCAGGGCGCTCGCGAAGCAGAGGTAGAGGGGGAAGGCGAGCATGGGCGGGCTACGGAGCGAGTCCGGCGACGAAGGCCACGACGGACGGATTCGTCCATCGCAACAGCAGTTGGGGGAGGATCCCCGGCAGCACCAGCAGCGCCAGCATGGGGGCGAGCACCAGGCATTCCCGGCGGCTGAGGTCCTGGAATTCCTGTCGGGCCGGGTTCACGGGACCGTTCAGGACGCGGTGGAGCAGCGTCAGCAGGAAGACGGCGGTCATCATCAAGCCGGGCAGGGCGAGGGCGGCGGCCCCCGGAGCCAGCGGGAAGGCGCCCTTGAAGATCAGGAACTCACCAATGAACCCCGAAAGTCCCGGCAGGCCCAGGGATGCAAAGACGGCGGTTCCGAGCATTCCGGCGAGGATGGGAGCCCGTGCCCGGAGGCCGCCGAAGTCCTCCAGTTGCCGGCGTCCTCCGGTGCGTTGTTCCAGGATCCCGACCAGTGCGAAGAGCAGGGCGGCATTGATGCCGTGATTGAACATCTGGAGTACGGCGCCATTGAGGGCCGCCGCCCGTTCATTGGCCCACTGCGGACCCTGGGGAACCGGATCCAAGGCCACGAAAATCCCGAGGAGGCAGTATCCGAGGTGATTGATGGAGGAGTAGGCCAGGATTCGCTTGAGGTCGGTTTGTGCCAGGGCCACCAGGGTGGGAAACACGATGGAAACCACGACTCCCACGAGAATGGGGCTGAGCATGGTCCGGGTTTCTGCAGGGAAGATCGGGATGAGAATCCGCAGGATCCCGTAGACCCCCATCTTGGACAGGGCTCCGGTCAGCAACAGCGTGACACTCGTGGGTGCCTCGGCGTAGGTGTCCGGGAGCCACGTGTGGAAGGGGACCAGGGGAATCTTCACCGCCAATCCGGCGAAGGTGCCGAGGAAGAGAATCGAGGCGAGGCGGGTCGGATTGAGGCCGGTCCAGGCAAAGGCGCGCGACAATCCGGAGGACAGGGAGCCGTCCCGGGCTAACGCCGCCAGATTTGGAAAATCCATCGTGCCGGTGGCCAGGAACAGGGCCTGGAACGCGAGAAGAAGGGCCACGCTTCCCGCGAAGGTGAACAGGAAGAACTGCAGTGCCGCCGTTCGACGACCGGGCCCCCCCCAGAACTTGATGAGGAAGTACGCTGGGATCAGTCCCAGTTCCCAGTACAGGAACCAGTGGACGAAATTGAGTGCGGTGAAGTTCCCGAGGAGTCCCGTTTCCAGGGCAAGGATGAGGGCGAAGTAGAGGCGGGGACGCTCGGAGGGGAACGGGGACGTCGCGATGGCGAACGGAATGAGGAGCGTCGTCAGAAGGATGAGCAGGAGGTTGAGACCGTCCACGCCCACGAAATACTCGGCGCCCACCGAGGGGATCCAGGGAGCCCGTTCGATGAACTGCAGTTGCCCACCCTCCGTGCGGAACTGATGGGCCAGGAAGACGCCCTCCAGAAGGGTCAGCAGCGAGATCCCGAGGGTGATCGGACGGGACGCCCGCGCGAGCGATGCCGGAAGCACCATGAGAACGACGACACCGATCAGCGGTGTCAGCGTCATCAGGGTCAGCATGGGCAGATCCGTCATGTTGATTCAGGACGTGGCCAGAAACAGCAATCCGGCCGCGAGGGCGATGACTCCCGCGATGAGGATTCTGAGGGAGCGCTGGGGTTGGCCATCGTGGGTCCTTGAGAGCAGACCGCCGGCATCGCGTGCGGCCTGGCAGCCGTCATCGAAACTGGCATTCAGAACGCCCTGGTCCACCGTGCGGCTGAGCCAGGAACCCGCGGAGGCCGCAAACGACGCAAGGTCCCGAAAGACACTTCCGAGCGACTGATCCAATGCGGCGGAAATCCAGGCCGCGGCACCCACCCACTTCACGAGGGTCGCCCGGTAGAATTCGTCGAAACGGAACCGGTCACGCATCAGGGTGTACATGCGCGGCACCCACCGTTCCAAGGGATCCCGTCCTGTTTTCAGCGCCACCCCCAGGTTGCGATAAAGGATCCCCCCGGCGGCCAGGCCCGCCCCGCAGGCCAGCGCGGACAGGATGAGAATGCCCCAGACGGAACCGGACTCGGACGGGGTCGATGCGGGGGAAAGAAAGTGTTCCAGCCAGGGACGGAACGGGGTCGTGACCGCGCTCAGGGCAATGCTCGCTCCGGCGAGAATTCCCAGGGGGACGGTCAGGACCGGTGAACCTTCATGGGCATGGGCCGAGTCGGGGCCCCGGGACGTCCCGGCGAACACGTAGATCATCTGGCGCGTCATGTAGAAGGCGGTCACCGCCGCGGTTAGCACACCGAGGAGGAAGGGAACCCGCGAGGGTGCCCAGTGGGAAAGCGAGTGAAGGATCGCGTCCTTGCTCCAGAATCCGGAGAAGAACACCGGAACGCCCGAGAGCGCCATCATGCCCACGGCGTAGGTGGCGAAGGTGAGCGGCATGCGGCGCCGCAGTCCGCCCAGGTGCCGGATGTCCTGCTCTCCGTGGCAGCCGTGGATGACCGAGCCGGCGCCGAGGAACAGGAGCGCCTTGAAAAAGGCGTGGGTGAGCAGGTGAACCATGCCGACGGCCGGACCGCCCGTGGCGAGACCCATCATCATGAATCCCAACTGGGAAATGGTGGAATAGGCCAGGATACGTTTGATGTCCGTCTGGGCGACGGCCGTCAGGGCGCCGAAGAGGGCGGTGAGGGCGCCGGTCCATGCCATGACCACGAGTGCGGGCGCCGGCAGTTCGGCTGATCCTCCCAGGGCGACCAGGGGAAACATGCGCGCCATCAGAAAGACGCCGGCGGCCACCATGGTGGCGGCATGGATCAGGGCGCTGACCGGTGTCGGTCCTTCCATGGCGTCCGGAAGCCAGACGTGCAGCGGCAGTTGCCCCGATTTCCCGACCGCCCCGCAGAACAGGAGCAGTGAGATGGCGGTGCCCAAGGCGAGACCACCTGCGGTGGCGCGACCGGCGATCCCCGAAAGCGCCGCCGGCTCGAGGCATCCGGCGCCCTGATCGTAGAACAGGACCGTGCCGCTCTCCGAGTAAAGCCAGATCAGTCCCACCAGAAATCCCAGATCCCCGATCCGGGTTGTCAGGAAGGCCTTTCGGGCGGCGTCGGCGGCCGGGGGGCGTGAATACCAAAATCCGATGAGGAGGTAGGAGGCGAGCCCGACGAGTTCCCAGCAGATGAACAGAAGGAGCAGGCTGTTGGACAGGATCAGGCCGAGCATGGCCGCGGCAAACAGGGAGAGGAAACAGAAGAAGCGTCCGGAATCGGGGTCCTCCGCCATGTATCCGGTGCTGAAGATGAAAATCAGCGTTCCGACCACGGTGATCATGAGCAGCATCGCGGCGCTCAGCGGATCCAGAATCCATCCGACGCGCACCGACAGGGTCCCCGTCTCAAACCAGGGCACGTTCGAATACAGCGCGCCACCCCGGACCACGGACAGGAACGCCGCCGCGGCGAGGATCGCGGCCGTCGCGAGTGCGGCCACGGAAAGTCCCGCGGTCACCCGATGGAGCCGCCGCGGGAGAAAGGTTCCCACCGTCGCCGCCAGCAGCGGCAGCAGTGGGATCACCCACAGGTTCTTGGCGAGGTTCTCCATGATGACGGGCAGGGGAGGCAGGCCGGTGTCTCAGCCCCTGAGGCGTGAAATCTCCTCGAGTTGGGTGGTTCGGTACCGCCGGTGGATGGCGATGATGAGCGCCAGGCCCACCGCCGCCTCCGCGGCCGCGATGGCGACTGAAAACAGGACGAACACCGGCCCGTCGAGGGGTTGGGGCTGCGGGCCGTACTTCCAAAAGGTCAGGAAATTCAGGTTGGCGGCGTTCAGCATCAGCTCAATGCCGATCAATACGAGGATGGCATTGCGGCGGCACAGGGCACCGGCGAGTCCGATGCAGAACATCGCGGCGGCCAGAAGAAGGTGGAGTGTGGCGGCGGACATGGTGGGCGATGCGTCAGGTGGGGGACGAAGGGGGCGTTTCGGTCCCCGCACTCCCGTGGGAACCGGACGGGCGGGGAGAGATGCCGGGTTCGGGCAGGGCAATCAGCGCCGCCCCGATGAGGGCGGCGGTGAGGAGCAGTCCCACCGTTTGCAGGGGGAGGAGTTCCTCCCGGAGCAGTCGTTCCCCCAGATCCCGAACGGCCATCGATGGCGGAGGGGACGGAGTTGCGATGGCGCCCGGGCTGCGATGGAGAATGCCCCAGGCGAGGACTCCCCACAGGAGCACCGCAAGGCCGATTCCGATTCCGGGAGCGTTGGACCGTCGTTCGTGCGCCGAGTCGCTGCCGCGCGTCAGGAGGATGGCGAAGACGATCAGCACGGCGACGGCACCGACGTAGACCAGTATCTGGATGAACCCAAGGAACTCCGCACCCATCCGGAGGAAGACCAACGCCAGGCCCACCAGCGCGACCGCGAGGAACAGCCCGGCATGAACCCGGTTGCGGCACGAGACCGCGGCGACCGAGCCGCCGAGGACCAGTCCCGCGACGATGGCGAAGGCGAGGCTGAGCACGGGTTCAGGAGGCATAGCGATAGGTTCGCGGAGGGTGTTGCCGCAGGAACGCGCGGTGGTAGAGAAGGTAGGGAATGCCGAACAGGATCGCTGCAGGCAGCCAGCGCAGGAGATGGGGCCAGGGCGTCGAATACTGCCAAAGGGCCGCGACCAGGAGGTTGATCAGGCTCATGGGAAGCAGGAACTGCCAGGCGAACCGCATCAGCTGGTCCATGCGCAGGCGGGGAAGTGTTCCCCGCAGCCAGATGAAGATTCCCATCAGCACCGCCAGTTTCCCGAAAAACCACAGCCACGAGGGCACCCAGGACAGCACCGTCAGCGGAGGCAGCCAGCCGCCGAGGAAGAGTGTGATTCCGAGTCCGCTCACGGCGAAGAGTCCGAGGTACTCCCCGAGGAAAAAGAGGGCGAACTTGAATCCCGAGTACTCGGTGAAATAACCCGCGACGATCTCGGATTCCGCCTCCGGGAGATCAAACGGCGAGCGGTTTGCCTCGGCGAGCGCGGCGATGAAGAACAGGACCGCGCCGGCGGCGCCCCACGGGGTGAACACGTTCCAGCCGAGGAGAACGCCCGCGTGGACTTCGGACTGGTGGCCGATGATCGCATTCAGGGACAGCGAGCCGGTCAGCATGACGACGGAGACCGTGGACAGGAGCAGGGGCAGTTCGTAGCTCAGCAGTTGGGCGATGGCCCGCATGGCGCCCAGGAGGGAATACTTGTTGTGGCTGGACCAGCCGGCCATGAACACCCCGAGTTCGACGGCGGTGCCGACCATCAGGAAAAACAGCAGTCCGGTTTCGGGAAGGTCGAGCGCCACCATGTTGCGTCCGACCGGCAGCACCGCAAGGGCGAGCAATGGAGGTACCACGACCACCAGGGGCGCGAGGAAGTGGACCACGGAATCCGCGGCCCTGGGGACGATGTCCTCCTTGGTGAGGGATTTGATTCCGTCCGCAGCAAACTGGAGGAAGCCAGCCGGGCCGACGCGGTTGGGACCGGGCCGATTCTGGATCCGGCCCAGCGCCTTCCGTTCAATCACGGTCGTGAGGGCAAAGATCATCGGGTAGACCGCGAGGATCGCGCCGATCGACAGGACCGCGGAAATCCACGGCTGGACCGGTGTCGGAAACCAGGAGACCACGGCGTGCTTCAGCAGGACGAAGATCTGGTCGGGGGCATCCATGGGTTACGCGGCCGGAGGGGATTCCGGCGCCGGTTTCCGGGGTGCGGCTGCCGCAGCCGTTGCCGCCGCGGCTGCCTTGGCAAGTTCCTCCGCACGCCGGGCGTCGATGGCGGCGGCATCGGTCGGGTGCAGCTTCTGAAAGTGGGCGTTGGGCCGGGCCAACTGGTCGCGGTGCCGGAGCAGTCCCTCGAACCGGTCGTTCGTCGCCAGCTCGAACTCCTGGTCCATCTTGATCGCGTCGAAGGGGCAGACCTCGACACAGATCTGGCAGCTCATGCAGACGGAAAGGTCGATATCGAAGGTCGCGGGGAAGAACTGGGGTTTCCCGAGGTGGTCCGGCTTCTTGGTCTTGCTCTTGACGATCAGGATGCACTGCGGGGGGCACTCCTTTTCGCAAATCTGGCAGGCCACACAGCGGAGCCCGGCCTGGGGATCGGCACCGTCAAAGACGAGAAACGGAAACTGGCGCGCGTTTTCCTTGGCGGGGGCGCGCTCCTCGGGATAACCCAGAGTCACCAGACGCTCCGGGTCGGTGAAGCTTCCGACGAAATTCTTCGCCGTGACCGCCAGACCGTGAAGTATGCCGCCTCCGAGCATGGTTGGGTCCTAACGGTCCACTTCGCCGAGGACGATGTCGACACTTCCGAGGATCACCACGGCATCCGCCACCGAGCGGCCGAGGCAAAGGTCCTCCAGGATGGTCAGGTTGATGAAGCTGGGCGGACGGATCCGGTATCGCCACGGATTCGGGCCGCCATCGCTGATGAGGTAGAATCCCAGCTCGCCCTTGGGGGATTCGATCCGGCCGTAGGATTCCCCGGGTTTCGGCCGGAATCCGCGCAGCTTTGCCTTGGGATCGATCACCGGGCCTGCGGGGATGCGTTGCAGTGCGGCGCCCAGGATCCGGAGCGATTCCCGCATTTCCAAGGCCCGGATCATGTAGCGATCAAAGACGTCCCCGTGATCCCCCAGCGGCACCCGGAACTCGAACTGGTCGTAGATTCCGTACCGGTCGACCTTGCGGATGTCGTACGCCACGCCGCTGGCCCGGGCCATGGGACCCGAGATGCCCGCGTTGATCGCCAGTTCCCTGGGGAGGATCCCGATGCCCTGGGTGCGCCCCAGGAGGATTTCGTTGGAGGAGAGGAGGGCCTCGAACTCGTCCAGAAACGCGCCGAACCCGGTCACGACGGATCGTGCCTGTTCCAGCCAGCCCGGAGGAGTGTCGCAACGACATCCGCCAAACCGCATGTAGTTGCACATCATCCGGGCCCCCGTCAGGGACTCGAACAGATCCAAAATCCTTTCGCGCTCCCGGAAGGCGTACATCAGGGGAGTTCCCAGGGCGCCCATGTCCTGGAGCAGGAATCCGCAAACGGCGGCGTGGTTCTGGAGGCGGGTGAGTTCCGCGGTGATCACGCGGAGGTACTCGGCGCGTTCGGGAACCTGAAGTCCGGCGAGTCGCTCGACGGTCAGGGCGTAGGCCCAGTTGCTGGTCAGCGAACAGAAGTAGTCGAGACGGTCCGTGTACGGCATCGAACCGAGGTAGCTGGTGTTTTCAGCGATCTTCTCGTGGTTTCGGTGCAGGTATCCGAAGACCGGCTTCAGCTTCACCACGGTTTCGCCGTCAAGCACCACGTCCATCCGGAAGACCCCGTGGGTCGAGGGATGCTGGGGGCCGAGGGAAACTTCCAAAAGGCTCCCATCGTGAACCGGATCGGCCGCGTCCGGGGACGGCCGGACTTCAAAGGTGCGCGGGGCCGCGGCCGGATTCATCGGGGCGCCTCCTGGCTGGCACGGTGTCGCTGGGCGCGTTCAAGGACTTCGTCGTGCGGAGTGGGTTCGTACTCGTAGTCGTCGGGAGGAACGTAGTCCCTCCGCATCGGATGATCCCGGAAGCCTTCCCACAAAAGGATTCTTCGCAGGTCGGGATGATCCGAAAACCGGACGCCGAACAGGTCGTACACCTCCCGCTCCTGAAATTCACAGCTCCTCCACACCGGGGTCAGCGAGGCGACCTCCACGTCCGTGGTGCGGTTGGAGGTTCGCTGCCGCAGGATGACCGGTCCGCCCCCGAGGGCGACGGAGTACAGGTGATAAACAACCTCAAGATACCCCGGGCGGTGCTGGACCTCGGTCACCTCCTTCTCGATCCCGTCCACCGTCCTTCGGACCATCACCTTCTCGTCCCGATCCGGCCAATCCACGCCGGTGACATTGGAACAGAAGTCGAGCCGGAGATCCGGCGTGTCGCGCAGCCACCGGGCCACCGCGCGCGCATCGGAAGGGGGCACTGCCAGGGAGCCTTGGGACGGGACGGCGGCATTGGACACCAGCGCGATCCGGGTGCCGGGGAGCTCCCGAAGGAGTCGGGTCTTGAGCGCTTCCAATTGCTCCACAGCCCCGTTGTAGTGGGACTGCTCCGATGAGAAAAGGCTTTCCCGCACGAAGTTGCGGATTCCCGAAACCACCGGCCCTCCCGCATGCGGACCCGGTCAACGGGGACGCGTTTGAAAGGGACGGAAGTTGTACCACCGCAGTTCCAGATCCCGGCTTGCGAGCCACCCCCAGACGCAGGCAAGCGTCCCTTGTGTGAGCCCGAATCCCAGTCCGAACCAGCAGGCGGCGGAACGATCCTCCGAAACACCCGGAAACGGCGGGCCGGAGGAGCACCAGGCGAGGGTGGCCAGGCCAATCAGGAAGGGGAGAATCCCCGCCGTCAGGAGACTCCAGATCATTCCCGCGAGCGGATGAAGGCGCCGGACGGCGTAGCGAATTCCGATGGCGGGGATCGCGGCGAGGGAGGTCGTGCCGGCGAGAAGGATCGCAAACATCAGCGGGTAGGACGGGTCCGTCCGCGGGGATTGCACCGCCAGCAACAGCAGATTGAGGGAGATGGCCGGGATGAACAGGGACCAGGCTTCAACGACCCGGGCGGAGACCAGTCGCGCGGCCTCCAGGGGTGTCACGAGCAGGAGTTCCAGCGTTCCCTCCTCCATCTCCCGCCGCAGGCTTGCGGCTGCGGACATGGCCATGGGAATGGACAGGGCCAGAGGGATTGAACGGGGGATGATGGTCCATGCCTCGGAATCCGGGGACAGGACAAGAGTTCCCATCCAGAGTGAGGCGACCACGGCCACCCAGGCCCCTCGTGCCCAGTATCCCGGGCCGGCCTTCGCCCAGAGCCAGCGGGCCGGATTCCCTTGGAGCCATTTCAAACGCTGCTTCTCCCGGACCCGATCCAGCCAGGTGGCGGAGGTGCGGACGGATCCGGAGGACGGGCGTCGACGCTGTTCGTCGTGGGATTTGGGGCGGAGGAGCGCCTCCACCCGCCATCCCGCAAACGCGATCGCCGCAGCGGACAGGGGCAAGGTGCCGATGACCCCCGCGAGGAGCATCCACATCAGGGTGGACTGCGTTGCGGGCGGCATGGAGGCGAGTCCATTGCCAAAACCTCCGAAAGGGACGCCGGAGCCGATGCTCAGGATGTCAATACTGACGGTCCACACGCTGCCCTGCCAGCGGGCGGTCTGCATCAGGGAGGCCTTCGCCCCGGGAGACTGCAACAATGCGGATCCGGCCGTGACCGCCATCAACCCTCCGGCGGCCAGGGTCATCGCAAATGCCAGTCCGGCGGATTGCGTCCACTGACGGCATACGGACGTGGACACCAGGCCCGAGGCGAGGCCTGTCGCCAGGATGATCCACTCCACTCCCAGGGCAATCTCCAGATCCCGCGGCGCGACCCCGCCGGCCAGGACGGGAATGATCAATACCGGGACGCAGGCGAGCCAGAGGGGAATGAGGCGAAGGATCTGGGCTGCGGCTTTTCCCAGAACGATTTCGATGGGGCGCAGCGGGGTCAGTCCCAATAGGGGAAGGGTTCCCTCCCTTCGTTCCCTCGAGATGGTGTCCGCGGCGATCATGGGGGCGGCCAGGAGCAGAACGAGGGAGAGCACCGTGTGGAGAAGTGCGAAAACCCCGGCGCCCGGGTTGAGGGTTGAGCCCCGACCAAGGGTTGAGGCGACGTTGTCCCCGACCCCGTGCAGGAACAGGGTCAGCAGTGCGGCGGCGGCGATGGTTGTCCGAAGCCAGTAGGTTCCCCGGCGTCGCGCCGCCGCCCTCAATTCTCGAAGGAGTACGGCCGGGAGTAATTGGGGGGACCTGATGGCCATGCGGGTTCAGTTCTCAGTGGCGGACATGGCAGGGGGCAAGGGCGCAGGAAATCATCAGAAGCGATCCATGCCGGTGTCCGACTCGCAACCCCGCAAGGCTGCAACAAGTCCTCCGCGACATCGAGAAAGACCAGGTTGAATTCGACGCCCGCCCGCACGGGCGACCGACTTTCCGGGTTCCCCCAGGGGTGCAACGATCTTTTGAAAGATTTTTGAAAGATTTTTGCTGCGCATCCACGTAACCTTCAGTAAAGGTTTTTCGTAGTCATTGTTTTGTAGTTCTTCAATGCCGGCGGCCTTGTGCGTGGGGTGGGAAACTCCGCACGTGGAGGTTGTTGGGGGAGAATGTGATCCGCCTAGAACCGACTAACCAATTTATGCGTTTGGACCAGAAATTTATTTCAAAGGCTAAGTCTCCCCGCAGGGATTTCGGACAATTGGAGGCGCGGCGGCGTGAAGGAATGCGCCTGTTGGGTGAGGGGCATGCCCAGGCGGACATTGCCCGCATGCTGGGAGTTTCCGAGGTATCGGTTTCTCGGTGGAAACGAGCCTTCCAATGTCGGGGGAATGATGCCTGGCGCCGGGGTAGGCTGGGCAAGCCCCCCAAGGTGGAGGATCACCATTTGACGGTGATGCAGCAGTTCATTTCCGCTGGGGCTCGGGTTTACGGTTACCAGGATGATCGGTGGACCTATCCCCGGATCGCCTCGGTCCTCGAGGTCCTGACCGGCTTGAAGATTCATCCGGACCATTTGTGCCGGGTTTTTCATCGGGCTGGAATGACAACGGCCCGGAAGTTTTCCCCGGCGGGTGTTGTCGCCGGCAGCGGTTCCACGAAGGCGGCCGCAGTGGCGGCGAAGCGGGCCGTCCGTGACGTCGTCGTTCGCTGATTACGGCGTTCGGGTTCGCTGAATCAACGGGGGAAACCCTGAACGGCGCACTCGAAAGGTGTTCGCCGAGTGGATTCCGCGAGCTTTGGGCCTTGAATCGGCTGCCTGTGCCGGGCGATTTGAAGGGGGCGCTGTTTCGGAACGTCCGTTCCGGCCGCTGGAAGTGCCATGGTACCCTTCGGAGTCCACTTCATTCGCCCCGCGCTTCGATGCGCGCTGGCCATCGGCATGTCCTGGGGAGGGTTGAGCCTTCAGGCCGGTGACGATCCATTCTGGGAGTCGCACGTGGCACCCTTGTTGAAGGAGCGCTGTGGGGAATGCCACAATCCCTTGAAGGCGAAGAGCCGACTGGATCTCAGCTCCCTTCAGACCGTTCTTCGGGGGGGGGATCGCGGAGCGGCGGTCCTACCCGGACGCGTGGAAGACAGCCTGCTGTTCCGGGTGCTTTCGGCCGGCGCGGATCCGCACATGCCCCCGAAGGGGCAGTTGTCGGAGGACCAAGTCGACGTCATTCGAACCTGGATTTCCCGGATACCCGCCACCGCGGTTTCGTCCGCATCAACGTCGGCCCGGGCCGAGCCCTCCACAAAGGTTCCTCCCGCTTTCGCAGGATCGGTGGACTGGGTGCCTCCCACCCACCTGCCGGTGTCCCGTGTCGTGGACCGGTACCTCGAATTGGGTTGGAAGTCGCGGAAACTGACACCCGCATCGTTGGCTCCGGTTCCGACCCTGGTACGCCGCGTGTATCTCGATCTCGTGGGACGTGTCCCGACTGCGGAGGAACTCTCCCGATACCTTTCGGACCGCAGGCGGGACCGGTGGGAGTGGCTGGTGGATGAACTGCTGGCGGGACCGGAATACTCCCGTCACATGGCCGAGGTCATGGATGTTGTCCTGATGGGGCGGAAGGGGCCGGATGCGGAGAAGCAGCGACGCGAACGCCATTGGTTTGCCTATTTGGAGTCCTCGTTCCGCGAGAACCGGCCCTGGAATCGGGTCGTGGCGGAGATGATCCGGGGACGTCCGGAACCCGCGGATCGCGGCGCGGAATGGTATCTCTACGAACGAAGGAACAATCCCCAGGCCATGGCCGAGGCGCTGGCTCCCGTCGTCTTTGGGGTTCAGATCAAATGCGCCCAATGCCACGACCACATGGTCGCGCGGGAAATCAAGCAGGCCCACTATTGGGGGTTGGTTGCGGCCTTCAATCGGACGCGCAACGTGGACACGCCGTCGGGTCCCGGCCTGTCGGAATCCGCGATCGGGGGCTTTGTCTCCTTCGCCAACCTGAAGAAGGAGTCGCAGCCCGCCGTACTGACGTTTTTCAACGGCAGGCGGGTGGATGAGCCGTGGCCCAGGGAGGGTGAGAAGGAGGTCGATTCCCCCGAGAAGTACTGGGTTCCTCCGCCGGAAGGAAAGGAGCCATGGAAGGAGCCGGCGCGCCCAAAATTTTCCCGACGCGATGCGTTGGCGGAGGCCGTCACCGAGGGGAATTCGCTCCTGTCCCGGGCCATGGTGAACCGGTTGTGGGCCCTGATGTTCGGGCGCGGTCTCGTTCACCCCGTGGATCTCATGGATTCGAAGCATCCTCCGAGTCATCCCGAACTTCTGGACTGGTTGTCCGGCGAATTCGCGCGCAGCGGCTATGATGTGCAGCGCCTGCTGAGGGAGATGGCGTTGACCCGGGCGTACCGGCTCGATTCGAGACCCCAAGGGGGGAAATCGGTTCCCTCGGACTCGTTTGCCACGGCGACGGAGAAGCCTCTCTCTGCGGAACAGCAGGTTGCATCCCTGGTCACGGTCCTGACCGGGCATCCGCCCCAATTCACCGTTCCGGTCAACGCAACCCGGCGTCAGGCATGGATCAAACAATTCCCGGAACTTTTCGCCGCGGAGTATCAGCCCTCACTGCAGCAGTCCTTGTTCTTTGCGAATTCGGCGGTCGTGGATGAATTGCTGTCCGCGTCCGAAGGGAGTCTCACGGCGCGACTGGCGGCGATCCCGGATCCCCGGGCGCGGGCCCGCGAGGCGATCGTGTCCGTGTATGGGAGGGAGGCCGAACCGGAGGAGCTTCGGGAGACCGTCGCCTTTTTGTCGCGGCGTCCACCGGACACGGGCACGCGGGACCTGGTCTGGGCGCTGGTGACCAGTGCCGAATTTCAGTTCAACCATTGAGGAAGGCACGGTTCCCGGATGTTCCATCAATCCTCCAACGGTGGTGCTCACGGGGCTCTCTGTGGCCAGCCGGATCATCGCATCCACCGCCGCAAGTTCCTCACCGGACTCGGAGCCGCGGGCGCTGTTTCCGTGGGGAGTTGGGCGGGGCTCTTTTCCGTACCCGCCTTCGCCGAAGCGGCACGTCGGCGTGGAAAACACTGCATCCTGATGTGGCTGTGCGGTGCCCCGAGCCAGTTTGAGACCTGGGATCCCAAGCCCGGACGGATTTCCGGCGGTCCCTTCGGGAGCATTCCGACGAGCATTCCCGGGGTTCATTTTGGGGAGTTGATGCCGAAGGTCGCCGGGATCGCGGACCGATTGGCGGTGGTTCGGTCGATGAAGACCAACCAAAGTGAGCACCTGCAGGGGATTGATCTGCTGAATCGCGGCGCGGCGCCACGGCCGCCGTTCATCCGCCCCACGCTGGGTGCGGTCCTTGCGCAGCAGTTGGGTCATCTCGACAGCCCGATTCCCAATTTCATCCTGTTGGATCCCTGTCCCGAGGGGAACGAGTTCAAGGAGTTCAAGGCGGGCAATTGGGCCGGCTGGCTGGGGGCCGAATACGGACCCGTACGGGTGGGGGGAGAGTATCGCCTGGAGAACGTGGACCGCTTGGCGGATGTGACGGCGGACGACCAGGAGGCGCGCAATGCGCTGCGCCGCTTCTTCACGCGGAAGTATCAGAATGAACGGAAGTCCGCAGCGGCGGCCTCGCAGAACGCCGTGTTTGAGCGGGTCAAGGGTCTGATGAGCTGCGCACACCTCTTTGACCTCAACCAACTGCCGGCCGGTGACCGGGAACGCTATGGGCCCGGTGCCTTCGGTCTTCATGTCCTCCAGGCGCGACACCTGGTGGAGAACGGGGCGCCCTTTGTGATGGTGGCCAATGGCATGCCGTGGGACAGCCATGTCTTCCACAACGAAATCTACCAGATGCTCGTTCCCGAACTGGACCGCATCATCTTCAACCTAATCACCGACCTGGAAGTGCGCGGGCTGTTGGAGGACACCCTGGTGGTGATGATGGGGGAATTCGGACGCACGCCGTGGATGAACCAGGCGCGGGGTCGCGATCACTATCCGCAGGCGTGGTCCCTCGCCATGGCGGGATGCGGCATCCGCAGGGGCGTCGTGGTCGGGGCAACCGATGCGGACGGGGTCGACGTGGATGGCCCCGCCTTCCATGAGAAGAACCTCTTCGCGACCATCTTCTCCGCCCTGGGACTGGATCCCTACGCCGACTACGACATTCCCGAGCTGCCCAATTTCCACCGGGTTGAGGACCGCGCGGAACCCATCCGGTCCATTCTCGCCTGACTCCCATGCCCGAATCCGAACCCAAGCCGACGCCGGCCGTGCTGGAAAAGATCCGGGAGGTCGTACTGCCGTCCCCGGTGCTGGGGTTGGATGTCGACCCGGAGGGTCGGACGCTGTACGCGGGGGGACACGATGGCGCGCTGGTCCTCATTCCCGTGGAGCCCGGGACTCCGGAGCGGGTTTCCCGCCACACCAGTTATTGCAGCGGAGTGCGTCGGATTCCGGGGACTCCGTGGGTGGTGACCGGGGGCTACGACGGACGATTGTGTTGGACGGATGTGGACTCGCGTTCCCTCGTTCGGGAGGTGCGCGCCCATGAATTCTGGTCCTGGGACCTGGCGGTCTCCGGCGATGGGCGATGGATTGCCTCGGTGACCGGACGCTACGAGGCGGGCGGCTATCGCTATGAACCGGCCCCCGGACGGGAACCGGGAGTCCGGGTGTTCGACGCGGCCACAGGCGCGCTGCATCGCAGTTGGGAACACGTTCCGCCGGTCCAGTCGGTGGCTATTTCCCCCGACGGACGATTCGTCGCCGCAGGAAACCTCATGGGTGAGGTGCGCGTGTGGGACCGAGAGGCGGATACGTTGGCGTCCTCATGGCGCGATGACGGCCTGACCAGTTGGGGCGTCATCAAGAGCCATCATTTCCTCGGGGGAATTTTTTCGATGATGTTCAGTCCGGACGGGAAGGACCTCTACGTGTGCGGCATGGGGCCGATGGTGGATCCGATGGCGGGGAACGGCGTGCAGCGGTGGCAGCGATTTGACTGGAGATCCGGAAAGCGGCTGGACCAGACGCACGACGGGGAAAGTGGGCAGGGACTGATGGAGGCGCTGGCCTTCCATCCGGACGGATCCCGATTCGCCATGGCGGGACGGCTGTTTCAGGGGACCTGGAATCTCGCGCTTTTTGACGTGGCGACCGGGAGGAATCTCCATGCCGTGGATGCCAAGCACCGGATCACCGGCCTCAAATTTTCCGCCGACGGTTCGCGGCTGTTCCTGTCCAAGGCGCGCGGTCAGGAGAAGCCGAAGGACGGCCGGTGGAAGGAAAGCGGCCTGGTGGAGATATACGCGGTCCGCGAATAGATCCTTCGAGGGGTGACCGCGCATTTCCCGGCCACCGCGGACTCCGGCGGGCGGTTCACTTGTACGCGATCGCGGCGCTCGAGGGGCCGGCGAGAGGGATGACTTCGAAACTCCGGAAGCCCGCCTCCCGGCACCACCCCTGAAAATCGGCTCCCGAGTAGTCGAAGGCGTCGCCAAACTCGATGAGCATGTTCAGCGACATCAGGAGACCAAAGAGGTTCTCGCGACGCGCGTCATCAATGAGGGCCTCCACGACAATGAACGCACCGCCCGGCTGCAGGGCGTCGTAGGCGGACCGGATGAGATGGCGTTTCTTTTCGAGGTTCCAGTCGTGGAGGATCATTCCCATCGTGATCACGTCCGCACGGGGCAGGGGATCCTTGAAGAAATCCCCGGCGGCGGTGGTGACACGATCAGAGAGACCGGCCGTGGCGATGTGGCGCTGTGCGATGGTCTCCACCGGCGGCAGGTCGAAGGAGATGCAGCGAAGGTCTGGATGCCGTCGCGCGACCTCGATGGACAGGAGTCCTGTCGCACCACCGACGTCGCACAAGGTCTTGAAGCGGGAGAAGTCGAACTTCTCCGCCAGCGCCTCGAAGTTGATCCGGGAGAGTCCGGTCATGGCGCCCATGAACTGCTCCAGGCGGGGAAGCTCGGCGTAGAGTTCCTCGAAGACACCTTTCTGTCCGTGCTTCGACTCGTTTTGCGGGCGTCCGGTGCGAAGGGCCTCGGGAAGATCGTGCCAGTACTTGAAGAGCCGGGCGTTCAACATTTCCAGGATGCCCCCGACGTATCGCGGACTTCGGCGATCCAGGTAGAGCGCGGTGGCGGGTGTGTTGGCGTACCGCGCTCCCGGGCCGTCTCCGTCGCGTTCCAGAAACTTCATTGCCACCAGTGCATCAAAGAAGTCGGCGATGCCCCTGGGGTGGACGCCGGTCGCAACGCCGAGTTCCGTTCCGGTCATCGGACGCTCTGCGAGATGCGAAAATACCCCGAATTCGACGGCGGTGAGCAGCACCTTGGAGGACCAGAATCCGAAAGCGGTCTGCAGGATGGATGAGGGGTCCGGAGGCGAAGTGGAGATCGGCATGGGCCATGGAAACTGAGGAGGGGACGGGAATGGAAGCGGAGATCGGGTCGGCAGGCGGTCTTTCGGGACGGTGCACTTTCGTGAAATCGGGTCTACGTTGCCTCCGTGTTGATTCTCGTCACCGGAGGGTCGGGGTTTGTTGGGCGGGAGGTCGTCGGCCAATTGCAGGCGGCCGGACATCGACTCCGAGTGCTCGCGCGCCACACTTCAGGGTCCCAAGATGGCGTGGAGAGGATTCGTTGCTCGGTGCTGGAACCGGCATCGGTGGTGGCGGCGGTGTCCGGCGTGGATGCGGTGGTGCACCTGGTGGGCATCATCAGTGAGGTGGGCGACCAGACCTTCGAGCGGGTTCACGTGGGGGGAACTGAAGCGGTGGTGTCCGCAGCCCGCGCGGCGGGTGTCCGGCGCTACGTCCATATGAGTGCGCTGGGCACGCGTCCGGGGGCCCGATCCCGATATCATCGGACGAAGTGGGACGCGGAGGAACTGGTGCGCAGGAGTGGGCTTGATTGGACGATCCTCCGCCCCAGCCTGATCTACGGTCCCGGGGACGGGTTCATCAATCTCTTCGCCCGGATGTCCGCGGTATCGCCCGTCCTGCCGGTGGTGGGACCCGGAACGAATCAGATGCAGCCGGTGGCGGTGGAGGATGTGGCACGGTGCTTCTGCGGGGCGCTGGCCCACTCCGGGAGTTTGCATCAGACCCTGGACGTCTGCGGACGGGAACGGTTCAGCGTGAACGAGATTCTGGCGATGGTGCTGGAGACGCTGGGGCGGAGGCGCGGAAGAATCCACCTGCCGTGGGGAATCGCGGGAATTCAGGCGCGGGTCCTCGAGACCGTGTACCCGCGTCTGTTGGGTAAGGCCGCCCCCTTGAATCGGGACCAGATCCTTATGCTGCAGGAGGACAACGTGGGGGATCCGGACCCGGCGTGCCGGATGTTTGGGTTCGAACCGGTCCGGATGCGCGAGGGAATCCGGAGATTCCTGTCGCCCTGAACGAGGACGCGGGCGCGGAATTTCATTCCGCTTGACCCGACGAGCTGCGCGGACCGAAGTGGGTTCATGCGCCTGTCGATTCTCCTCGGAGGGATGCTGTGTTGCCGCGGGGTCGCGGCGGACTTTCCACCCGTGACTGGGCAGCGGGAGGGGACACAGGTGGTGTTTCGATCGGGCTCCCACGAGGTGGGACGGTATCAGGCGGAGGCGGGTGAACTTCCACGTCCCGGGATTGCGGAACGCTTCCGCCGGGGAGGGTATCTCCATCCATTGCTGACTCCGTCGGGACGGAGCGTCACCGACGATTTTCCCGCCAATCACCTCCACCACCACGGAGTCTGGTCACCCTGGGCCAGGACGGAATTTGAGGGGCGGAATCCGGATTTCTGGAACATGGGGGACGGGACCGGCCGCGTGGAGTTCCTCGCCGTGGATCGCCTCTGGAACGATGTGTCCGGGGCCGGTTTGATGGCACGCCACAACTTCGTGGATCTCGTCGCAGTCCCTCCCAAGGTTGTCCTCGCGGAGACCTGGGAGGTACGGGCGTCCGTTTGTTCGGGTCCAAGGACCGCCTTCCAGTGGGATTGGAAATCCACGCAACGGTGTTCAGGAAACTCTCCCCTGACATTGCCCGAGTACCGGTATGGTGGTTTCGGATTCCGGGGAAACTGGGCGTGGAATGGCGCCAACCACGGGCTGTTCCTGACTTCGGAGGGGGAGACCAACCGCGTCCGGATCAACACGTCCCGTGCGCGGTGGTTCTGGATGGGAGGCCCCGTGGAGGGCTCGATCGCGGGCATGGCGGTGTTGGGCCATCCCTCCAATTTCCGATTTCCCCAGCCGATTCGGTTGCATCCCGAAGAGCCGTTCTTTTGTTTCGCGCCGCAGCAACTGGGCGTGATGACGATCCGTCCCGGGGAACCGTACGAGGCGCGATACCGGCTGTTGGTGATGGATGGATTTCCCGACCGGGAGTCCCTGGAGGCGATGTGGAAGGAGTACGCGGCCGTCCCATGAAGGAGTGCCCGGTCCTCGTGGTCCTTGATTTCCACGTCTTCGCTCCCAAGCTGCTCCGGTGTTTCCCATCACCGTTGCTCCCGGTCAGGGTGCCTGGATTGCCGGGCCGTATCCCGGGGTTGAATTAAAGGTCCTGCGCCGGGACGAAGCCACCGGCGGTGTGACCGTCCTGCGAAAATTTCAGGCCGGGATCACCGTCCCGGCCCACACGCATCCGGAGGCCTCCGAGTCGGTGTATGTGATTTCGGGGGAATGGGAGGAGGACGGGGTCGTCCATGGGCCGGGAACCTTCTTCCAGGTTCCCCGCGGGGACCGGCACGGGCCGCACCGCGCCCGGACGGAAGTTCTCAGTCTGACCATTTTTGATGGACCGCTGACGGTGTCCTGAGTGCGCGAACCGGGCGGTTGCGCCCGGCTTCCGGAAGAGTGGATGCGATACGGTGGGTTGGGGGTAGGCTTCCTTAAGATTTTTTGTTCGGAACGGTTCGCCTGCGGCTTCTTCCGGGAAAGTGATCGCCACACAGGACAGCACACTATTGCTGCGTCGGTACGCCTGCGACGGATCCGAGGATGCCTTTGCCGAACTCGTGTCCCGACATCTCGACCTCGTGTATTCGGCGGCGGCCCGCTGTTGTTACGGGGACGAGGCCCTGGCGGGAGAGGTTGCACAGCGGGTCTTTGTGGATCTGGCCCGGAAGTTCCGGCCCGAGGGCAGGGGGACGATCTCCGCCGCGGAAGGCGTCCGGTCGGTTCCCGCGTGGCTGCACCGGCATACCTGTTTTGTCGCCGCATCCGCCATTCGGTCCGAATCGCGGCGTCGGCTCCGGGAGATGCACGCGATGGAACTTCAACCGCAGGTGGAGACCAACGATTGGTCGCGGGTGGCGCCGGTTCTGGAGGAGGCGCTCTCGGAGTTGGCGGATCCGGACCGGGACGCCGTGGTGTTGCGATTCTTCGAGGACGAGCCGTACGCACGAATCGGCTCGGCATTGGAGTGCAG
>JAEUHD010000375.1 GCA_016793645.1 Verrucomicrobiales bacterium
CTGATTGGGAGCGTAGGCACCCGGGCCGGGCCGGCCGCCGGTTCCCGGATGTTCCAGGTGTTGATAGGTGTGCGGGGCCACGCGCTTCCAGGGGCCCAGTCGCATCGAGTTCAGGGCGCCGTCGTAGTAACCGGGAAAGAATGTGGGTTTGGGTTCGGGTGCCGAGGCATTCGTCCACGCTTCCGAGAGATTGCGACCGTCCAATACACGACCCTCCGGAAGTGGCGCGTGAATCCAGGCCGCCAGGGTGGGAAACAAGTCCACGGTGGAGGCGAATCCGGAATAAACGCGCCCCGCGGGAACGTGTCCGGGCCAGGAGAGGATCATGGGCACGCGCACGCCTCCCTCCCAGGACGTGCCCTTGCCTTCGCGGAACCCGCCGGTGCTCCCGGCATGGTCGCCGTAGGCCAGCCACGGTCCGTTGTCCGAGGCAAAGATCACCGCGGTGTCCCGTTCGAGCCCCTGCGCCCGCAGCGCAGCGACAATTTTTCCCACCGAATCATCCAATTCCTCCACGACATCCCCGTACAGACCCGCCGCGGAACGACCCCGGAAGGCGTCCGAGGCAAACAGCGGAACGTGGGGCATCGCGTACGCCACATAGAGGAAGAAGGGACGGTCGCGGTTCCGCTCGATGAACCGGACCGCGCGCGCCGTGTAGCGTGACGTCAACCGGGCCTGCTCGGACGGACTGACGTGGGCATCCACCACGGCCATTCCGTCCATCAGGGGCAGCGGCGGGAAATCCTTCTTCGTCGGGTGCTCCGGCCACATGTCGTTGGAGTACGGGAGGCCCAACCACTCGTCGAATCCGTGCCGAACCGGATTGAACGCCGGCGCATCCCCCAGATGCCACTTGCCGACCATGGCCGTGGCGTAGCCGCGCGACTGGAACAGTTCGCCCAGGGTGGTTTCGTTGGGATTCAATCCGGTGGGGGCTCCCGGAAACAGGGCTCCCAGCACACCCACCCGGTTGGGCAGGCAGCCGGTGAGCAATGCCGCGCGGGACGCGGAGCATACCGCCTGGGGAACGCAGAAATCCGTGAACCGGGTTCCGTCGCGCGCGAGCTGGTCGAGGTGGGGAGTGCGGATGTCCTTGCGTCCGTAACAGCCCAGATCGCCGTACCCCAGATCATCCGCGTAGAGCAGGACGACATTCGGCGGGCGGGGAGCCTCCACAGCGACGAGGCCTGTCCCGGGATGGAGCACCCCCATGACGCTTGTCACGACGATCGCGAGCAGGGAACGCCGGGCACTCCAGCCAGCCACCGGGATCATGACGGGACTATGATTCCCCACCCCGCGAACACCAGACGGAAACCCGGGCGGTGGACGACCTCCAGCCGCGGAGCGGCGAAAGACAGTAGCCCACGGCGTAAGCCGTGGGGTGGGACGGGAATCCCACTCAGCCCCGGAGGGGCGGAAGAAAGCAGCCTCGCCGCGTGAGTCGGGCCCTCTGCCGCCCCGACGGGGCTTGGGATCCTGCCAACACCCACCCCGGGCTCACGCCCGGGGCTATTGTCTGGCGCGCCCCCGGCGCTGGGGAATTCCAGCCACCGCAGGTGGGGATTGTACGTCACCCTTTTGCGCGAGTCTCAATAATCCGGATCGCACGGCTACCGTTCCGCCCGTCCCAAAACCACTGCCCGTTGAACCACGTCCGGGGAACCCGGGGTGAGGACTCCGAGGGTCACCGTATCCCCCGGGCGATGTGCGCGGATCTTCCGGAGAAACTCCCGGATGCGGATCACCTTCCCCCCATCCACGGACACGATGACGTCCTGCACGCGGAGTCCCGCCTTCGCGGCAGGCCCGTCCCCCTGCAGGACGGCCACCACCAGCCCTTCGGTGCCCTCCGGAAGCTTCCGGAGGAATTCCCCCGACTGCTGCCAGAGTTCATCCACACCCAGCCCGAGACTCGGTGTCTGTACATCCTGTGTCGTCTGAAGCAGCACGCGCAAAAACTCCGCCGGGACCAGATAGGCGATGCCGACCGGACGCCCCTCCATCGACATGACGCCGGACTGCAATCCCACCACCTCCCCCCGGCCATTGAGCCACGGTCCGCCCGAGGTGCCGCCCTGCATCATGCCGGAGACATGCATCACCTCCACGTACTCGTGAAGGTCCCCGTAGTATTCGTACGCCGTGCGTTCGGAGGCGATGCGTCCGGACTGCAGCACCCCGGATCGGTAAAGCGGCGCGCCATACTGGAAAAGGGTCTCTCCAATCCCGGGCACCTGGCTGGCCAGGGGAAGCCACTGTCCCGGACCCCGGCGGGAAGCCGTCCGGAGGAGTGCGAGGTCGTGTCCACGATCCACGGCCACCCGGGTCGCCGGGATCCGCGAGTCGTCCCCGGACAGCAGTTCAATCCGGGAATCCGCGGTATCCCCAAGGAGGTGGCAGGCCGTGACCACGAATCCGTCCGGTGAGGCAAACCAACCGCTTCCCGCGTGCCGGCCGTCGATCAGGACTTCAACGCACGACGCCTGGCAGCGGCGGTAGAGGACATCCATTTCATTCGGGGGGTTCTCCCCCAACACGGGACCTGCGCAGGCCAGGATCAGGAGCATCCACCACAAACGACTCCGGAGGGCCGGCGCGGACCGGGACCGGGTTGCGCTCCCGGAACGAGGGGGTTCGATGGGAGGTTCCCCGCTGGGTGACGAGGTGTGGACCGTGCGCCAACAAATCATGACGCAGGCTCGGGATGCGCCGTCGCCGCGTCAAATCCGGGTGTGCGCCGGCCGGGCCGGCTTCCCGGACCGCGCCCGAAGGTCGTCCCTGGGCGACCGGTGGCGTCGCACCACGAGCCATTTCCCGATGCGCCCCGGACAATGTCCCCTTGAAGTGCGGTTTGGTTTGTACTCCGCGCCTCGGACTGTTCCCCTCGCGCGCGCCGTATGACCGTCTTCGTGGGAGATGTCCCGCCCGCCTTCCCTCCCCGGGGGGAAAATCAATCCCCCGTGCATCCGACCGGAACTGTGCTCCGTTTCCCCCTGAACCCCTGAATTGCAGTTTCGCCCATGAACGCCCGACGCCGGATCCTGTTTGTGGATCGCAACCCCGGTCCTCCGGGAGGCGCTGAAGTCAATCTGCTCGAGCTTCTGGCCCATCCCGGGGCGCAGACCCACTGGGATGCCCAGGTGGCCTGCTCCCCCGCGAGTCCGACGGCGGCGGCCCTCCGTGGGCAGCGGGTCGTCCGCCACGACATTGATCCCGGTTCGGGAGGAGCCCGGCTCCGCAACCTCTTCCGGATCGGCAGTGATCGGGAGCGCGCGGCAGCATCCAAACGCCTCCGGGACATTCTGGCCGGGTTCAAGCCGGATGCCGTAATCTCCTGTTCCCCTCCGGACCACCTCGCCGCGGGGATGGCGGCGGCGGCCCACGGCATTCCAAGCCTCTGGTGGGTCAACGAGAACCTCTCCCCCGATTTCTTCGGGTGGCCGGCCCGCCGTGCGTTCGTGTCCGAGGCCATCGCCCATGCGACGCGCCTGATTCCGGTCTCCCACTTCGGGAAGTCCGCGCTCGTCCGGGCCGGGATTCCGGAGGGCCGGATCTCCGTCATTCACAACGGAATTCCCCTCCGGGACTATCGGCGCAGTGCCTCGACCCTTCTCCGGGACCAGTTGCGGATCAAACCGGGGGAACCCTTGATCGGACTCCTCGGGAAGATCACCCCGTGGAAGGGCGCGGAGTTCTTCATCGAGATCGCAGCCCGATGGGCTTCGGAGAGGCGTCCGGGCCGGTTCCTGATCGTGGGGCCGATTGCGGAGGAGGATGAGTCCTTTGCCGCCACCCTGCGGGACCTGGTGCGCAAGCGCGGACTGACCGATCGCATCAGCTTCCCGCCGCCGCCCGCCAAGGACGCGACCACCCTGTCGCAACTGGACGTGCTGCTGCATTGCTCCGTGAAGCCGGAGCCCTTTGGCCGGATCATCATCGAGGGCATGGCGGTTGGGGTTCCGGTGATCGCCGCCCGGGACGGGGGCGTGCCGGAGATCATCACCCCGGGGGTGGACGGGGGACTCGCCCGTCCCGGAGATCTGGAGGATTACGTGGCCCAACTGACGGCCCTGCTCGGGAATGGCCCGATGCGGTCCGCCTGGGTTGCCGCAGCGCGGAGCACGGTTCAACAGCGATTCACCCTGGAGCGGGTGTTCTCCGATTTTCAGCGCGTTCTCCAGGAAGCCGCGGACTCCATGGGACGGAGCCCCGAAGCCCCTGGATTGGCGCAGGCCCTGGGAGCTTCCGCCTGAATCGACGGGGTTGGTTCACGTAGCGACGCAGCCACGCGGAATGGCATCGAAGGAAGCGCTTGCGCCGGAAAAATGGCTGTGTTATGCAACCGTCACACAGCACGCACAACGCTCCACGAACGACCCTGTTTCAATCCCATGCACCTGAATCGACAATTCCTGACTGCCCGCCGGCGGACGGGTTTCACCCTGATCGAACTGCTGGTGGTCATTGCCATCATCGCCATCCTCGCCGGGATGCTGCTGCCCGCACTGGGCAAGGCGAAGCAAAAGGCCCAGGGAATTCTTTGCCTCAATAACGGCAAGCAGTTGATGCTGGGGTGGACGCTTTATTCGGGTGACCATCAGGAGAAGATTTGTCCTTCAACAGGGCTGGGCGGCTTGGTGGACAGAGACAACCCGACCAAGAACTACCCGAAGAATCAGTGGTGCATGGGAACCATGCATCAGGGTCCCAGTTGGACGAACACCATCCTGATCATGGATTCCCTGCTGTACAAGTATGTGAACGCGCTGGCCGTCTACAAGTGCCCCGCGGATCGGGCCACGACCAAGAGTCCGTTTGGACGTGGAGGAGGCCAGCCGAAGGTAAGGAGCAACTCGATGAGCTGTTTCATGAACCCTCTTCCCGGAGAGACCCGCGGCGCGGGCAAGACCTACCGCAGGCAGGGAGATTTCGTGCTCGGTCCCGCGAATACCTGGGTGACGATTGATGAGAACCCGGCCTCGATCAATGACGGGTGGTTTGTCCATGAGTCCAAGACCTCGTTTGTGGACTTCCCGGCCTCTTACCACAATAACGCCGGTGGCCTCTCGTTTGCGGATGGTCACTCGGAGATCAAGAAGTGGAGGTCTCCGGCGATTCTGACCTACGGGCAGACGGGCGCGAAGCAGAACGCCGCCCTGGACCGGCAGGATGCCACCTGGTTGTACGAGCGGACCACGGATTTCACCCAGAAGTGGAATTGAAGGTCGGACCCGGACCCGGATGAAGATCCGGGAACCTGTAGCTAAGCCCGCCACTCCGGCGGGCTTTTCTTTTACCGCGGTCCAATCCCGGGGTCCTTCATCGAGATCGCACTCCGCTCGGCCATGGGGAGACGTTCGGGCGGGTTCCGGATTGCGGGACCCCTGCGGAGGAGGAAGCGGCTTTCGCAGCCTCCCCGTGGGACTGGATGCCCAAATCGGGGGGGTTGCTTCGCGTCGCGACGCAGCCAGGCCGGGATTGCAACACAGGAAGCGCTTGCGCAGGGAAAAGGCCTGTGTTATGGAACCCTCACACAGCACGCACAACGCACCAACGAACGACCCTGCTTCAATTCCATGCACCTGAATCGACAATTCCTGACCGCCCGTCGGCGGACGGGTTTCACCCTGATCGAACTGCTGGTGGTCATTGCCATCATCGCCATCCTCGCCGGGATGCTGCTGCCCGCACTGGGCAAGGCGAAACAGAAGGCCCAGGGCATCGGCTGCCAAAACAACGGCCGGCAGCTCATGCTGGGATGGCAGCTCTATGCCGGAGACTACGCGGATATCCTCGTTCCCACCGCGGGACTGTCCCACGAGGTCACCGCCATTAGTCCCACGAAGAACTACCCCGACAACCAATGGGCCATGGGGAACATGGACTCCTCCGGCGGAACCAACTCGGTGCTGCTGATGGATTCCCTCCTGTTCAAGTATGTCGGAGCGCTGCCGACCTACCGGGACCCGGCGGATCGTTCCACGGTGGATAAGGGATCCGTTTACCCCAACGGCGGAAAAGGGAAGGACCGGGTCCGGAGCATGTCCATGAATGCGTGGATGAATCCGTTGAGCAACAAGAGGGGTGATGCGAAATGGGCGGGGGATGGCCCGAAGATCACCAACTTCAGGAAGCTCGGCTCGATCCGGAGCCCATCGGACACCTGGGTGACCATCGACGAGAACCCGGCGTCCATCAACGACGGCTGGTTTGTGTGTGATCCCTCGTCCACAACCTGGACGGACATTCCCGGCACCTATCATAACAACGCGGGCGGCATCTCCTTCTCCGACGGGCATGCCGAAATCAAGAAGTGGAAGGATCCCGCGATCGTGAGCAAGAAGGCCGACATCGGTGCCGTTCCCAAGGACGGTCGGGGCGACTTGAAGTGGCTCGAATCCCGCAGTACCTACGGCCCGGAAGGATTCAAGCAGCTCCAGTAGGCAGTCCGGACACGTCCGGCATACCCCAGACCACAAGGCCCGCCATCCCGGCGGGCCTTTTCCTTTGCGGACCCGCCTCCCGAAGTCCCCAGCCGTGCAATTCTTCAGTGGATCCGCGCAGTTTCTCAGTTGGGAAATGCTTTTGGGGAGATTGCGATTGACGCTCGTTTGGGGCGGCGCGTTGACTGACTCCCGTCTCCGGCGGCTTGGATGCGGTTCCGTTCCGCGTTCCCGTAGTGCCGGACGTCTTCAAGCGTTTCCATGAGCCGTAAACTCAACATCGCGATCGTCGGCCTCGGGTTCGGATCCGAGTTCATCCCCATCTATCAGCGGCACCCGCACGCCCACATGTATGCCGTCTGCCAGCGTTCCAAGGAAAAGCTGGATCAGATCGGCAAGGCGTTTGGCGTGGAGAAGCGTTATACGGCCTTTGAGGACCTGATCCGGGATCCGGCCGTGGACGCGGTGCACATCAACTCCCCCATTCACCTGCACGCCTCGCAGTCCATCGCCGCGCTTCGCGCGGGCAAGCACGTGGCCTGCACGGTGCCCGCCTGCACCACCCTCGAGGAGGCCCGCGAGATCGTGAAGGCGAGCCGCGAGAGCGGGAAGAAGTACATGATGATGGAGACCGTGGTTTGGAGCCGCGAGTATCTCTACGTGCGCGAACTGCGGGACACCGGCCGCCTCGGGCGAATCCAGTTCGTCCGCGGCAGCCACCTCCAGAACATGGCCGGATGGCCCGGCTACTGGGAGGGACTGCCCCCGATGCACTACGCCACGCATTGCGTGTCGCCGTGCCTCGGCATTGTCAACGGCGAGGCGGAGTTCGTCTCGTGCCTCGGGTCCGGACGCATCTCGGAGGCGCGCATTGCCAAGTACGGGTCGCCCTTCGCCTTCGAGACGGCCCACTTCAAGGTCCGCAACCAGGATCTCGCCGGCGAGGTGACGCGCTATTTGTTCGATACGGCGCGCCAGTACCAGGAGAGCTTTGACTGCTACGGATCGGAAACCTCGTTCGAGTGGCAGTTGGTGGAGCATGACGATCCGGTCCTGCACGTCGGCGGCGAAAAGGTGGAGAAGGTGAAGATTCCCGACTATGCCCACCTTCTGCCGGAGGGCATCCGGGAATTCACCACCAAGTGCGTGTATGACCTGGCGGAGAACGCCCACCTGAGCTTCATCCAGGGCAGCGGACACGGTGGCAGCCACCCGCATCTGGCCCACGAGTTCGTGATGAGCGTGCTCGAGGG
>JAEUHD010000209.1 GCA_016793645.1 Verrucomicrobiales bacterium
CTGTGTTTCCTGGCGGGAGCGAACTCCATCTTCTCCAGCGAGACGGAGTTCATGCTGACCCGCGCCGTGCCGTCCCCGAGCTACGATGCGGACGCCGAACTGCTCCGGGTCCTCGGACTGCAGGCGCGCGCCCCGTTCGACAATCCGAACGCGCCCCGCGCCGCGGAACTGGCGGCTCGGGTGGCGGCGTAGGGGGGCAGGGAGCGCGTTCGCCTTCGCGGTTCGCCTTCGCGGAGCGCTTCGGCGGAACGAGGACTGCCCGCGGTCAAAGCGTGTCATTCCCCCAAGCGCGTCCCGACGAGACGGAAAGCGGTAGAGGGCTACCGCAGTCCACGACGCTTCGCGACGTACCGGAGCGTGCGGAGTCCGCCAGGGTGTGGAGTGCGGCTGCGGAGTTGCCGCTTTGGATTTGCGCGCAGCCCGCGGTCAAAGCGTGGCATCCCTCAGCACGCGTTCCGCCGAGACGGAAAGCGGTAGAGGGCTACCGCAGTCCAAGGCGCTTCGCGCGGGTGGGTTTAGGTCACGCTGCGGCCGAGTTCCTGGTTGGTGATGGCGTCCTGGATGCGCCATTGCTCATTGTGGAAGCCCGCCTCGGGACGGAACGCCAGCTTGGCGTAGAACTTCTTCTCCAGTTCGATGAGCAGCTTCTCGTCCTGGGTGCGGAGACGCTCCAGGACCGACGGGTGGCAGTGGATGCGCAACTGGAAGTCGCTCTCGTCGCGGGGACGGGCCTTCATGATCGCGGTGAGCTTGCGCTGGATCTCCACCGACATGCTCTCCGGGCTCTTCACCACGCCGCGGCCGCGGCAATGCGGGCAGTCGATCAGCATCGCGTCGGCGACGGATTCGGTGTGGCGCTGCCGGGTCATTTCCATGAGTCCGAGCTGACTCAGCGGCAGGATGTGGGTCTTGGCGCGGTCGCGGCGGAGGTTCTCCTTCATCCGCTGGTAGAGCGTCTGCTGGTCCTTCCGCGACTTCATGTCGATGAAGTCGAGGACGATGATGCCGCCCATGTTTCGGAGTCGGAGTTGGCGACAGATCTCGTCGGCCGCCTCCAGGTTGACCTTGAGCAGATTCTGGTCGTGGTCACGGGAGCCCTTGTGGCGTCCGGTGTTCACGTCGATGGCCACCAGCGCCTCGGTTTCGTCGATGATCAGGTAGCCGCCGCTCTTGAGCGTGACCTGGCGGCCGAAGGCCTGCTCCAACTGCCGGGAAATGTTGTACCGGTCGAACAGCGGTTCCGCCTCGTTGTAGAACGCGATCTTCTTGGCGGAGCGCTGGCTGATCCGGCCGATCAATTCCTGAACCCGCGAGTATTGCCGGTGGTCGTCAATGACGATGCGGCTGACATCCTCGGTGAGGAAGTCCCGGACCGTCCGCTCAATCAGGTCCGGTTCCTGGAACACGCACGCGGGCGCGGGTCCCCCGGTGATCTTGTCCTGGACGTTTTTCCACTCCTCCAGAAGCAGGGCGAGATCGCGGATGAAATAGCGACGGAGCTTTCCCTCCCCCGCCGTGCGGATGATCACCCCCATGCCCTCGGGCAGCGTGAGTTCGCGGAGGATCTTCTTCAGGCGCTGGCGCTCCGCGGGATCCTCGATCTTGCGGCTGATGCCGCACTGGTCGGAGTTGGGCAGCAGGACGAGGTAGCGTCCGGGCAGCGCGAGGTTCGTCGTGACTCGGGGGCCCTTGGTTCCGATGGGGCCCTTGGTGACCTGCACGATGATCTCGCTGCCGACGGGATAGAGCTTGGGGACGTCCTTCGTGGTGATCTTGGGCTTGTCCTTGCGGTTGCGCTTGCGGTCCTCGCGCTCGACCAGTTCGACGCTGGAGTCGAAGTTGTTCGGGATGATGTCCCAGTAGTGGAGGAAGGCGTTCTTGTCGAAGCCGATGTCCACAAAGGCCGCCTTGAGGCCGTCCTCCAGGTTGCGAACCTTGCCCTTGTACACGCTGCCGACCAGGCGTTCGGTGTTGGTGCGTTCGACCGTGAAATCGTCGAGGCGGGATTCCTCGAGGACGGCGACACGGGTCTCGAGGGGTTCCGCGTTGATGATCACCTCGATGTTCCGCTTTTCCTCGGGCTGGATGAGCTTGCGGACCTTCTTGACCACCTCCTTGACGGCGGCCTTGGCCTTGTCCATGAAGCTTCCGCCGCGGCGTCCGGGCTTTGGCGTGGGCGGGGTTTCGGGGGTGGCCGACGCTTGTGTCTCGGAATCGGAATCCTCGGAATCGGCGAGTCCGGGGGAGCGGAATCGCTGGTCGCGTCCGGACGCGGGCGCCTCCTCGGCGGTTTCCTGGGCGTCCTCGGGAAGGCCGGCGGCGAGATTCTCGGCACGGCGGATTTCCGCCTCGTGGCGGCGGCGGTCGAAGAGGGTGTCATCCCCGGTTTTTTCCCCGATGGCTCCGGCGCGTGCATGGGCCGCGGCGCGGTTGGCCTTGGGGGAGGTGAGTCCGTGCGCGGGTTTGAAGCGCATCGGGCCCCGGTTGCGTTTGAAGGTTTGCTGGCTCATGGAATGAGGGGCGTCAGAAATGACGCCGGTGCAGGTGAATGTTTTGCAGAATGCCGATGGCGATCAGGGAGCAGAGCACTGAAGTTCCCCCCGCACTGAGCAGGGGCAGCGGGATGCCCGTGACCGGCACCAGTCTTATGTTCATGCCTATGTTCACGAAGACATGCGTGAACAGCAGAGTGACGACGCCCACGGCCAGCAGTCGGCCGAGGCGGTCCCGGGCCCGGGCTGCGATCCGAAGACCGCTGAAGAGCACCAGGCCGTAGAGAGTGAGGACCATCACGCTGCCGAGGAATCCCTTCTCCTCGGCGATGACGGAAAAAATGAAATCATTGTGGGCCACGGCGCGGGGCAGGTAGCCGAGCGCGCTTTGGGTGCCCTCGCGCCAGCCCTTGCCGGTGAGGCCCCCGCTGCCGACGGAGATGAGCGCCTGGCGGACGTTGTAGCTCTTGTTCTCCTGCTCGGTCTTGGCGAGCAGTCGCTCGGCCGGGGTGGCGTTTCGCGGGGCGAATTCGAGTCCGAAATACACCAGCAGCCGCTGTTTCTGGTATTCCTCCAGCTTCACGAAGCGCCAGCCGGGCGGTGCGAAAAGGACGTCGACGAGGATGAGGGCCACGAGAAAGGCGCCCCCCCCGAGGAAACGCGCCAGGAACCGGCGCGGCACCCCGGCGACGAACATCATGGCGAGGGCGACGGGGAGGAAGACCAGGGCCGAACCCAGATCCGGCTGTTTCAGGATCAGTCCAAAGGGCAGCAGCGTCATCCCGAGCGCCTTGGCGAACAGGGCCGGGGAGGACAGTTCCCCCGGTGGCCGCGACAGGAAATTGGCGAGGGCGAAGAGGAAGGTGAGCTTGGCCAGTTCACTGGGTTGGAACTGGATCATGCCGAAGTCGAGCCAGCGGCGGGCGCCGAGGCGGGATACTCCGAACAGGGTGACCGCCAGCAGCAGCACGATGGAGACCCAGTACGCGACGAGCGACCAGCGCGCGAGGCGGCTGTAGTCCACGAGGCACAGGACAGCAACGATGCCGACGCCCAGGAGATAGGCCAGGATTTGACCGACCACGCGGAACCGCCACCAGGGCAGTCGTGCGGCGGCATCGGCGGCGCCGGTGGCCGAGAAGATGAAGGCGGCACCCACGAGCATGAGTCCCGCGACGGCGAGCCAGAGCGGCCACTCCACGCGGCTGTCCCTTCGC